>JBFJPL010000088.1:0-15874 GCA_041617155.1 Kiloniellales bacterium
GCTCTCGCCGTCGCGCAGCCCAGCACCGGCGCTCTGGACGAGTTCGCCCGCGGCCTCCAGGTCCGCCAAGGGCTCGACACCAGGCGCGCACTCAGCGATTTCGCCGCGCCGGCCGCGCAGGGCGACACCACGGCGCTGGGAGAACTTGCCAGGGTGTCGCCCGAGGCCGCCGCCACGGTGCAGGGCCTCGGCGCGACCGGCGCGGAGTTGTCCCGCAAGCAGCGCGGCGATCGGCTCCTTGTGCTCGGCGAGATGCTGGCCCAGATCAACGCCCTCCCGGCCGAACAGCGGGCCGACAAGTTCAAGGTCGGGCGGCAGCTTGCAATCCAGATGGGCGTGCCGCCGGAGCGGATCCCCGAAGAGTTTGACCAGACCTTCGTGGATAGTTCGATCGCCGCGCTCCAGCAAGCCGGGATTCCGGCGGCGCCGAAGACGGTCGAGACATCGCCGGGGGTTTGATCCGGGACGCGGCCGGTCACGGGTCGATCGGCCGCGGCGCGGGAGCCCTTGCCGACGGGCGACCGACGACCGTTAACCAATAGTTGTCCCGAATTTCCGAGGTCTCTATGGCGAAGCTCTTTACCGACGCCTTCTTCACCGCGCTCGACAGCAACGGCAACCCCATCTCGGGCGCGAAGTGGAACTTCTACCGCACCGGCACGTCGACCCGGCAGGACACCTTCACCGACAACGCGCTCACCACCAAGCACGCCAACCCGGTGGTCGCCGACTCGGCCGGCCGCTTCGCGCCGATCTACCTCTCGGCCATCGACTACAAGGCGGAGCTGACCAACGCGGCCGACGTGGTGATCAAGACCATCGACCCGGTGCATGGCGTCGACGACGAGTCGCACAAGTACCTGGTCAGCACCTTCGGCGGCGTGGCGGACGATTCGACCGACAACACGACGGCGATCAACGACGCTTTGGATGCCGCGGAGGCGGCAGGCGGGGGAATTGTTTTCTTCGACCTCCCAGGCCACTGGCGCTACAGCGGTGCGATAGCGCTCAGCAGCAGCGGCAACAACATCACCTTTGACGGCGTGCCAGGCGCGGTCCTGAAGGCGACCTCCGGTTCGGCCGAGATCAACACGCCCGATGCGACCGCGACAAAGACAGCGCTGGGCGTCAATGCGGCCGCCGGAAGTATCGCCGTCACCCTCCAACCGGGCCAGGGCAGCAACTTCTCCGTAGGTAGCTGGATCGCGTTCGAAAGCCAGAAACAGGTCTACGACGTGGGCGGCAGCTTCCCGTCGAAGGCCCGCGAAGTGCGCCAGGTGATCGCGGTCTCAGGCGACGTGGTGACACTCAACCTGCCGACTTTGTTCGATTTCAACACGGCGGATTCGGCCACTTTCGAGCAGTGGGACACAGTCCGGTTGGAGCACCTGACGATCCGCAACCTGGGCTTAACGAAGGCGTCTTCAGTCGCAAAGGTACGACACATCGATATCAAAAAGGTTGCCGGCGTGACGCTGGAGAACATCCACATATTCGACGCCGGCGGTGGTATCCGCCTTACCGAGTGCCAGAACGTCCAGGGCGACAACCTCCTCATCGAGCGGCTGCAGAACTACTCCGACAGCTTCGGTTATGGACTCTTCCCCGTTGGCGCCTGCACGAGCGTTCAGATCAACAATTTGATCGGCTACGACATGCGCCACGTCTTTACGACACTCCCTGAACAGCGCGGCGGCGGCGGTGGTGACTATTCCGGGCCTGAGTTCGTGACGATCAGCAACGGCATCGGATACGGCGGCACTAACTCGCTGGCGATCTGGGATACGCACGAACACGGTCGCTACATCGACTTCGTGAATTGCCAAGGGTATCTCGGGAACACGAGCGCCGCTTGCGCCCAGGTGCGCGCCACCCTCGTGAGTCACATCGGGGGCAGGTATCGTGGCGGGTTCCGTTGCTTGGACTACCAAGCAGAGAGCCAGGACGGCTACGTTGAAGGGTGCGAGCTTACCGCCAATGACATTGATGAGTCCGCGTTGAAACTGAACGGGACGAGACACAAGGTCATGGGTGGCAAAATTCTAGATGCAGGCGGGCGAGCTATAGGTGTTGATTCGACTGACACGCAGATCGAGGGGGTTAAGATCAGGAATTGGGGTGTCAACAACACGGCATCGGCCGCCGTGACGCTCTTCAATGCTGCCGGTGCCAATGTGAGCGTTGCGAAGCTTGACATCGAGTACAATGGCAACAACGTGGCGGCCATCTCAGGCGCGAACATTGGAAACTTGATCCAAGGTAACCGTTGCCACGGCGGCTTCTCCATCGACACAGTGTTTAACGGCGCCGAAGCGGGGGCCATCTTCCGCGACAATATCGTCAACGACCAGCCGGAAGAGGGAGGTAGCTTCGCGATCACCGCGACGATGACTTTGGACCCCGGGACGATGAATGGCTCGGTAATCACGAACGAGGGTGCGACTGGGGAGATCACCTGCCACATCGGCCCGGCGACCAAGGGCGTTACACGACGGCTTCAGCGGGTGGCTAGCCATCGTTTCAACGTTAGTCCCGATGCCGGCGAGACCATCGTGTCGGCCTTGGCGTCGCCCGCAGCGGGCAAGGACCTGCGGCTTGACGCCGACTCTACTCGCGTGGAATTGCGCTGCATCGTGACGGGCACGTGGCACGCTTTCTTTGAGACCGGGACGGCGACTGCAGAGCCCTGATTGGGCCTTCCGGCGGTTGAGGTCCGCCGCTATGCTGCCGACCGGAGGACGCACGTGACGGGCAAAATTCGGGGCATACTCAAGCGCTTAGAACCACATATCAACAGGGTTCTGGGCTGGGCCGGGTTCCGACTAGTGCCTAGGGAAAAGCCACCACGCTCATTTTCGGACTTCTGTGAGCATCTGAAGCGTAAGGGGTTTCGGCCTTCGCTTGTGATCGATGTCGGTGTGGCCGACGGCACACCTCAACTATATTCGGCTTTCCAAGAGGACGAATTTCTCCTTGTGGAGCCGCTGCGGGAATTCGAGCCGAACCTGAAGAAACTTTGCTCTCGAATGAATGCGAAGTACGTCATAGCTGCTGCTGCCGAAACCAGAGGGACGACCAAGATCCACGTCCACGATGACCTAGCTGGCTCCAGTGTTTTGGGTGAGGTCGAGGGTGATTTAGCCGACGGCATGGCGCGCCAAGTCGATACCGTTGTTCTTGACGACCTGATACCGGAAGACACCCGAGAGAACATCTTCCTGAAGATCGACGTGCAGGGTGCGGAACTTCGAGTCCTCAACGGGATCGAGAAAAACTTTCATAAAATTGGCGTGGTGCTGGCGGAGGTCGCGCTCATCAGCAGTATGGAAGGCGGCCCGGAACTGACCGATGTCATCGACTACATGAAGTCAAAGGGGTTTTGTGTCTACGATATCCTTGGCGGCAATTGTCGTCCTCTGGATGGCAGCCTGAAACACATAGATTTGGCGTTTGTGCCTGTTTCTAGCCCGCTCCGCAGCGATCGGCGATACGCCACTCCAGAGCAACGCCGCGCGCTAAACGAGAACGCCCGACGCCGTTGGGCTGGGCTGGTTAGGTAGGTTCGACCGCCCAACCAAGCTCCAATCCGAGCATTTCCCTCAAATTGAGGAGACCGCCATGTACGGCCCTTTTTGTTGAAGGCCGCCTTGCTGGCGGCCTTTTTCATACCCGAACCGACCCAAGCCGCACCCGCCTGCGCGCCCCATGCGGAAGCGCTGGCGATCCTGGCCAAGCAGTACCGGGAGCGACGCGTCGCGGCGGGCGTCAGCAACGGCGGCGAATTGGTCGAGGTCTTCGCCACCAAGGACGGCGCGACCTGGACCATTTTGGTCACGGCGCCGAACGGGATCAGTTGCATCGTCGCTGCCGGCGAGGGCTGGACCGGGATCACGGCGGAGGAGCCGGAAGCATGAGCGACTTCATCAAGTGCGTGTCGGCCAGCCTGGTCAGCGGCGTGACGACCTTGGGCGGCTGGCTGGCCGGCCAGGACTGGCTGACGATCATCGGCCTGACGGTCGGCGCGCTGACCATCGTTGAGCGCGTTTACACGATCCGCAACAAGCGGGCGCAACGCAGGCTGCTCGAGGCGCAGCTCGACCAGGTCGCCGGCGATTGAAAGCGTGGGCAGCCCGCGCCGTCGCTAGCGCTGCCGGGTAATCCAGGCGCCGATCAGCACGCCGATCAGAATGTAGGTCGCTGCATCGTGGGTCTGGCCGACTGCAACCGCCTGCGCGAGCTCAGTCGCCATTTGCTCCGCTACGGAGCGAATCAAACCGTCCATGCGAGCAGATTGCCAAGGTACGCGCCTTCGGCCGCGAGTCAACCTGAACAGTGCGGTAACAGTACGGAAACATCGGGACAGCATTCCCTACTTCGCCGATCCCGCCGGAACGCCCGAATCCCTTAACCGCCGCCGCTTTGGCGGCTTTTTTGTGAGGTGAACCATGCGAAAGACGATCTACATCTTGTGTCGAGGGGTCGCCGTCGCAGCGGCCCTTGTCCTTTCCGCCTGTATGGGGCCGGCCGAAAGCGACGGCCAGCGCGCCTATCAGGCGCTCGGCCACTATGTCTATCTGGCGATCCCGGTCGCCGAGTATGCCGCCGAGCCGGCCGCCAACGCGGGCAGCCTGGCGGCGCTGCGCCAGCTCGACCGGCGGGCCTATGGCTCGGCGCGCGCGGCGGTCGCCGAGCTCAGGGCCGGCGGCGGCGTGGCCGGGGCCGCGATCAAGATCGCCCAGCAAAACCTGGAAACCTTCAACCTGGCGATCTTCGGCCAACTCGAGGTGCCCGGCAGCGCGCTCGAGGCCGGCCAGCGCGGCCTGGTCCTGGCCTTGGTCGGCGCGCGCGCGGTGCCCAAGATGCGGGCCTGGCGCAAGGGCAGCCTCAAGCCGGCGCTGGACGCCATGGTCGAGGAGGGTAGGGATCCGACCGACGCCGAATGGTCGGCCCTGACCGCGCGGGCCGAGGCCTTGCACCAGGCAATCCAGGACCCCTGATCGGCCTGGCCAGGGCCGCCGCGGCGGCCTTTTTCATACCCGCGCCGGCCCAGGGTGCGCCCGGCTGCGCGCCCCGTGCGGAGGCGCTGGCGCACCTGGCCAAGCAGTACCGGGAGCGGCGCATCGCCGTGGGCGTGAGCGATGGCGGCGGGCTGGTCGAGGTGCTGGCGAGCCCGGACGGCGCCACCTGGACCATCCTTGTCACCGCGCCCAACGGGATCAGCTGCGTCGCCGCCGCCGGCGAGGGCTGGACCGGGATCACGGCGGAGGACCCGGAAGCATGAGCGACTTCATCAAGTGCGTGTCGGCCAGCTTGGTCAGTGGCGTCACCACCCTGGGCGGCTGGCTGGCCGGGCAGGACTGGCTGGCGGTGATCGGCCTGATCGTCGGCGCGCTGACGGTCGTCGAGCGGATCTACACCATCCGGCTCAAGCGCGCGCAGCTGCGCAAGGCCGCCGGCTCCTAGCATGGCGATCTCCGACGACGGGCCGCGCCAGATCGCCCGGATCTTCGCGGCGCGCGGGGTCGCGCTCGGCCCGCAGCAGGCGATCCTGTTGAACGCGCTGCTCGGGCGCGAGCGGCTGCTGACCTACCGCGCCCTGGCCGAGGCGCTGTGGGGCGACGACCCCGACGGCGGACCCCTGAACGCCCGGGGCGACATCCGCGCGGCGCTGGCCAAGGCGCGGCGCAAGATCGGCGCGGCCGCGATGCCCTGGGAAATCGAGAACTGCTACGGCGTCGGCTACCGGCTGCGCTACCGCGAGCCGGTGCCCGGCGCGCACCTGTTGGCCGCTTGAGGCAGGCCCTGCCGGATGCGGGGCGAACCACGATGTGACCGCCCCTGGCCGTCCTGCTCGCCGCCATTCAAGCGGGGAGTCCGCGTCACCTCTATGAGCCGGAAGCCGGTTCCAGGAACTTCACCCTGGTGCAGTCCAGCATGATGTAGTTCATCAGGCCCGCGTTTTTCTGCCACCGCACCTGGCGGACGCACTGATTTCTGTGCTCGAGATTCTCGATCGAGTTACAAGGCCCCGTCGTCTTGCTCCTGAGGTCCCATGCCTCCCGACAGGCGACTATCTTTTCGTCCTCGGTCATTGCCTGCACGTCGTTGTAGGTAAGTTCACGTGGTCCGCACGCGGCAATCAAGACAACCGAAGCCATCGCGAGCCATTTCTCAGCCACTTTTGATGTCCCCTTAAACGGCCAACTCCCTGGTGGCTTGGCGAGTGTAACGCAAGGCCGCAGCGGACCGAAGGCCTGCTCGACGAGTTCTTGACGATTTACGCGGCACCCGCGGGCCGTGCCGTGCAGCGACCGTATTTACCGGGCCCGCCATACCCGCCCGAACCGTTTTTGTAGCAAGGAGACACCCATGAAACCGAAGATCTGGGCCGGCGTCCTGGCCGGCCTGTTCCTGCTTCTGGCCGCCACCCTGTTCGGCCCGGAGCAGGCCGTCACCCTGTTGCAATCGCTCACTGGACGAGGAGAAACACCATGAGGAAATGCCTTCCGTTGCTGCTGCTTGCCGCGCTGGCCGGCTGTTCGAGCGTCGCCGGCTTCATCGCGGACAAGGGCAACAGGTACTGCGACCTCCGGCCCGACGCCGCCGATGCCGCGGTCGCCGATATCAACCGATCGCTGGCCGAGGCCGGCGCCAAATTCGAGGTCAACGGCCTGACCTGCCTGGCCGACTAGCCGGCCGCGGCTCGCGCCGCCGCCGCGAAGGCGCCCCGCCCGTGCGGCGGGGCGCTTTTTTCGTGCCCGGACACGCCTCCAGGGTCGCCGCCGAGGCTGTCCCGGTCTTGCCGGCCTGAGCCGGCCGTTGCATACTTTTCCGCCACCTGGAGGGGGGAGCCATGAACAAGAGGCTGGTCATCGCGCTGCTGCTGGTGCCGGTCCTGTCGCTCGCGGCGTGCAAGAGGGCGCCGCTGGTCAATGTCGAGTCGGCGCCGCTCGGCGCCCCGGCCAGCGCGACCCTGGACCAGGTTGCCGAGGCGATCAGACGGGCCGCCAACAGCCTGGGCTGGGAGCTGACCGAGCGGAGTCCGGGCCACTTCGTCGGCCGACTGGTGGTCGCCGGCAAACACACGGCGGTCGCCAGCATCACCTACGACACCAGGATCTTTTCGATCATCTACGAGTCCAGCAACAACCTGAACTTCAAGGTCGAGCGGGCGGTGACCTACATCCACCCCAACTACATGGTGTGGGTCGGCCGCTTGAAGCAGAGGATCCAGACGGAAGCCTCGACGATCTAGCGCGTTATCCGTTCGAATTGAATCGGCGCCGGCCCGCGTCAGGTTTCGGCGAAGAGGCCGATGTAGGCGCCGTACCTGAACCTGCGGTTCCGCGCGTGGCCGGTCACTTCGCCCAGCAATCCGGCCTCGACCAGGCGGCCGACCAGGCTGTTCGCGCCGGCATAGGTGATGCCCAGAAGCTGCTCCACGTCCTTCACCTGGATGATCGGCTTCTCGAACAGGTGCTCGAGCACGATCAGGCCGTTGCCCACGGCGCGGCCGAATTCCCGCACGATGAAGGCGCGGTGCTCCTCGCGCAGCGCGACGATCTTCCGGGCGGTTTCGGTCGCCTCGTTCGAGACCGCCGCCACGCCGCCGAGAAAGAACTTCAGCCAGGCTTCCCAGTCGCCATCGTCCCGGACCCCCTGCAGCAGGTCGTAGTAGCTCTGCTGGTGGCGCCGGAAATAGTTGGAGAGATAGAGCACCGGCCGGATCAGGATCTCCCGCTGGCCCAGCAGCAGAGCGATCAAGAGCCGGCCGACGCGGCCGTTGCCGTCCAGGAAGGGGTGTATGGTTTCGAACTGCGCGTGGGCCAGGCCGACCTCGATCAGCGGCGGAATCGGCACCTTCCGCTCGGTCAGAAACCGCTCCAGGTCGGTCAGCGCCGGCAGCACCTCGGACGGCGGCGGCGGCACGAAGGTCGCGTCGTAGGTCGTGCAACCGGGCGGCCCGATCCAGTTCTGCCTTTGCCGGATCTCGCCGGGCTGCTTGTCGGTGCCGCGCACGCCGCGCATCAGGCGCTCGTGTATCTCCCGGATCAGCGCCACGCTGAACGGCTGGCCGCGCAGGCGCTCCAGGCCGTGGTCCATGGCCGCGATATAGTTGAGCACCTCGCCGACGTCCCTGGGATGGCGCCGGTCGAAGATCTTGGCCTCGACCTCCAGGACGTCGTCCAGGGAGGACTCGGTGCCCTCGATCCGGCTCGACAGCACGGCCTCCTTGCGGACGTACATGAAGATGAAGAGGTCGGGGTCCGGCAGCGTCTGGATCGACCCGTCCAGCCGGCCGAGCGCCCGGTCCGCCTTGGACAGCAGGGCCTGCATCTCGCCGTCGGCCAGGATCGGCGGTTTCGGCGGCAAGGGCGCCGGGACGAAGGCGTAGTAGCCTTCCGGCTGGGGAACGTACTGGCCGGCCCGCGTCGAGGGGGCCGGCGGGGTGACGCCTTCGTTCATGAAAGTCCGCGCGCTGCCTGTTTGATCGGGTCTATATTAAACTCTACGTTACGTATAGCACAAGTTCATCCCGGTACCGTCTCGTGGCTTTCATATAGCCGGAAAACCTTTTTATATTATTGCCTGCGTTTCGTATGGAGCCGTTGCCCGTCCATATGCAAGTCACAGTCATCTAGGGAAAGCCTCCAATCGCGGCCCGCCGCGAGCCCCGGCCCGCCGCGGCCTGCCGGGCCGGGTCGCAACCAGGCGGACGCGCCAGGTCCCGTGCGGCTGCCGCCAGCACGGCCGCGCTTGTCGAGCGGGCCTGTAGCTTAGTCAAGATATGGTGGGTGCGGCTGGGATTGAACCAGCGACCCCCGCCGTGTGAAGACGGTGCTCTCCCGCTGAGCTACGCACCCGGTCCCGATCGGATCGGCGTCCTGATTTAGGGCAGCCCCGGAGAGCTGTCAAGGCGATGGCAAAGGGCTGCTGGAACGAGCCCCGCCCCGCCTTGGGGCCGCGGATCCCGCAAATCCGCGCGGGACAGGTGCCCGGCAAATTGTGTAAGCTCAGTCCGTCATGACAGATTCAGCCGCGGCACGGATCGACCGATCGCCCGGGCAGGGGGCCCGCAGGCACCTGTTCGCCGTGGCCGTGGCCGCACTGGCCCTGTGGGGCAGCACACAAACCGCGCGCGCCGAGGCGGTCCCGCAACTTGCGCTCGACTACCACGTCTTCGCCGGCGGCCTGCATGTGCTGACCTACGAGGCGCTCGTCAGCGTGAACCGCGGTGCCTACCGAGCCACTGTCCAGGCCCGCACCAACGGCCTCATCGATCGCCTGTTCAGGTTCTCCCTGGAGGCGGAGGTCGCCGGCGTCAACGGCGCCGCCGGACCGCTGCCGCGGCATTTCCGTGTCGCCAACCGGTGGCGGGAAAACCCGGAACGCTGGGTCGAAATCACCTATGCCGACGGCGCGGTACCGGCGGCCGAGGCCGAACCGCCGGCCGGGGACGACGACCGCGACCCGATCCCGCGAGAGCTGCTGCGCGGCACCCTGGACCCGATCAGCGCCGTGCTCGCCGTGGTCGCCGAGGTGGCGCGAAGCGGCAGATGCGACGTGCACGTGCCGATCTTCGACGGACGCCGGCGCTACGACCTGACCACCCAAGATCTGGGCAAGACCGAACTCGAGGCCAGCGATCTGGCGCCCTTCGGCGGCACCGCGACGCGCTGCGGCGTGGCGTTCGAAATGCTGGGCGGCGGCTGGAAGAAAAAGAGCCGGCGTTGGCGGGAGGCCGGCCGGCCGGAGGTCGAGGTGTTCCTCGCCCGGGTCCTGCCGAACGCGCCGTCGCTGCCGGTGCGCGTGCATGCCAAGAACAACTTCGGTGCGCTGCGCATCCATCTGGTCGCGGCCCGTTCGGTGACGAGCGTCACCCAATCGGCGCGTTGAGTGGCGCCGAACCGATGGCGCGACCGGGGCGGGCCGCCTGGTTCACGGGCGCGACCAGCCGCGGCGGGAACGGCGGCGCGGAGGCGTTTTTCAACTCTCGCACAAGGTCGGTCCTGACCGGCCGACACGAGCACAGGCGGTCCGCCCGGACCGGAGCTCGGTTCGACGGCGCCGTCTCGGTCGCCGACCAGCCGGGCCACGTTGCCATGGCAAGGCCGGTGGCTCGGCCACGGGACCATCGGATTTGAAGGCCGGCTCACGGCCTGGTGCCGACTCCTTGAAACGGCGGGTCTTCCGCATACTCGAGGCCGCGTCCCCGGACGACCGGTTGGCCCAGCTGGGCGACTGGATCATGATCGTGCTGATCTTGGCCAACGTCGCCGCCGCGATTGCCGAAACCGTGACGGTCTTGAGCGCACGCTACGGCGGGGCGTTCCGCTGGTTCGAGATCTTCTCCGTAGCGGTCTTCACGATCGAGTATGGCGCGCGGCTTTGGGTCTGCACCGAGCATATTTCGCTCAAGGACTACGGACCGCTCGAGGCGCGCCTGCGCTTCGCCGCGGGGCCCTTTGCCGTGATCGACCTGGTGGCGATCCTGCCGTTCTATCTGGCGCTGTTCCTGCCGGCGGCGGACTTGCGCGTGCTGCGTCTCTTCCGTCTGTTTCGGCTGTTCAAGCTGGCACGCTATTCGCCGGCGCTGGTGACGCTGTGGCGCGTGCTGGTTGACGAGCGCCGGGCGCTGGCCGCGGCGCTGATCATCATGCTTGGCTTGCTGACCCTTTCGGCGACCGCGATGTACTACGCCGAGCGCGCGGCCCAGCCGGCGGTCTTCGGCAGCATTCCGTCGGCCATGTGGTGGGCGCTGGCGACCCTCACCACAGTGGGCTACGGCGATGTCGTGCCGATCACGACGATCGGCCGGGCGATCGGCGGGATGGTGATGATTTTCGGTCTGGCCATGTTTGCCTTGCCGATCGGTATCATTGCCTCGGGTTTCGCCAGCGAGATACGACGGCAAGATTTTGTCGTGACCTGGGGCATGGTTGCACGCGTGCCGATCTTCGCCAAGCTGGACGCACTCTCGGTTTCACGTATCACCAACCTGCTGCGAGCCAAGATGGTCCAACCGGGGACCAGGATCATAAGTCGCGGCGAAACCGCCGATGCGATGTATTTCATTGCCTCGGGCGAGGTCGAGATCTCGTTCGAGGGGACAAGGGAGCCGCAAAGTCTCAGCGACGGAGATTTTTTCGGGGAAATCGCGCTGCTTCGCCACAGTCAGCGCAATGCCACCGCTCGCGCGCTGACCCGTTGCCGCCTGCTGGTTCTCGAGGTCGACGATTTCAACGAATTGATCGCCGCCGACGCCGACCTGCGTGCGGCGATCAGCGCCGTGGCGGAAAGGCGCCTGACGGAAGAGCCGACACCTGATACCGAGTCTCGATGATTATGACCTATTTTATGGCTGCGGATTTGCCCTGCGGGGTGGAGCGTTGCGCGGCGCGATGCCGAACACCACAAGCGGCACGCGACCCGGCGAGCGAGCAGGCGCGCGCGGTGAAGTAGGCATTTATCATCGAGGTTTGGTATAAGCCATGAGCCTGGACAGTGCCCGAGGCAGTGCCGCGAAGCGGTCGATGACGGCGTCGGCGCCCGGGGTTTCCACCGGCATATTGCTGTAGCCATAGCTGACCCACACCAGCGGCAGGCCGGCACTGCGCCCGGCCAACAAATCGTTGGGACCGTCGCCGATCATAATGGCCCGCTCCGAGTCGGCCGCCATGGCGGCCAGGGTATCCAACTAGTGGCCCGGCGCAGGTTTTCGTTCGGCGAAACTGTCGCCGCCGCCAACCGTCTCGAAGAGCCATGCCAGGTCGAGCGCTTCGAGAATCCGGCGGCTCGCCGCCCCGGGCTTGTTGGTGCAGAGCGCCAAGCGCCAGCCGTCACGGCGCTGCGTTGCCAGAGTTTCGGCCACGCCCGGATAAGGCCGGGTCTCGAGCGTCAGGCGGGTCTCATAGATTGCCACGAAGCGCCTCACCAGGGCGCCCATTGTGCTGGCTTCCGCTGCCGGCGCACCGCGGCGCTCAAGTCCTCGCTCGACCAGCCCGGCGACACCGCCACCGACCATCGCCTCGACCTGGTTCCTGGAAATGGGCTCAAGCCCCAGTTCGCCGTTGTCACATGGCGCGGCCGCCACCCTAGACCGAACCTACCGGCATTACGTCGAATGCAACGCTGATACGGGTAGCATCGGCCTGGAAGGGCAAAGTACGGTGGAAGAAGTATGACGGAAAGAGCAGCATCAGACCGGGCTCCGGCTTGATCGTCCTCACCTCCGGCCGAGTCGTCACCTTGTAGTGCAGCAACGGCTGGCCAAACTCGATCCAGCCGGCTTGATCGTTTGCCGGGTCCTCGATCAGTTCCGGAAGAGTCACATAGTAGACACCGCTAAGCCAGCCCGAGGGATGTATGTGCGGCACCTGATAGCCCTGTCCCTCTAGCACGATTGCCCACACATTGAGGCTCCAACTGCGCGGAGGATTGGCCAGGAAAGGGTGGCTCGGATCGAAGCTCAATGCCCGGCCATAATCGGCTACGGCCGCGCAGATCATCTCCTCCATTGCAGCTATCGGGCCCTTTGGCTCGACCAGAAGCTCGCCGGTATGCCGGCCAAGGCGGGTTGCTCTGCCATGTGGTTCGTAGGACAGGCTTGGGTGGCCGAGTATATGGTCGGTCAAAGCGTCATTGAAGGCGCCGACGCTGGCAAAACCGGGTGCTTCGTTCCAACGCTTTGCCAGGATCAACCGGTCGAAATCGACAAGTTCCCGAAGCTGGGACCGGTCACCTAGCTCGCAAAGCGCGGCACACTTCAGTGCCAGACTGTTCACATGACCGGGATGACGTAGCAGGCAGGCATCGCAAACCGCCAGCGCCTCGGCGGGCTCGCCTCGCTCCAAATGCAGTTCGGCCAATCTGCTGTAGCAATGGTCGGACTCCGGACTGGCCGCCACAGCCGTGCGATAGGCCGCGAGAATTTCCTCGTCGCGACCAAGCGCCTTAAGCGCCGTGACCAGGCCGCCGAGCGCCTCGGAGCTCGCAGGCTGATCCTGTAATGCACGTCGCGCCGTGGCAATGGCCTCGTCGTGTCGGCCGAGAGCCGAAAGCGTTGTGGACAGACGGCCCAGTGCCGGTACAAAGGCGGGATCGATCGCCAGCGCCCGGCGGAAATTCTCGGCGGCTTCGTCATGGCGGCCAAGATCATCAAGTGTGGCACCCAAGTTGACGAGCGCGCCCAGATGGTCGGGTTTCAAGGCGATCGCCTGCCGATAAGATTCGATGGCCGCCTCGGGCCGACCGGCCTCCCGGAGGGTGTTTCCCAGGTTGGCGTGAGCTGGCGCCAAATCGGGCTTGAGCGCAATTGCGCGCCGGTATGCGGATTCCGCCGCGCCACGTCGTCCGACGGCGCTCAACAGGATCGCGAGGTTGAAATAGCCGTCCGCGAAATCCGGAGCCACCTCCAGAGCCTGATTGTAGGCCGCAATTGCCTCGTTGATCCGGCCTGCTTGTTTAAGGGCAATTCCTTGGTTTACCAGAGCGCCCAGGTGGCTCGGATCTCGTTCCGCAGCCTGACGGTACTGAGTGATCGCCTGCTCCAGCTGCCCAGCGCGGTGCAGGGCCAGAGCCTGTTCAAACGCCTGACTCGAATTCCTCACCGTACTCTCCCCGTCACTCGTCGCTGCCCGCCGGGCACGCAACCTCCTGAACGGCCCGCGGGCCTCCAGGCCGATCTGGTGCTGCAATCGCATCGACGCCCGACGGCGACCATTACCCCGAAAAACACGGCCGCGCAAATTCCCGATGGAGTTGTTATCATGGCGCGCGATCTTGCCGAACGGTGGACCGCTGCGGTTGTGCCCGTTGGCATGATGGCGAGAGATTGCAGGGCAGTTGGGTGGATAGCAGGCATGGCGTTATCCCGCATTTTCGAGCGGTCCTTGTTCCACCTACCTCGAGAGGGTTTGCCCGAGGCCGGGGAGATTCGCGCTCACCAGATGGCCTTTTTCGCGCGCCAGGTGCCGATCAACTCGCTGGTCAGCATGACCAATGCGCTGATCGCCGCCATCGTGCTGTGGCACAGCGCGCCGGCCGTCATCGTTCTGGGCTGGGCCGGGCTGATCTGGGCGACATCGCTGTGGCATCTCAATCGCTGGTTCGCGTGGCGCGGCCGGAAGGCGCCGCTGCAGGCCAGCCGTCGAGGCCCGCGCAAGGTGATTTTTTGGGCCGTCGTGGCCGGTGGGCTGTGGGGCAGCACGGCGGTGCTTTTTCCCGACGTACCGGGCACTCACCGTCTGCTGCTGATCATCATGACCGCAGCCATGGCGGCCGGCGCTTCGACCACCCTGGGAGCCCTGCCGAGCGCCGCGGTCGGCTTCGTCGTTTGCGCCGTATGCCCCTGGCTGGTGTCGTTTTTTCTCATGTTCGAGCCGGTCTATGGGGCGCTCGTGCTCATGGGCCTCATCTTCATCGGCGCGATGGTGAGTTCGTCGCGAATCGTCTACACAACCTTCATCGACAACCTCAGGGACAAGCAGCTCAATATTCAGCTGCTCGCCGATTTTCGCGCCGCGCGGGACGAATGGCTGGAGATCTCCGACACCTCCGAGGCTTTCGCTCTGTTCGACGAGGACGATCGCCTGCGGCTATGGAACGAAAACTATCAGCGCATTCTCTCGCTCCCGAAAGACGCACTTTACCGTGGCGCGGCGCGTGCCGACCTCTTGCGTCTTTCCGCATCGCCGGTCGAGGTGGCGCGGGGACAAGAATCGCTCGACGACTGGATGGATCAGCAGCTGGCGCTGCACGAGATTGCCGAAGGCTCGATGGTCCAGCAGCTGTCGAATGGGCGCTGGCTGAGGAGCAGCGCGCGGCGCACCAGCCATGGCCACACGGTGACCCTGCACGTGGATATCACCGATCAGAAGAAAGCCGAAGAGGCGCTGACCGAAAGCGAGGCGCGCTTCCGGACAATCTACGAGTCGGCGGGCATCGGAATTTCGTTGCTGAATAGCGAAGGCAACCCGATCGACAGCAATCGTGCCTTGCAGAACATGTTGGGATACAGCAACGAGGAAATCAAACGCTTGGGCTCGAAAGGCTACACCGACCCGGACTACATCGATACCGACTTGCGTTTGTTCAAGGAACTGCACGATGGCCGACGACATCATTACCAGATGATCAAGCGTTACGTCAGCAAGGATGGCGGCGCTTTCTGGGGCATCCTCAGTGTCTCGCGGCTCGAGCCGGTGATCGAAGACATGCCCTTCGCGGTGGCCATGGTCGAGGACATCACCGAACAGAAGAAAGCCGAGGAGGCGCTCAGGGTCAGCGAGCGGCGCTTTCAGGATTTCGCCGAATCATCGGCCGACTGGTTTTGGGAGATGGATGCGGATCTCAGGTTTACCTATATGTCGCCCAACGTCGAGCGGCTGGTCGGCGTATCGGCCGAAGCGCATTACGGCAAGACACGCCGGGACCTCATAGGCGAGGGCTATGACCCCGAGCTCTGGGCGGAGCACGAACAGCAGCTGGCGGCGCGCCGGCCGTTTCGCGATTTCGTCTATCGCCGGATCGACGCAGGCTCGGGCCCCCGCTGGCTGCGTGCCAGCGGTGTGCCGGTGTTCGCCGAGGACGGCCAATTCCTGGGCTATCGCGGCACCGGCAGCGACGTCACCCAGACGGTCCAGGCCGAAGAGGCGCTCAAGGCCAGCGAGCGGAGATATCGCGATTTGGTGGAGGGCTCGCAGCAGGGCTTGGTCATTCACCGCAATTTCAAGCCACTCATGGTCAACCAGGCGGCCGTCGATATCTTCGGTTACGACAGCATCGAGGAGGTCTTGTCTCAGGAAAGCGTCTTGCCGAGCGCATCGCCGGAGCAGCAGAAGCGTTGGATCGCTTTCAACAAGGCGCGCATGAA
>JBFJPL010000089.1:0-15866 GCA_041617155.1 Kiloniellales bacterium
ACATATGGTACCCCTAGGACGGTCTTCCGAGATCATCCGGCTAGGCGCGTGGCGCGGCGTGATGCCGGCGCATCACAAGCGCCGCGCAACGACGCCGGGAGGCTCGCAAGGCCGCCCGAAGGGTCGCCTTTGTCGTTTCCTCGGGGCGTCAGACACGCTTGACGATGCGCACGGCATCGCCCGCGCGCGTCTTCCACCCGAGCAAACGGCAAAGGCGATCCTAGGGGTACCATATGTCTGATTTAGACCACTAGCGGGCGGCGGCCCGGGTCAGCCGGTCGTTGATTGCCACTCCCAGGCCCTCCTCCGGCACCCTCATGGCGGCAATAGCGGATAGCTCCGGCCGGTCCAGAGCACGCAGGTAGGCGAAGAGGTTGGCCGCGGCTTCCGATAGATCGGCTTTCGGGCTGAGGTTCAGGGTCACCGCCGCGCCCGAAGGCGGCTTAGGCCCGAACGCCAGCAAGGCCTCGTCATGGCCGACGGACTTGGCGTTGAGGCGGAGCGGCAGACGCGGAGCGTAGTGACTTTCCAGCCGGCCCGGGGACTTGTGCGGCCCGTCGGCCTTCGGCTCGCGCAGCCGGCCGACCACGGATTCCAGCTCTTTGCCGGTGACCGCCCCCGGGCGGAGCAAAACCGGCACCCGTCCTGACAGGTCCAATACCGTGGATTCCAGGCCGATAGAGCAGGGGCCACCATCCAGAATCAGCGCGACCCGGGTACCCAGCGACTCGGCCACGTGGCAGGCACGGGTCGGGCTGACCTGGCCTGAACGGTTGGCGCTAGGCGCCGCCAGCGGCCGGCCGACCCTGTGCAGGAGCTGTGTCGCCACCGGATGGGCCGGCACCCGGACGGCCAAGCTGTCGAGCCCGGCGCTGCAGAGTAGGGACACCGGAGAGGCTTTGGCGCGCGGCAAGACTAGGGAGAGCGGACCCGGGCAGAAGCGCGCCGCCACATCTCGCGCCCGGTCGTCGACCTCGACAATGCCCTCTAGCGAGGCGGCATCCGGCAGGTGAACGATCAAGGGGTTGAAGCGCGGCCGGCCCTTGGCTTCGAAGATCGCCGCCACGGCCCGGTCATTGGTCGCGTCGGCGCCTAGGCCATAGACCGTTTCGGTTGGAAAGGCCACCAAGCCGCCGGCGCACAGGATCGCGGCAGCCTCGTCGATGGCGTCGCTGTCGGCGGGTCGAATGCTGTGCTTTACCGCTTCGGTCATGGCGGCGCAGTCTAGCCGAATGTGGCCTCAAGAAAAGCGCTGGCAAAAGCAGGAGCCGAGTCGACGACCCTTTGAACTCCGAAGCCCGAACAACGGCGGGAGCCGGCCAATGAGTGGCACGGCTCCCGTACTTTCGCTCTCTGTTCTCGGGTGCTGCCCGACCCCTCGGGGAAGGGCCCACCGGAGAGTCACCGCACAGGCACTGCGGCGGCTAAATCGTCACCGGCCAAGCCGGCCACGTGGGATATAGCTTGCGACTTATGGTTAACGTTCGTCAAGACCTTATAGCGAATCTCGATGACGATTACCTAATTTCATGGCGGCGCATTTGCCCTGCGGGTGGAGCGTTGCCCAAGGGAGTTCCCTGGGCGATGCCGAAGCATCGGGCAAGCAGCGCGACGCAGCCGCAGGGCAAAGGCGCCCCACCGCAGGCCGCGCCCTCCCGCTCGCCCGCCGCTCCTAACGAGCGAGCGGGAAAGCGCGGCGAAATAGGCCATTGTCATCGAGACTTGGTATTGGCCGTGCGGTGCAACATGACGAGCCCGGGCTTGCGCCCGCTTTTGTGCAGGTGCACAATGTGGAAATAGATTCTCTGTCTTAGGCACTCGAAATGACAGCAAAGATCATTACCGTGGCGCAGCAAAAGGGCGGCGCCGGCAAGACCACCATGGCCGCGCATCTGGCGGTTGCCTATACGGCGGCGAAGAAGTCGGTCGCTGCGATCGATATCGATCCGCAGGAGTCGCTGACACAGTGGTATCGCCTGCGAGAGGCGCGTTACGGCGATGCTGGCGCCGGCCTCCTGGTCAATCAGGTTCAAGGCTGGCGGCTCCAGAGCGAAATCGAAAAGCTGGCGCGCGACCATGACGTGGTGATCGTCGACAGCCCGCCTCACGCTGAGACCGAAGCCAAGATCGCGGTGCGCGGCGCCGATCTGGTGATCGTGCCGGTACAGCCCTCACCGATGGACGTTTGGGCGACCAAGGCGACCCTGGACTTGGCCGCGGCCGAGAAGACACCGGTGCTGTTGGTGCTCAACCGCGTGCCGCCGCGCGCCAATCTGACCGACGAGATGGTTCAGGAGCTGCGTGACATCCATGCCGGTGTCGCCAAGGCGCGGCTCGGCAACCGGGTTGCCTTTGCCTCGGCGCTTTCCGAGGGCCGGGCGGTCAGCGAGATGCAGCCGCGCGGCCGCGCCGCCGCCGAGATCAGCGCCCTGGCCAAGGAAATCTGGCGCCGGGCGAAATAGGCTATGGCGGCCGTCAAGTCATTCTTCCGTAAGCAATAAAATAGGGGTTTTCGAACCCCGGCTTGCCGTAGGTCAGCGGTCGACCGTCCCGGGTTTCGACCCGGCCGCCGGCCGCGCGCAGCACGGCGTGGCCGGCGGCGGTGTCCCACTCCATGGTACGGCCGAAGCGCGGATAGAGATCGGCCTTACCGGCGGCGACCAGGCAGAACTTGAGCGAGCTACCGGCCGAGATCATTTTCTCGACCGTGTAATCCGCCAGAAAACGGTCGAGTTCGACGGTGTCGCCGTGACGCCGGCTGGCGACCACCAGGATGCCTTCCTTTGGCATCTGGCGGGCGGAAATCTCCATGGGCGGCTGATCGGTCTCGGAAAAGGTGGCTCGGCCGCTGGCATTGGCCGGCTTGTTGCCGCACCAGGTCATGGCGAGCGCCGGGGCGTGAACCACCCCGGCCACGGGCACGCCGTGTTCGATCAGCGCGACGTTGACCGTGAACTCGCCGTTGCCGGACAGGAACTCCCGCGTGCCGTCGAGCGGATCGACCAGCCAGAAGGTACCGCCGGAGATGTCCGGTACGAGCCCGGCCGAGGCGGCCTCCTCCGAGACGATCGGAATATCGGGCGTCAGTTTCCCGAGCGCTTCGAGAATGAAGTCCTCCGCCGCCTCATCGGCCTCGGTGACCGGCGAGGAATCGGCCTTCTCGCGCACCTCGATCTCATCGGCCTCGGCATAGTAAGCGAGAATCTCCTTGCCGGCGCGCTCGGCGATCAGACGTAGGACGGCCAACAGGTCGTCGGGCGCGCTGTCGGCCACTATGCCGCCCCCGTTGCCTTGGATTGCGCATTCTGGATGGCGCGCCAGACCCTTTCGGGCGTCGCCGGCATGTCTATGTGCTTGACGCCGAGCGGGGTCAGGGCATCGATCAGGGCGTTGATCACCGCGGGCGGGGCGCCGATCGCCCCGGCCTCGCCGGCGCCCTTGATGCCGTGCGGGTTGGTCGCGCAGGGAAAGTCCTCGATCAGCGTGATCTCGAGCGCCGGGATGTCGTCGGCGCGCGGCAGGCAATAGTCCATCAGGGAGCCGGTCAGCAGCTGACCGCTCTCCGGATCGTAGACCGTGTGTTCGAGCAGGGCCTGACCGATGCCTTGGGCGATGCCGCCGTGGATCTGTCCGGCGCACAGCAACGGGTTGATCACCCTGCCAAAGTCGTCGACCACTAGGTAGCGCGCGATTTTTACGACGCCGGTTGCCGGATCGACGGTCAGCTCGCAAATGTGGCAGCCGTTGGGATAGGTCTTGGGTGGCGTCCCGGTGTGATGGAAGCCTTCGAGCGGCGCCTTCAGGTCGTCCGGCAAGGGCATACCGCCGGGGCCTTGCCCGACAGCAAGGGCTTTTGCCAGATCGTCAAGACCGACGAAACGGTTGGTCCCGGGGCGCGTGAAATTGCCGTCTTCGAAGGCGAGCTCCTTCGCTTCGGCTTCCAGCAGGCAGGCGGCCAAGGGCTTCAGCTTGTCGATCAGCGCCGCGCCGGCGCCCTCGATGGCGAGCCCGCCCATGAGCAGCGAACGCGAACCGCCGGTGCCGCCGCCGTGAGCCAGATCGTCGCTGTCACCCTGGTGGATGCGGATTTTCTCGGGCTCCAGGGCGAAGCGGTCGGCCAGCAGCTGGGTGTAGGCGGTCGCGTGGCCCTGGCCGTTGGTCTGGGTGCCGACGAAGAGCGTCAGGCCGCCGTCGTGGTCGAAACGCAGGCGCGCCTCCTCCTCGCCGACGCCGCCGCAGGACTCGATGTAGGTGGCCATGCCGATGCCGAGCAGCAGGCCCTTGCCCCGCGCTGCGACCTTGCGATTCGCCGCGCCAGCCCAGTCGGCCTGCTGCATGGCGGCGCGCATGATCTGCTCGAAGCCGCCGGAATCGTAGGTCAGGCCGGTCGCCGTGGTGTGCGGCAGCTCCTCGGGCCGGATGAAGTTGCGCGCCCGCAGCTCGTCCGGCGCGAGGCCCAGTTCGCGCGCCGCCTGATCGAACAGCCGCTCGACGATGTAGGCCGCCTCCGGCCGACCGGCGCCGCGGTAGGCGTCGACCGGCACGGTGTTGGTAAAGGCACACTTCACTTCGGCATAAACTGCGGGCATGCGATAGAGCCCCGGCAGCATAATGGCCGAAACCTCGGTCGGGATCAGCGGCGCGAAGGGCGAGAGATAGGCGCCCATGTTGGCGACGGTCGACACCCGGATGCCGAGGGCATGGCCTTCGGAGCCCAGCGCCAGCTCGGCCGTGGTCACGTGATCGCGGCCCTGGCTGTCGCTGATGAAGCCCTCGGTGCGCTGGCCGGTCCACTTGACCGGCCGGCCGAGGCGTCTGGCCGCCCAGAGCACCAGCACCTGCTCGGCGTAGGTGAAGATCTTCATGCCGAATCCGCCGCCCACGTCGGGCGTAAGTACACGCAGCTTTTCCTTGGGGATGTGCAGGATCTGTTCGGACATCGGACCGAGCAGACGATGCGAGCCCTGGGTGCTTGTCGTCAAGGTATAGCGCTCGGTCTCGGGATCGTATTCCCCGAGTGCGGCACGAGGCTCCAGGGCATTGACCACGATGCGGTTGTTGACCAGTTCCAAGCGGGCCACGTGGGCGGCCCGGGCGAAGGCCTCCGCTGCCTTGCCGGCGTCGCCCAACTCCCAATCGACCGCCAGGTTGCCCGGCGCCTCGTTCCAGATCTGCGGCGCGCCGGGATCGAGCGCTTGCGCGGTCGCCGCGACCGCCGGCAGCTCGGCATAGTCGACCGCGACCAGCTCGGCGGCATCACACGCCTGGGCCTGGGTCTCGGCCACCACGACGGCGACCGGGTCGCCGACGTGCCGGACCCTGCCGCGTGCCAGCACCGGATGCGGCGGCCGGATGGTCGGACTGCCGCCCTTGCCGCGCACCGGCACCAGGCAGGGTATGTCGCCGATGCCATCGGCTGTTAGATCGCTGTCCGTGAAGACGCCCAGCACGCCCGGCGCGGCCCGGGCATCGGTCATGTCTATGCCGGCGATCTCGGCATGGGCGTAGGGACTGCGCACCAAGACGGCGATAGCCTGTCCCGGAAGGGAAATATCGTCACTGTAGCGGCCCTTGCCGACGAGGAGCCTCTGGTCCTCGATCCGGCTGGCGGCTTGTCCGATGCCGAACTGACCCATGCTTGGCAGGATTCTCCGCTATCCGGCGGGTGAAACGGTCGGTCGGAAGATAGGCATGTGGGCCGGTACAGGCCAAGCGCAAAGTGCATTCGGGGGGCTGTTCGCCTGACCTACTCGCCGGCTTGCTCATTGCGCCACCGGCCGTAGCCGTGACCGGCCATGGCGCACCCGAAGAGGCACGGCAGTATGCTCGAGGCAAGCATGAAGTATTGCGGGTATAGCTGGGCCCAGCGTGGTCCTGCGTGTACCGGGGTAAGGAAACCGGCCACCCCCATGCCGATGGCGCCGATTGCCAGCGTGGCGCCGACCAGAAACCAGAAGCGCGCTTCGAGGCGCTGCAGGAGTGGAGGCAGTTGCCGAACGATGTAGGGCGCCTCCTTGGTGGCGGCATCTTGGGCATCGCGCTCCAGCAGGTCGTACCAGGCGGCCAGGGCGAGCAGGCTGCCGAAGCCGATGATCACCGCAAAGACCAGAATCAGCGGCAAGACATAGGGTGCCGTTCCGTCGCTCCGGCTCAAACCATCGATCAGGAACAGCGGCAGGTCATAGGCGCCGTGGTTGAGCGTCGGCGCCAGCAACGCCAGCGCTCGGTACAGCCCCGCTCTGTGCCGCGCGAGCTGCGCCCGCCCCAGGAAGTAGCCCATCAGCATGGCGTTGATCACGTGCGACGGCACGGCGGTCATGGCTCGGGCGACGGCGGTTCGGCTCCAATCGTCGGAGCGCACCAGATAGAGCAGGTTCTCGAAAGTGGCGAAGCCGAGCGCCACGGCAACGGCCAGCACCAGAGCGTCGACCGGTCGCTCGTAGTCCTCGTGCCGCATGGCGATCCAGTAGACGACCATGAACTTGCAGAGCTCTTCCGGCAGGGCGGTGCCCACGAAGGCGCGCAGCACGGCGCGGCGCTGGGGCTCCTCGATCTGGTGGATGACGAAATCGAGCGGCAATTCCATGACGATCGCCAGGATCGAGATGGTGGCGCCCAGCAGCACCGAGTTCCAAACGAGATCGGCGCTGAGGTGATATTCCTGACGGGCATTGAAGTAGAGCAGCAGCAGAAGGCTCGGGACGACAGCCACGAATGGGATTGCCAGCGACAAGTTTCGATCCTTCTTGCTTCAGCGCTCGGGTCTAGTCGTCGCGGAGCCGCAGGTCGACAACGAATCGGCGCCCGCCGGGCGCCTGCCAGACAATGTCGTATTCGATCGCCACGCGGTCTCCACCGGCGCGCAGCTCGGCGTGGCAAAGCCGCCCCTGATCGTCGATCACGGTGCCGTGCTGGCGGACTCTGTCCAGGCGCAGCTTTCTGGACCCGAACCCGATCATGTCCGGATTGTCGATTGCGATTTCCAGGACGACCTCGCGGATCACGGGCGCGGCGCACCCTGGCAGCCGCACGGGCAACTCGTCATAGAGCGCGAGTGACAGGCTCGAGAACATCAAGAGCGCGCCGATCACCGCACCGGGCCGCGAAACGCCGCCGGCCAGTCGCAGGCGGCCGATCGCTTCTTGAGACAACAGATCGAGCGCGTTGACCGCGCGGATCTTGCGCTCGGCACGTTCGATCACGAGCGGTCTGCCGATGGCGGCCACCAGCGCGGCCATGACCAGCCCAGCCTTGGCCCCGAAGCCGATCATCGCGTCCAACAGGACCGGCAAGAGGACAAGCGCGGCGCCGACCGACCAGAGCTTGCGATAAAACAGCCAGGGTACGGGGAACAGCAGGCCCCACCAGTTCCAGCTCCAGACGAAGGGATATCCGCTGGCACGGATTCGCTCCCACAAGGTGATATAGGGCAAGGGATTCTCGCCGATATAGAGTCGCAGGTCCTCCTCGCCGGCGGCTGGCCGGACGGCTTCGCCCATTGTGGTCAGATCGTTGCTCAAACGGTCGGTCTCTCATGCCGGGGCCGGCCGCCGAGACGGTCCAGCCCTATGGGCTCGCTGCCCTTGGAATCGCGCCAGCGGGCCAAATTTGGGACCTCAGTCTAGCCGGCGTGTCTTAACCCGAAGTTGCCGCAAGGGCGAAGGGCAGGATCGCCTAGCGGGCCGCCCGCGCCTGCATTTGCCGCTCGTGCCGGTCGCGCAGCACGATCCATGGCACCTGACCGGCGACGAAAAGTTCCTTTTCCTTGCGTCGCCAAAACGGCGGCGCGTGGTCGCCCACGATAATGAAATCGGTTGGCGGCAGATCGTCGTTCAGGGCGATCCTGGTGATCCGGTCGAAAAGCTGAAGCCATAGCTCCACCATTGTGCAGACCATGACGTGCTGGAAGACTCCCCCCCGGTCAGTGCAAGCAAGCGTTCCGTCGCTTTCCGCGACCGGTACCGGCACGTGGGTGTTGAGCGTCAGCCAGTGGACGAATTGGGGCTGGCCGTTGGCCTGTCGCAGGATCGCTTCTACCCGGTCGCCCACCTGAACATCGCAAAGGCCGGTGAAGACGCCTTGGCAAACCCGGTCGCCTGCCCGATGCATCTGTTCGAAGAACAGCAAGCGCTGAAAGCCGATTTTGGGGTACCAGACCCGACGGTCGAACATATCGCCGGTAAAGCCGTGAAGCGCGGTGGTCTGATAGCCGGCCGCGGCCAATCTGGCGGGCAGGCAGTCGGCCTGGGATTGGTCCATGAGTGCATCGTATTCCTGCCAGCGGCCACAGAGCTCGCGAATTTCAGCCGCCGTCGTTGAGCCGAAAAAAGCCGTATAGCCGGTTTCGACACGGTAACGGGCTTTCAGGTCGTCATTCTCGGTCCAGGCGGTCAGAAGCTTTTCGTGGTCCGGATCGGCGAAGCGGGCAAGGCTTTCGACCATGACGACCACGACGTTACGTCCGTCGGCAGCCTGGGCAATCTCCTCGGCCATCCCCGAAGCTGTCATGGCCGAGTCGAACGGCGCGTCCGCCGGGACAAGCCGGCCGAAATACAATGCCGGCGCCGCGTTGATCTGGTGCTCGCCGACGATCAGGAGAACGGCGCCGGCAAGCGTCGGCAGGATTGACGCCCTGACCAGTGGCGCGCGCGCTTTCGCAACAAGCCACAGGATCGTCGCGAAGACCGCGGCCAGACCGAAGATCATGAGGGCATACTGAACCGACGCGAACAGGTCGAGGTTGGGCAGAAACTTGATCGCGTAGAGCAGGGAAACCGGCGACAGGTTGAAGATGCCGCTCAGCGTCGTCACCACGTCGAACAGGATGGCGGCGAGCAGCAGCACGCCGGTTGCGGCGATCGGCAGGAAGCGCACCGACATACCGACCACGATATAGAGCATGATGGCGAGCGGTCGCGGCGGGCCCCCGGTGATCCAGAGCGGCACGAACATTAGGTTGGGCAGGAGCAGCCAGACGATGGCAAAGAGGAGCGGAGGAGATAGCCGTTTGCCGCCGCCTTGGCCTAGAGCAGCGCCCTGATTTCCGAACAACATCGCTTCACCGTTTCCCCGAGAGGCCCAGCACGGAGTGTTCGGCAACCGGTGCCTGCCGTGCCCCGAACCCGCGCCACGGGCTTGGCCGCCGGTTGCCCCTGAAGAGGACCATCTGGCGTCAATTAACCGATTGAGTTTATTTGAAATATCTTAAGCGGAGGTTGCCGGCCGGCGGCGCTGTGACCAATACTCGGACAGGCTCCTAGTCGAAAGCTTCTTCCCAGGTCCCTTGGGTCGCGGCCTTGGAATACTCCGTGGCCCGGTTCTCGAAGAAGTTGGTGTGCTCCACGCCGTTCAGGATGGCGTCGAGCCAGGGCAGCGGGTTCTTATCGGTCCGGTAGATCGGCTGCAGGCCGAGCTGGCCCAGCCGGCGGTCGGCGATATAGCGAATGTAGCTCTTGACCTCGGCTGCCGCCAGGCCCTCGACCGGGCCGAGCTCGAAGGCCAGGTCGATGAAGGCGTCCTCGTGGGTGACGATGGTCTGGCAGGCCTTGTAGAGGTCCCGTTCCAGCGCCTCGGTGCGGATCTCCGGGTTCTCCTTCACGAAGGTGTGGAACAGACGGATGATAGACTGGGTGTGCAACGACTCGTCGCGCACCGACCAGGAGACGATCTGGCCCATGCCCTTCATCTTGTTGAAGCGCGGGAAGTTGAGCAGGATCGCGAAGCTGGCGAAGAGCTGCAGGCCTTCGGTGAAGGCGCCGAAGACGGCCAGCGTCTTGGCGATGTCTTCCTTGGTGTCGACCCCGAAGGCATGCATGTAATCGTATTTGTCCTTCATGGCCTTGTAGCGCAGGAAGGCGGAGTAGTCGGCCTCGGGCATGCCGATCGTGTCCAGCAGGTGCGAATAGGCGGCGATGTGCACCGTCTCCATGTTGGAGAAGGCGGCCAGCATCATCTGCACCTCCGTCGGTTTGAACACCCGGGCATAGTGCTTCATGTAGCAGTTGTTCACCTCGACGTCGGACTGGGTGAAGAACCGGAAGATTTGGCTCAGCAGGTTGCGTTCCGCGTCGGAAAGTTTGCGGTTCCAGTCCTTGACGTCATCGGCCAGGGGCACTTCCTCGGGCAGCCAATGGATGCGTTGCTGGATCAGCCAGGCGTCATAGGCCCAGGGGTAGCGGAAGGGTTTGTAGACCGGGTTTTCATCCAGCAGCGACATTGCGGTGGTCCTGGTTGCTCTACTGGTTGCCCTGTATGCCGTTATGTTTCGTGGTTTGGCGGACGTCTTGGCCATGCCGTCTGCTGGCTTCGGGCAAAATGGGGCCGTCCCCTACATGGGGAACGGCCCCCGGCAAGCTCGCCTACTGACAGGCGAGGCATTCTTCGTAATCGGTTCCCTCGGTCTTCGGCCGGTCGGTGCCGTTGACCCGGCCCAGCAGCGGCACGACGGCCGGTGCCTCGAGGCCTGCGGCGGCCGACGACTCGGCCCGCTGGATTGACTTGGACCGGCAGTAGTAGAGGCTTTTCACACCTTTTTTCCAGGCCTGGAAGTGAATCTGGTGCAGGTCGCGCTTATGTACGTCGGCCGGCAGGAAGACGTTGAGCGACTGCGACTGGCAGACGAAGGGCGCCCGGTCGCCGGCCAGCTCGATCAGCCAGCGCTGATCTAGCTCGAAAGCGGTTTTGAACAGATCCTTCTCCTCCGCTGTGAGGAAATTCAGATGCTGGACCGAGCCCTCGTTGACCGTGATCGAGCTCCAGGTCTCCTCGTCGTCGCGGCCCTTTTCCGCCAACAGCCGGGCCAGGTACTTGTTGCGCACGTTGAAGGATCCCGACAGCGTCTTGTGGGTGTAGGAGTTGGCCGCCAGCGGCTCGATACCCGGCGAGGCGCCGCCGCAGATGATCGAGATCGAGGCGGTCGGTGCGATCGCCATCTTGTTGGAGAAGCGCTCCTCGGCACCGAATTCCTCGGCATCCGGGCAGGCGCCGCGCTCCTCGGCCAGCTGCCGGGAGGCGGCGTCGGCGGCTTCGCGCACGTGCTTGAAGATCTTGCGGTTCCAAACCTTGGCCATGACCCCTTCGAGCGGCACGCCGTTTTGCTGCAGGAAGGAGTGGAAGCCCATGACGCCGAGGCCGACCGAACGCTCGCGCATGGCCGAGTAGCGCGCGCGGGCCATGGAATCGGGCGCCCGCTCGATGAAGTCCTGCAGCACGTTGTCGAGAAAACGCATCACGTCCTCGATGAACCGCGGCTGGTCCCGCCACTCGAAGAAGGTCTCCAGGTTGAGCGACGACAGGCAGCAGACCGCCGTGCGCTGCTCGCCGTGGTGGTCGAGGCCGGTCGGCAGGGTGATCTCGCTGCACAGGTTGGACATCTTGACGCTGAGGCCGGCCAACTTCTGGTGTTCGGGCAGCGCACGGTTCACGTGGTCGCCGTAGATGATGTAGGGCTCGCCGGTCTCGACCCGCGCAGTCAGAATGCGGATCCATAGGGCGCGTGCCCTGACCTTGCGGATGATCGCATCGTCCTTGGGACTGACCAGCGCCCAGTCGCCGTCCTCTTCGACCGCGCGCATGAAGGCGTCGGACACCACGACGCCGTGGTGCAGGTTTGGGGTCTTGCGGTTGGGATCACCGCCGGTTGGTCGGCGCAGCTCGACGAACTCTTCGATTTCAGGATGGGATACAGGGAGATATACCGCCGCCGAGCCGCGCCGTAGCGAACCCTGGCTAATCGCCAAGGTAAGGGAATCCATTACGCGGATGAAGGGGATGACGCCCGAGGTCTTGCCGTTGAGGCCGACCTTCTCGCCGATCGAGCGCAGGTTGCCCCAATAGCTGCCGATGCCGCCGCCGCGCGCGGCCAGCCAGACGTTCTCGTTCCACAGGCCGAGGATGCCGCCGAGCGAATCGCTGGCCTCGTTGAGGAAGCAGGAAATCGGCAGCCCGCGCGTCGTGCCGCCGTTCGACAGCACCGGAGTCGCGGGCATGACCCACAGTTTGGAGATGTAGTCGTAGAGCCGCTGGGCATGGGCCGTGTCGTCGGCGAAATGCCCGGCCACTCGGGCGAAGAGGTCCTGGTAGGATTCGCCGGGCATCAGATAGCGGTCCGCCAGGGTTGCCCTGCCGAACTCGGTCAGCTTGGCATCGCGGCCGCGGTCGATCCGGACCCGGATGCCGCGTTCGTTCTGGAAGACATCTCGAATTTGCTCGCGGCCGAGTACGCTCTCCACGTCTTGCTCGGCCGTGTCTTCGGCGGCGGCCGGAGCGTTCCTTGCTCCCTTGGGGTGATTGTCCACAGGCGGCGCTGCCTCATCGAGCTGCCGCCGACCGCGGATAACCGCCGATCCATCCATCTTGTCGCCCCCTGTGTCCACACCTGTGGACTGGACCATATGTGTACAACATATAGCGGGCCCAATCCGAACGGCCACGAAATGTAGTAAATTGAGAAAGATATGTCAGCCTGAACAAATATAGAACATCAGACTAAATGAGAATGCTGTGACGGGCAACTCACCTTTGCCGGATCGGTCGCTCGCCGCCGGAGCTGCCAGCGAAAGGTGGCGCGAATCTGGCCGCTAGAGCGCGAGCGCG
Source organism: Kiloniellales bacterium (assembly GCA_041617155.1). Lineage (GTDB taxonomy): Bacteria > Pseudomonadota > Alphaproteobacteria > Kiloniellales > JAKSDN01 > CAMYKD01. The sequence goes on from JBFJPL010000089.1 coordinate 12,595, forward strand.
GAGCGGGTTGCAGCGCCAACGATGCCATCGGCGACCAGCCCATTGCGCCGCTGGTAGGCCTGAACCGCCTGCTCGGTCCCGGGACCGAAAACCCCGTCTACCTCCAGGTCGAGGCTGAGCCCGGCGAGCTTCTCCTGCAGGTCACGCACGTCGCTGCCTTGCATGAAAGGCCGGCGCAGGCGCAGCAGCCGGATCTCGGCAACCTCGGCCGAAGCGCGCACCGCCGGGCCGCCGATAAGCACCGATTCGTCGATCGTCCAACCGCGAACCTGGATCGGCAGGTCGAGCGCCCAGTTGTCGCTTTGGATCAAGCGCTGAAAGGCGTCCATGCGGTAGACCGTGCGGCGCAGGATCGGAATTGAATGGTTGGCCAGCCAGTCACGCCGGACCTCCACATAGCGGCCGATCCAGGCGGTCTCGCCGAGGTCGGCCGGCGCACCGTACTGTGTGCTGGTGCGGTCGCGCAGGCGATGCCACGAACCGTGGATGCGGCTGTCGTAGACCACGGTGGTGCCGAGCGTGGTCTTGACGCCGATGAAATCGGACGACTTCAGCGCCGGCGCCCAGTAGACCCGGTCGAAGAAATCGTCCTGTGCGCCCTGCATGACCGGATCCTCGCCGGCGTGCCGCAGCAGCCCGCGAAAGGCGGCATCGTGATCCAGGCTCAAGTCCTGATCCGCCAGACGGTCGAGGTAAGGCGCCAGTTCACCGGCCAGGGCTGCTTCGGACGTCTCGCTATAGGCCTTAATCAGCAGGAACAAGTTGCCGCTCGCCAGCGTGGTCTGCGAGCGCCCGTATGTCAGGTGGCCCGGATCTCCGGGCAGCAGCGTTACCTTGCCGTAGTCACCGAGCACCTGGCCGGTCTCGAACACGTTGACGATGGCCATGGCGGTTTTTTTCTGCAGGTCGGTCAGCATGGGCTTTCGGCTCCTTGAGCGGCCCGGGAACGGCCTCCGCCTGGGCCTTGGCGTGGGCATCCGGAATGGCATAGGGACGATGCTCATTGACTCTACCTAAAATTGTAAATTTATCGGAAATTTCAAGCCGCGAATCCGCCACGGCAAGGCCGTTTGGAGATCGTGGCTTTCCCTGTCGAATCGAACTGCTATTTCAGTCATTTCCGGCACCTGTCGAGAGAGGGGCGGCCGCGTCTGGCGCCGCGGTGGTTGTATCTTCGGTCACTTTCCGAAGAGCGGCTGTGGCAATTGTCACATTTGCCCGTAAAGCGCGGACGTCGGCACCTTGCCTGCGCCGGCCGAACCCTGTTTCATGTCGCCATGTGCGGCCGCTATTCCCTGACCACGCCGTTGGAGGCGATGTCCGACCTTTTCGGTTTTGTCGAGCGTCCCAATCTGGCGCCGCGCTACAACGTCGCGCCGACGCAACAGGTGGCGGCAGTGCGCTTGGGCGGCGAGGGAAAGCGGCATTTCGTTTGGCTGCGCTGGGGTTTGATCCCGGGCTGGGCCAAGGATCCTGCGATCGGCAGCCGCATGATCAATGCCCGGGCCGAAAGCGTGGCCGAAAAGCCGGCGTTTCGGGCCGCGTTTCGCGCCCGGCGCTGTTTGATCTTGGCCGACGGGTTCTACGAATGGCAGGCAAGGGGCGGGGACAAGGACAAGGCCGCGAAGCAGCCCTACCGTATCACGCTGACCGATGGCGGCCCCTTCGGCCTTGCCGGTTTGTGGGAAAGCTGGCGCGATCCGCAATCGGGCGAGCCGATCGAGAGTTGCACCATCATCACGACCGAGGCCAGTGAAGGTCTTCGATCGATCCACCCGCGCATGCCGGTCATCGTGCCGCCAAAAAGCCACGCCATCTGGCTCGATTCCGCGAGCAGGAGCGAGGAAGCGCTGGCCCTGCTGCGGCCCTATCCCTCCGAGGCCCTTGTGACGACGGCGATTTCGACCCGGGTCAACAAAGTCGTCAACGACGATTCCAGCGTGATCGAGCCGCTTGAGCCGGAAGCCGCGGGTAATGGCGTGACACAAAATTGCCCCACTTGAGACTGGTCCGAATGGCCCTAGGCTCGTTGACCGCTGTCCCACCCCGTGGAATCATCAATCGTTGGGGCTTATACGGCTTGGGGCAGGACCTGACGGGGTAATCCGAGGGAACGGGAGCGAACCATGGAACAGCGATACCTCATCTCCCGCCTGGGGCTGGCCGGACTGGCGTTGGTCCTGACCGCCCTGCCGGTGGCGCCCGACCCGATCAACGGGACCCTGACGAGCTTGACCGCCGCCGCGAAACCAGGCGGCGGCAACGGTGGTGGAAATGGCGGCGGCAATGGCGGCGGCAATGGCGGCGGTCATGGCGGCGGTCATGGCGGCGGGAAAAGCGCCGGTGCTGGCAACGGCGCCGATAAGGGCGTCGATCGTGCTTCCGGCAAGGGCCACGGAGGCAAATCGGTGGCCGGCAAATCGGCGGCCGGCAAATCGGCCGGCGGTAAGTCGGCTGGCGGTAAGTCGGCCGGCCGCGGGCATGGCCTTGGCAAGAACGCCGATGCGGTGAGCGGCGTCCATTCCGACAAGAGCCTCGGCAAGAGCAAGGACAAGACCGCCGCGAATCACGGCCTGACCGCGTCGTCGCTGGGCCGGCTCAACGCCGCCCATGCCTCGCCGACAGCGATGGCCAATGCGGCGCCGCACTCGGCGGTCGGCTTGATCGGCCGGTTCTCGGAGGCCGAGCGCGCCGCGATCGAAGCGGCGATCAACGGCGACGACGATGCTCTTTCCGAGAACGTCTCGGCCGCGGCCTCAGCGCTCGCGGCGGCGGCCAACAAGGACATTACCGAAGGCACCGTCGGCGCCGTCAACGATCTTGTCGGCATCGACGTGGAGGGGGCGCTCGAAGGCACCCCTGCGGAAGGCACCGACATCGAGGGCAGCATCGAATCGGCGGCCCGTGATCTGCAGGCAGGCGAAAGCTCAAACGGCCTTGGCGGCAAGAAAGATCGTTCGGGCGACGGTGTGAACGGGGACAACGGCAGCCGCGACTGAGCGGCCGGTCTCCGCCGTGACCGGCTAGCCTCGGCCGTCGATCACGAGGCGTTCCAGCAGCTCCGGGGTGAGCGTCCCGTCGGCCGTCAGTCCGGAATCCCTTTGGTAGTCCCGGATCGCGGCGCGGGTGCGTGGACCCAAGAGGCCGTCGGGCTGTCCCGCCGGATAGCCCAGGCGGTTCAGGGTGACCTGCAGGTAGGTGATCGTGGCGCGATCGGCAAAGCGGTCGTTCTGGCGCGGTGCGAAGGCTTCGGCTCGGGCTGCGGCCGCGGC
>JBFJPL010000090.1:0-15780 GCA_041617155.1 Kiloniellales bacterium
CTGGGCGCCCGCCTGGGGGCACCGTTGACCGATACAGAGGCGATCGCCGGGCGTCTCGACATGGTGCGATTCCTGCTCGACGACGAGGCCTTGCGCGACGACCTGCGGTGCGGCCTCAGACGCTGTCCCGATGTCGAGCGTGCCCTGTCGCGCCTGACTTTGGGCCGCGGCGGACCGCGGGATCTGGCGGCGGTGCGTGATGCTCTGACCGAGGCCGCCGCCCTGCGCCAGCGGTTGTCGGCCGACGGCTTGGCGCCGCCGCCCGAGGGGATCGAACGGGTCCGGGCCGACCTCGGGTTCCATGAAACCCTGGTCGAGCGCCTGGCCCGCGCGCTCGCCGAGGAGCTGCCGCTGCTTGCCCGCGACGGCGGCTTCATCGCGGCCGGCTACACTGCCGAGCTGGACGAGCTCAAGACCCTGCGCGACGAGAGCCGGCGCCTGATCGCCGGTCTGCAGAGCCGTTACGCCGACGAAACCGCGATCCCATCGCTCAAGATCCGGCACAACAACGTGCTGGGCTACTACGTCGAGGTCACGCCGACCCATGCCGACAAGGTGCCGGTCGGCGAACTCGGGCCGTTCATCCACCGCCAGACCCTGGCCAGCGCGCGCCGCTACACCACGGTCGAGTTGAGCGAACTGGAACAGAAGATCTCTAGCGCCGCCGACAAGGCGCTGGCGGTCGAACTGACGCTGTTCGACGACTTGGTCGGCGAGGTGACCGGCCGGGCCGAGGAAATCGCGTTGGCCGCCAGGGCGCTGGCCAAGCTGGACCTGACCGCGGCGCTCGCCGAACTGGCGTGCGATGGGCGCTGGTGCCGGCCGTCGGTCGAGGACTCGACCGCCTTCCACGTCGTCGGCGGCCGCCACCCGGTGGTCGAGGCGGCGCTCGGAGAGGCGCAGGAAGGCGGCTTCGTCGCCAACCACTGCGAGCTGGACGAGGCGCGGCGAATCTGGCTGATCACCGGCCCCAACATGGCCGGCAAGAGCACCTTCCTGCGGCAGAACGCGCTGATCGCCGTGTTGGCTCAGATGGGCGCCTACGTGCCGGCGACCGAGGCGCGCATCGGCGTGGTCGACCGGCTGTTCAGTCGAGTCGGCGCGGCCGACGACCTGGCGCGCGGCCGCTCGACCTTCATGGTCGAGATGGTCGAGACCGCGGTGATCCTCAATCAGGCGACCGCCCGCTCCCTGGTGATCCTGGACGAGATCGGCCGCGGCACCGCGACCTTCGACGGCCTTTCGATCGCCTGGGCCTGTATCGAGCAGCTGCACGAGGTCAACCGCTGCCGCGCGCTCTTCGCCACCCACTACCACGAGCTTACCAGCCTGTCGGCCAAGCTGCCGGCGCTCGCCTGCCACTCCATGCGGGTCAAGGAATGGCAGGGCGACGTGGTCTTTCTGCACGAGGTGGCTCCCGGCGCCGCCGACCGGTCCTACGGCATCCACGTGGCCAAGCTGGCCGGCCTGCCCGAAGCGGTCGTTACGCGGGCGGAACAGGTATTGGAAACCCTGGAGCAGAGCGAACAGGCCGGCTCGTTGACGCGTCTGGCCGACGACCTGCCGCTGTTCGCCGCCGGTCCACGCGCCGCGCGCAAGCCGGCGGCCTCGGCCGTCGAGCGGCGATTGGCCGACGTCCAGCCCGATGAGCTGTCACCGAAACAAGCCCTGGACCTGCTCTACGAGTTGCGGACGCTGCTCGCCGATTGAGGGCGCGCCACCGTGCTGTGGCTTTGACCCATATCAAGGCGCCGCAGCCCCATTTGCGCCAGCATCAGCACGATTTTCGGCGCCCTCCAACCGGCCCGACGCGGCGGCCATGCCCGAAGCCGTAAGGACGGAAGACGGGGCAAGCGGAACCTGACAGGGGAGGGAGCTATGTCGACCCTACCGAAGACGAGCACTCGAACTGCCGTGGCGGCCATTGCGGCGGCGCTTCTTTTCCTCGGTTCGCAGACATCTGCGGCCGACCGGGACGACGAGCAATACCACCGCGACTACATCTACGGTACGCCGGCTGATCCGACCGAGGCCTGGACCCTGGCCAAAGGCGCCAGACTTTACGACAACTGGTTTTCCAGCCTCGATGTGAAAGAACCGGAACAGACCCACCCAGCTTGGCCAGCATCCAACACCAAGAAGAAGGGCGCCGTCACATGGCGCTGCAAGTCGTGCCATGGATGGGATCTTCGGGGCAAGGACGGTGCCTATGCCACAGGGTCTTACAAGACCGGTATCAAGGGCTTGCGTTCCTGGGCCGGAAAGGATCCGGACGCGATCCACCAAATCATGCTGAACAAGACCCACGGGTTCACCCACGACATGATGCCGCCGGACGCCATGCTCCGCCTGGCCGTCTTCGTCAGCCGTGGACAGGTGGATATGGCCGCCCATATCGGCGCCGACAAATCGGTCAAGGGCGACCCGAAGCACGGTGCGGCGATCTTCCAAAACGTCTGCGCCGCATGTCACGGCTTCGACGGCGCCGCGCTCAACTGGGGCAGTGAAGAGAAGCCGAACTATGTCGGCACCGAGGCCGTGGCCAATCCCTGGGAGGTTCTGCATAAGATCCGCGCCGGCCACCCCGGGGTCGAGATGCCGTCGATGATGGCCTTCCCCGTCGGGGATGCGGTCGACCTGCTGAGCTACACCCAGACCCTGCGCACCAAATAGCGCAAGCGCGGCCGGTCGCCGCTATTCGAGTCGCGGAGCTGGCAGGCTGAGCACGTTGGTCTGGCCGGTGATGTCGCTGTAGCGCACCTCGATGCGCCAAGCCTCCGGCGCGGCGCGGTAGGCGGCCGGGTCGGGCGGGACGATCAGGGCTTTGACCTCTCGACTGCGACGCGCGGGACCGTCGCCGGTCAGGCTCCAGCCCAGACTGATCGAAGGATTGACAGGGCTGGCAGAGCCGCCGGTGACGCCGAAGCCGATGCTGGGCCGCGACGGCACGACGGCGCCGGATTCGCGGCTCGAGTGGGTGAGCCGCGGGGCCGCGATGCGCTGGCCACTGGGGCCGATCAGCAGCACCTGATCGACCGTCGTGCCGGCCGTCATATCCAAAACCCTGACCTCGATTGCCGTGGCCTCGGGCCCGGTCAATCGCGCTTCGGCCTTAGGCGTGCGGGGCGGTCCCATCGTTTCCCGGGCGCAGGCGGCCAGGAACAGGGACGCCAGCAAAACGAACGTGAAACGGCTTCTCATTATCCCATATTGAACCTTGGTTGCCGCCTGGAAAAGGGCAGGCGGGCGGCCTGGCTTCGTGCCATAATGGCGTGGCTTGACCACAGACCGGTGACCATGGACGGACCGACCCCCGACAACGCGCTTGACGCCAAGATACGACAGAAGCGGCAGATCATCGATCGCGCCGTGCTGCAAGGCACGCTGACGGATATCGCCAAGCGTGATCTGCCGGCGGAGCGGGAACGAGCCGAAGTGCTGGCCGCGCTCAAGGCGGCGCTGGCCGTCGGGCAGGCCGAGGTGCGGCGGCGCCTGGAAACAGGCGCGCTCGGCACGCGCGTGGTGCACGCCAACAGCTTCCTGGTCGACCAAATCGTGCGCGCCGCCTATGACTACGCGGCCTTTCGGCTCTACCCTTTGGCCAACCCTTCCAAGGGCGAACGCCTGGCGCTGGTCGCCGTTGGCGGCTACGGCCGTGGTGAACTGGCGCCCCATTCCGACGTCGATTTACTGTTTCTGCTGTCCTACAAGATGACGCCGCGCAGCGAGCAGGTGATCGAAACGGTCCTCTATCTGTTGTGGGACCTGGGCTTCAAGGTCGGCCACGCGACCCGGTCGATCGAGGAGTGCCTGCGCCTCGCCAAGGCGGACATCACGATCTGCACGGCGCTCTTGGAAAAGCGCTTCCTGTGGGGCGATCAGGCCCTGTTCCTGGAGCTGCGGGAGCGGTTTCGCACGACCCTGCAGGCGCGCGGTGCCGTCAAATTCATCGAAGCAAAACTGGCGGAGCGTGACGGCCGCCACAAACGTTGTGGCGATTCGCGCTATGCGCTGGAGCCCAACATAAAAGAGGGCAAAGGCGGCCTGCGCGATCTGCAAACCCTCTACTGGATCGCCAAGTACATCTATCAGGTTGACGATGTCGCGCGGCTGGTCGAGCGCGGAGTCTTCACCCGCGAGGAGGTGCGGCGCTTCGAGAAGGCGCACAACTATCTTTGGACCCTGCGCTGCCACCTTCACTACCTGACCGGCCGGGCCGAAGAACGGCTGACCTTCGATCTGCAGATGCAAATCGCGCCGCGACTCGGCTATACCGCGCACGCCGGTACCCGCGATGTCGAGCGCTTCATGAAGCATTATTTCCTGACCGCCAAGGATGTCGGTGACCTGACCCGGATTTTCTGCGCCGCGTTGGAGGCCGAGCACAAGCGGAGCTCGCGTTTTCGCTTGGCCACCTTGGCGCGGCGACGACGGATCGCTGGATTCAAGGTCGAGGGCGATCGTCTGACAGTCGCCGGGCCGGAGGTCTTCGCCGAAAACCCGGTCGAGATGCTGCGCGTCTTCCGAGTCGCCCAGCAGAACGAACTGGACATCCATCCGCGCGCGCTGCGCTGGATCACCCGTAACCTCAAGAAGGTCGACAAGGCGCTGCGCGCCGATCCCGAGGCCAACCGCCTGTTCCTCGAGATGTTGACCTCCGAGAAGAAGCCCGAACAGACCTTGCGCCGGCTGAACGAGGCCGGTGTGTTCGGCCGCTTCATCCCCGATTTCGGCCGGGTGGTGGCCCAGATGCAGTACAACATGTACCACCACTATACGGTCGACGAACACACCATCTTCGCCATCGGCATCTTGCACGACATCGAACAGGGCAGCCTCAAGGAGATCGCGCCAATCGCCACGGACGTGGTACACAAAGTGCTGAGCCGTGGCGTGCTCTACCTCGCCGTCCTGCTGCACGACATCGCCAAGGGCCGGCCCGGTGACCATTCCGAGGTCGGCGCCAAGGTCGCTCAGCGGCTCTGTCCGCGCCTGGGCCTTTCAGGCGAGGAAACCGAGACCGTCGCCTGGCTGGTGCTGCATCACCTGGCGATGAGCGACACCGCCTTCAAACGTGACATCGGCGATCCCAAGACCATCGAAACCTTCGCCGATCTGGTGCAATCAGTAGAACGGTTGCGCCTGCTTCTGGTGCTGACCGTGGCCGACATCCGAGCGGTCGGGCCCAATACCTGGAACAGCTGGAAGGCGGCGCTGCTGCGTGAACTCTATTGGCGCACCGAGGCGGTGCTGACCGGCGGTCTTGCGACCGAAGGCCGGGATGCCCGCGCCAAGGCCGCCAAGGAGGCGCTCAGAGCGGCGCTGAAGGATTGGCCGAAAAAGGATATCGCCGCCCACTTGGCGCGCGGCTATCCGTCCTATTGGATGTCGTTCGACGTCGAGACCCACGCGCGCCACGCGCGCCTTGTGCGCACTGCGGAACGGGCGGGCGATGCCTTGACCATCGATACCCGAGTCGACCGCTACCGCGAGGTCACCGAGGTCACGATCTATACGCCCGACCATCCGGGTCTGTTCAGCCGAATCGCCGGCGCCATGGCGGTCGCCGGCGCCTCGATCGACGCGGCGCGGATCTTCACGCTGAAGAACGGCATGGCGCTCGATAGTTTCTACGTGCGCGACGCCCAAGGCGGGCCCTTCGACCGGCCCAATCAACTGGCGCGCCTGTCAACCGCGGTGGAGCAGACGCTGTCCGGCCGCCTCAAGCCGCTGCAGGAACTGGCGCGCCGCCGCTCGCCCATACCAAGCCGGCTCAGGGTATTCGAGGTTCAGCCACGGGTGTTGATCGACAACAAGGCGAGCGCGCGGCATACGGTGGTCGAGGTCAACGGCCGCGACCGGCCCGGCCTGCTGTACCAGGTAACTCTGGCGCTGACCAAGCTGCAGTTGATCATTCGCAGCGCCAAGATTTCGACCTACGGCGAGCGCGCGGTCGACGCCTTCTATGTCCAGACTGCTTTGGGCGATAAGGTCGAAAGCCCAGCCAAACTCAGTCGGATTCGCGAAAACCTGCTGGAAGCGCTCGAAGACACGCCATGCAAACCCGCCAAACCGGCCAGGAAACCGACTGCTGGCTCGCCCGGCAAGCTCGGCAAGAAGAGCACCGCCGAGCGCCCGAGCCAAGCGGTCGCAAAATCGCCGAGGCCCGCGGCGGAATAGCTGCGGCCGCCATGCTTCCTAATTTCGCCCCAATCCTCTAGAAACTGCCGCGCATGGCGCTTTTCCGCAACTTCCTCACGGTCGGCGGCTATACCGCCCTCAGCCGGGTCCTGGGCCTGGTGCGGGACATGCTCTTGGCGCCGGTGCTCGGCACCGGGGCGGTCGCCGATGCCTTTTTCGTCGCCTTCAGGCTGCCCAACCTGTTCAGGCGCCTGTTCGCCGAGGGCGCCTTCAATGCCGCCTTTGTACCGCTCTTCGCCAGCCGACTGGAGCAGGGCGGCGAAGCCGCCGCCAAGGCCTTCGCCGAACAGGCGCTGGCCGTCTTGCTGACCTCGCTCCTGGCCTTCACCGCGGCATTCATGGCGGCGATGCCCTGGCTCATGTACCTTCTGGCGCCGGGCTTCGCCGCGGACCCCGCCAAGTTCGACCTGGCCATTCAACTGACCCGGATCACCTTTCCCTACCTGCTTTTCGTATCGCTGGTGGCGCTGTTCAGCGGCATTCTCAATTCGCTTTACCGCTTTGCGGCCGCGGCGGCGGCGCCGGTTCTGCTCAACATCTTCTTCATCGCCGCCCTGGCGATCATCGTGCCACTGGCCGGATATCCGGGTCAGGTGCTGGCCTGGACCGTCGCGGCGGCCGGTCTGGCGCAGTTCCTGATGCTGGCCGTGGCCGCCGCGCGCGCCGGCATGGCGCTTCGCCTGCCCCGGCCGCGCCTGACCGGCGGGGTCAAGCGGCTGCTCAAGCTGATGGTCCCCGGCGTGTTGTCGGCCGGCGTGCTTCAGTTGACCCTGCTGATCGGCAATATCATTGCCTCGCTGGAGCCGGGCGCGATTTCCAAGCTCTACTATGCCGACCGGCTGTACCAGCTGCCGCTCGGCCTGATCGGCATCGCGCTCGGCGTGGTGCTGCTGCCCGACCTGTCGCGCAAGCTGCGCGGCGGCGCGCCTGAGGCCGCCATGGCGAGCTTCAACCGCAGCATCGAGCTGTCGATGCTGCTGACCGTGCCGGCCGCCATCGCGCTCATGGCGATACCTTGGCCGATCGTGGTCGTGCTGTTCGAGCGAGGTGCTTTCGACCGCGCGGCGAGCGACGGCACCGCGCTGGCCGCGGCCGCCTTCGCGCTCGGCCTGCCGGCCTTCGTGCTGACCAAGGTCTTGCAGCCGGGATTTTTCGCGCGCGAGGATACTGTAACGCCGCTCGGGTACACGGCCGTCTCGATGCTGTCCTATCTTGTACTGGCGCCGCTCCTGTTCTGGCAGATCGGTTTCGTCGGCCTGGCCCTGGCCACGGCCTTTTCCGCCTGGGTCAATGCCGGCCTACTGGCCGCCGGGCTCCGGCGTCGGGCATTTCTCCGGCTCGACGAGCGCATCAAGCGGCGCCTGCCGCGCATACTGTTGGCCAGTTTGCTCATGGGCCTCGGGCTTTGGTTCGGCCACGCGGCGCTGGCGCCCTGGTTCGACGCGGGCCTTTGGCGCGGCGTGGCCGGGCTGCTGCTTTTGGTATCTGGCGGCCTCGCGACCTATGGCCTGCTCGCCGTGGTTTTGGGGGCGTTCGTGCCCGCCGAATTGAAGTCGCTTCTCGCCCGCCGCACTTGACCCTGCCGAATGGAGCGGCGATAACCCCGCGGCTCTCCTGCCATTGGTAACGAAGCCCAAGGCGTTCTCGGCGGAAAGGCTCTATGAAGCGCGTATTCTCGGGCGTTCAGCCCACTGGCAACTTGCACCTCGGCAATTACCTGGGTGCGATTCGCAACTTTGTCACCCTGCAGGACGACTACGACTGCATCTATTGCGTGGTCGATCTGCACGCCATCACCATGTGGCAGGATCCGGCGGAACTACGCCACAACACGCGGGAAGTGACCGCCGCCTATCTGGCCGCCGGGATCGATCCGGCCCGCTGCATCATCTTCAACCAGAGCCAGGTGCCGGCGCACGCCGAGCTGGCCTGGATCTTCAACTGCGTAACCCGGCTCGGCTGGCTCAACCGCATGACCCAGTTCAAGGACAAAGCCGGCAAGCACCGCGAAAATGCCAGCGCCGGACTCTACGTCTATCCCAACCTCATGGCGGCGGACATTCTGGTCTACAAGGCGACCCACGTGCCGGTCGGCGAGGACCAGAAACAGCACCTGGAGCTGACCCGCGACATTGCCCAGAAGTTCAACAACGACTTCAAGGCCGAGTGTTTTCCTGTTGTCGAGCCGCTGATCCTCGGCGCGGCGACGCGGGTCATGAGCCTGCGCGACGGCGCCAAGAAGATGAGCAAGTCGGACGCTTCGGACATGAGCCGCATCAACATGACCGACGACGCCGACGCGATCCAGAAGAAGGTGCGCAAGGCGACCACGGATGCGCATGCCCTGCCGGGTCCGGAGGTGCTGGACGACACCGGCGGCCTGCCCGAGGAGACCAGGAAGGATCGGCCGGAGGCCTACAATCTGCTGGGCATCTACGCGGCCCTGGCCGACAAACCGCTCAGGGGCGTGCTGGCGGAGTTCGAGGGTGCCCAATTCTCGCACTTCAAGGCGGTGCTGACCGACCTTGCGGTCGCGGCGCTGGGTCCGATCGGCGCCGAAATGGCACGTTTGACCGAGGACCCCGCCACGGTCGACCGGGTTCTGGCCGACGGTGCCGCACGGGCGCGTGCGATCGCCGCGCCGATCCTCGAGGAAGTGCAAGACATTGTCGGCTTCCTTCGTCCCTAGCGACGTGCCCAAAGGGGGCCAAAACTGAAAATTCAGCGGGGCCAGAAACGGAAAATCCGGGAAATGTCCGGCCTAGCCATTGGCGGCGCGTTTGTGCCGCAGTAAGCTGCGCTATCCGAACCTGGGTCGCATCCAGCGACACGCTCATGGTTTCATTTCGGCAAGTTCTCGAGGCCTTTATGTCTCTGCCGCCCGCATCTACAGCCGAGTAATTCGCTGAGCGATGCAGATATACCTGCCCATCGCCGAAATCTCCGTAGACGCCCTCTTGTTGCTCGGTCTGGGCGGCGCGATCGGCTTTCTGTCAGGGGTTTTCGGCGTCGGTGGCGGGTTCCTCATGACACCGATCCTGATCTTCATCGGCATCCCGCCGCCGGTTGCGGTCGGCACCGAGGCCAACCAGATCGTCGCTTCCTCGGTTTCCGGCGTTTTGGCCCATTGGCGCCGCGGCAACGTCGACATCAAGATGGGCAGTATTCTGCTGCTCGGCGGTCTGTTGGGCTCCAGCATAGGCGTTTGGCTCTTCGCCATCCTGCGCCAGCTCGGCCAGATCGACCTGGTCATCAAGCTGTGCTACGTCACCTTCCTGGGCATCATCGGCGGTCTGATGTTCGTCGAGAGCCTGCGCGCCATGCGCCGGCGGCGCGGCGCGGCGCCGAGCCGGGGCAAGCTGCACAAGCACACCTGGATCCACGGCTTGCCGCTCAAGATGCGGTTCCGCCGGTCAAAGCTCTATATCTCGGCGCTGCTGCCGGTCGGCGTCGGTTTCGTTGTCGGCGTGCTGTCGGCGCTCATGGGCGTCGGCGGCGGTTTCATCATGGTTCCGGCGATGATCTATCTGCTCGGAATGCCGACCGCCGTGGTGGTCGGCACGTCGCTGTTCCAGATCATCTTTGTCACGGCCAACGTGACCTTCCTTCAGGCCTACGCCAACCAGACGGTGGATGTCGTGCTGGCGATATTGCTGCTGACCGGCGCGGTGATCGGCGCCCAGATGGGCGCCCGGGCCGGCACCAAGCTGCGTGGCGAGCAGTTGCGCATTCTACTGGCCGCCATGGTCCTGATCGTCTGCGGCAAGCTGCTGTTTGACCTGACCCTGACGCCGGAGGACGTCTACTCGCTGGGTCAAAACGAATGAAGCGCGCGGTTCTCGTCTTTGGCATTTTGCTCCTGGCCGCACCAGCGCGGGGGGCGCCCTTGGTGGTCGATCTTTCCAACCATCTGGTGGCGATCACGACCGGTTTCGCCGGCGCCGAAGTGCTGCTGTTTGGCGCGGTCGACCAACCGGGCGACGTGGTGGTCGTGGTACGCGGCCCGGCGCGGCCGATCACGATGTACCGCAAGAGCCGCATAGCCGGCATTTGGGTCAATACCGCCGCCATGACCTTCGAGAAACACTCGTCCGATACCGGAAATCCACCCAGCTTTTACGCCATCGCGAGTTCCCGGCCGCTCGACGAAGTCGCGCCCCACAGAGTGCTGAGTCGAAACGGCATGATCCTCGAAGAGCTAGACGAGTTGGAACTGCCGAGCGCCAAGGCCTCGAAAAACGTGGAGGCGGAATGGCGCGCCGCGCTGATCCGCAATCAGGAACGCATCGGCCTCTACCAGACCGAGGTGAAGCGGATCGGATTCCTCGGCGAAAGGCTGTTCCGTACCCGACTGACCCTGCCGGCCAACGTGCCAACCGGCATCTACCTCGTAAAGACGGTTCTATTCGTCGACGGAGCGGAGGTCAGTGCGCAGACCACGCCGCTGTTCGTCAGCAAAATCGGCGTCGAAGCGGAAATCTTCGATTTCGCCCATCAACAAAGCGCCTGGTATGGCGTGATTGCGATCCTTGTGGCTCTGGTGGCAGGATGGTTGGCCCATGTCGCGTTCCGAAAGGCCTGATGCCGTATGACTAAGGCGCCCGATAACCGCATTTTCCTGGTCGTCGTCGACGACACCGAAGAGATGGAGGTCGCGTTGCGTTTTGCCTGCGGCCGGGCGCGCAACACTGGCGGCCGTGTCGCCCTGTTGTTCGTCGTCGAGCCGACCGATTTCCAGCACTGGATGGCGGTCGGCGACCTGATGCGCGAGGAGGCTCGGAACGAGGGCGAACAGCTACTGCAGCGGCTGGCGGCCCGGGTCAACGAACTGACCGGCACGCTACCGATCCTCCATGTGCGCGAGGGCGACCGCCGGGAGGAGCTGCTCAAGCTGATCGACGAGGAGCCCAGCATCTCGATCCTGGTGCTCGGCGCCAGCACCGACAAGCGTGGGCCGGGGCCCTTGATCGAGGCGCTGACCGGCAAGTTCGTCGGCAAGCTGCGGATCCCGGTCACCATCGTGCCAGGCAACCTCAGCAACGAAGATATCGACAGTATTTCGTGACCGTCGCGGCCCGGCCGAGGTGCCGCGATCCGGGGTCTTGGCTTGATCTTTGCCGCCTGCCGGCCCACATTGATGAGAACCGTTCACAAGCTTCTTTTGGGAGCGCCGAAAATGTTTATCCAGACCGAACAAACGCCGAATCCGGCGACCCTGAAGTTCCTGCCCGGCCGCGATGTCATGACTGGCGCTACGGCCAACTTCACGGATCGCGCGGAAGCCGCCCGTTCGCCGTTGGCCGAGCGGCTTTTCCAGATCGAAGGGATCGCCGGCGTGTTTTTCGGTGCCGATTTCATCACCGTCACCAAGGACGAAGACCGCGAATGGTACCTCCTGAAGCCGGCGATCCTCGGCATCATCATGGAGCACTTCACCGCGGGTCGGCCCGTCATTCTGGAGACCGAGAGCCAAGAGGCGGCAGCGGCGCATGCCGACGACGATGAGGTGGTCGCCCAAATCAGGGAGCTGATCGACACCCGTGTCCGCCCGGCGGTGGCACAGGATGGCGGCGACATCATATTTCACGGCTTCCAGGACGGGGTGGTCCTGCTGCACATGCAGGGCGCCTGTGCCGGCTGCCCCAGCTCGACGGCCACGTTGAAGATGGGCATCGAGAACATGCTGCGGCACTACATTCCGGAAGTCTTGGAGGTGCGCGCCGTCTCCTGAGGCGGCCGCCCGGCGCCGGCGTTTTCAAACGAATCGCGAATCGCCCATAGGCCTTTGGGGGGAGCACTCCGGTCTATGGTCGATGGATTTCGATCCAATTCCCCGCCACGGCCGCGCGCCGTGCTGCTTTGTTCGCTGGCCGGCGCGGCCTGTCTATTGGCCGTGGTCGGCTGGACCATTCGGATGACCCTGCCCGGCAATGCCGAGGTGGCACGGGTCGGCGGGCACGCCGGGATTCCGCATCTGCTGGAGGATCGGCGGCCGCGGATCGACACTCTGGTCCGCCCGCTCGATGCGGCTCACCTGGAGCAGGTCTTCAAGGCCCTGGACTACGATCTCGACGCGGTTCGTCGGGGCGCCGCACAGGTGCCGCGACTTTATGTGACCGCCCTGCCGAAGGATCTCGTCAAGATCGTGCCGGCCAAACGGCGCAAGGCGCTTTTCCTCGGCAGCGTGCTGCCGCTGGTCCTGATCGCCAACGAGGAACTTAATGCGCTGCGGGTGCGGGTCGAATCATTGCGTGTGCGGATCAAGCAAGGCGATCGCCTCGATCGCAAGGACCGAAGATGGCTGGCCCGGGTCGCGGCGCGCTTCGGCACATCGGCCGATAGGGATTTGGACAGGCTGCTGCGTCGGGTCGACAGTGTGCCGGTCAGTCTGGCCCTGGCCCAGTCGATCGAGGAAAGCGGCTGGGGCACGTCCCGCTTCGCGCGCCGGGGCAACGCGCTGTTCGGCCAGCGCACCTGGTCAAGGACCGCGGCCGGCGCGGTGCCCGCCGACTACAAGGGTGAGAATACGTTCCGGGTGCGCAGCTTCGCGACCCTGATGGGTGCCGTAAGGGGCTATATGCAAAATCTGAATACCCACCCGGCCTACAGTAAACTGCGCGCCGCCCGGGCCAAGCTACGCGCGGCGGGCCGGAGGGTCGAGGGCTACGCGCTGGCCGCAAACCTGGACCGCTACTCGGAGCGGGGCAGTGCCTACATCGAGCAAATCCGCGGCCTCATGCGCGGCAATGGCCTTGCCTTGCTGGATCGGGTGCGCCTAAGGCCAGGCGGCGGCGGATGATCGCCGATCTTCCGGGCTTTCGGGCTAGCCACGCGGCACATAGAACTGCCGACCGAGCCAGCGCCATCTCCCACCCGGCCCCGGCAGAGTGCAGTTAATTCGGTTGCGGCCGGGTTTGAAGGCTTCGGGGAGCCGCACTTCGATACGCTGCTCGCCCAGCTGCTCGATGGCAAGGGTCTGGCCAACCGCATAGCACGCAATCGAACCGAGATTGCGGAAACCGCTCAACACCGTGAAGCCGTAGGGCGGCGGATTGTTGTTCGCCGCCAGGAGCGGGTCGACCGGCGTCACCTCGACCACCGGTATGGGCAGAGCATTGACCACCAGACGGAATCGGTCGAGGTCGCCGTAGGTCTCGTTGACCGGAAAGCGCGGCAGGGTGTAGCGATCCTCGGTCCGGCTGATCGCCCCGGAATGCTGTCCAAACGCGGCGGCGAACCCAGCCTCGGCGACCATATTGCGCAAGGCCAAGCCGTACTCGCCGAAGGGATAGGCGAAAAGCTCGGGCTGCAGTCCAAGTTCGTCGCGGAAGCGGGTCGCCGATTGGACAATCTCGAGGCGTGCCGCCTCGATCGATTGCTCCAGCATATGACCATGGGTCACGCCGTGTCCGCCGATCGTAACGCGGCCGGCCGCGACCATCTCGCGCAGCTGAAACCAGTTCATGTAGCCGGGAAAGTTGCCGTCGAGCGGCGCAGTGGCGGCGAAAAGCGTAAAGGGAAGGCCGGCTTGACGCAGCCGCGGCCAAGCCTCTGTGTAGACCGAAAGATAAGCGTCATCGATGGTAATGGCGACGGTGCGCTCGGGCAGTGTCCGTCCGATCTTCAGGGCGTCGACGATTTCCGGCAGGGGCAGGACCTTGTAGGGTCCCGACGTCAACAGCCCGATGTGAGCTTCGAATTGATCGATCCGGATATTTGTCGAGGCGTAGCGCGGCTCGCCAAACCGATGGTACATCACGACGACCGCGCCGTTGTCGGCGGGCGGCTCGGCAGCCGTTGGCCGGGCCATCCAAAGGGCGCCGACCGCGAGCAGCACAGCCGCCGCGAGATGTAGCGACATGGCCACAATCCATGCCATTGGACCGGCAATTCTCCATTCCCAGACGTAGTGACAGGCACTCTAACCGCCAGCGGGCGGCCGGCTCAAGGCGCACTCGATGCCCGGTGTCTCACGCGCTTTGTCTAGGGACTTGCCGGGCGGGGCCCGGCGGGTCAAGTTAGCGCTGGCGGCCGAATCGCCGGGCCGCTATCGAACCACTTGGCGGCGAGCGATAGACGAGAGGATGAACGTTGGGCAATATTCTGAGCGACGCGGGTATGGACCTCATTTTCCGGGACGCCCGCACCCATTCGGTGTGGCGCGATCAGGCGGTCAGCGACGTCCTGCTCGAGGCGGTTTACGACCTCGCCAAGATGGGACCGACCAGCGCCAACTGCAGTCCCATGCGCGTCGTCTACGTGCGCTCCGCCGAGGCCAAGGCGCGGCTCAAGCCAGCGCTGGCCGAAGGCAATGTGGCGAAAACCATGGCGGCGCCGGTGACGGCGATCATCGCCTACGACCTTGAGTTCTATGAACACCTGCCGAAGCTTTTCCCGCACGCCGACGCCCGATCCTGGTTCAAGGGCAAACCGGCCCACATACAGGAAACGGCCTTCCGCAACGGCAGTCTTCAAGGCGCCTACTTCATTATGGCGGCGCGCGCTCTGGGGCTCGATTGTGGGCCGATGTCGGGCTTCGACAACGCGGCGGTGGATAAGGCCTTCTTTCCGGACGGAAAGTACAAATCCAACTTTCTCTGCAATTTGGGCTATGGCGATGCCGACAAGCTGCACCCCCGCTCGCCACGTCTCGCGTTCGATGAGGCCTGCCAAGGCGTCTGACCCGACCCTCGCTGCTCGGACAGGCTCCTAGCGGCGGCCGAATCCAAAGAGCTATTTGTTGGCACGGGCATCCCAGTTGTTGGCATTCGATACCGCCGGCACATCCTGCTCGGCGGCGGTCTGGCGGGCGGGCAAGATCGCGGCACGCCGTTTCGAGCTCATGCGGCGCGGCCAATCGGAGCGTCTGATACCAATGATCGAGGAAGTCATGGCCGAAGCCGGACTTGACTATGCGGCCCTGGAAGCCATCGCGGTGACCGTAGGCCCGGGCGGTTTTACCGGGGTGCGGATCGGCCTTGCCACGGCACGCGGTCTCGCACTGGCCTGTGCCAAGCCTGTGCTGGGAATTAGCAACTTCGAGGCGGTTGCGGCCAGCGTGGCCGAAGACGAGCGACGCGACCGGTCCGTTGCTGTTCTGCTCGACGCCAAAAGAAGCGATCTTTATGTCCAGGTCTTCGACGATGCGCTTAGGCCGCTCGGCGAACCGTGGTGTTTGAAGCCGCGGGATCTTGCCCGTCACCTGCCCGGCGGGCCCTTGGTTTTGGCCGGCGACGCGGTGGAGCAGGGTCTTGAGGACCTCACCGCGACCCGGGGCGCCGACCTGACGATCGCTTCCGCGCCGCGACAAGTCGATGCCGGCCGGCTCGCCGAACTGGCGGCGGGTCTGACCCTTCCGCCGGCGGACGCCGCACCGCCGATGCCGCTTTATCTGCGATCGCCTGACGTCACGCAGCCAAAACATGGCCGAGGCATGCGGTGACGGCGACCGACCTCGCACTGAAGCCGATCGGGCCGTTCGACCTAGACCTGCTCGTGGCGCTTAGCAAAGCGTGCTTCGACGATTCCCATTTGAATCGCCAGGCGGTTGCCGAGATCCTGGCCATGCCGGGCGCCTTC
>JBFJPL010000091.1:0-15709 GCA_041617155.1 Kiloniellales bacterium
GCGGACAGCCATGGGATGGAACTCTCCTTCGAGGATGCGGCGTCCTTTGCGGCGCTGATCGCGGGCGTGAAACCGTCCTACGACCGTCTGGACGAACTGGCCGAACCGAGCCTGCCGGTGAAGTATCCGCGCACGCCGGGCCACCGGCCGTCGGAGGGCGACAATCCGTACAACGCCTGGTACTGGAGGACGGATATCCAGGGCGCGGACAGCGGGCCGCTGGCAGGCAAGCGCGTCGCCATCAAAGACAACGTCTGCGTCGCCGGTGTGCCGATGATGAACGGTTCTCGCGTGCTCGAGGGCTACGTGCCCGACATCGATGCCACCGTGGTCACCCGCATCCTCGATGCCGGCGGCACCGTCATCGGCAAGGCGGCCTGCGAGGATCTTTGCTTCTCCGGCGCGAGCCACACCTGCAAGTCCGGCCCGATCCGCAACCCGCATAAACCGAGCCATTCGGCGGGAGGATCCTCCGGCGGAAGCGCCGCCGTGCTGGCGGCCGGCGAGGCGGACATGGCGCTCGGCGGGGACCAGGGCGGCTCGATCCGTATTCCGGCCAGCTGGTGCGGCGTCTATGGCCTCAAGGCGACCCACGGGCTGGTGCCCTATACCGGCGTCATGCCCATCGAGCTCACCATCGACCACTGTGGGCCCATGGCCAACAGCGTGGCCGACGTGGCGCTGCTGCTGTCCGCGATCGCCGGGCCCGACGGCTACGATCCGCGGCAGGGCGAGGCGGTCACGCAGGATTATCTGGGCGCTCTGGGCCAAGGGGCGCAGGGGCTCAAGGTCGCCGTGCTCAAGGAGGGCTTCGGACGGCCGGAGAGCGAAGAGGTCACGGACGATAAGGTCCGTAGTGCTATCAAGACTTTCGCGTCCGAAGGCGCCGACGTGACCGAGGTCTCCATCCCCATGCACGCGGACGGCTACCACATTTGGAATGCGATCATCGTCGAGGGCTCGACCGAGCTCATGATCAAGGGCAACGGTCTGGGCACCGGCTGGTACGGTCACTATACGACGAGCCTCCTGGACGCCTATGCCCGGGGCTGGCACTCCCGGCCCAACGACATGTCGGAGACGGTCAAGCTCGTTCTGTTCCTCGGCGAGTACATGAAGCGGTACTACCACGGCCGCTACTACGCCAAGGCGCAGAACCTGAAACGCGATCTGCGCCAGGCCTACGACGACGTGCTGGCGGAGCACGACGTGATCGCCATGCCGACGATCCCCTTCCGGGCGACCGAGATCCCGCCGGCCGACTGCGCGCGCGAGGAATACATCGGACGTGCGCTCGATATGCTCGGCAACACCTGTCCTTTCGATGTCACCGGGCACCCGGCACTGACCGTTCCTTGCGGCATGGCGGACGACCTGCCCATCGGCATGATGCTGGTAGGCAATCGTCATGACGAGGCCAGTGTGCTGCGCGCCGGCGAGGCCTTCGCGCGGGCGAGCGACTGGAAGACGATGTAAAGCAGTCGGGCCGGACGGCTATTGGCCGGCATCGGGGCGCTGGTGCGGCAGCGGCGCGCGCTGCGCGATTCCTATCGGGCACGCGTCCGATGCTGGCCGGCCGAATCGTCCGGATCTTGTGAGCTCACAACGATGATCAGGCCTCAAACCGGCAACAAGCCCGATTGCAACTTGAGTTGGTTGCAGGCCCCCGCAACCAACTCCAGCTAAGATAGTCCAATTAAATCAAAGACTAACCAGGACAGGCCAACAGCCCGTTTTCTTCTGTCAACAAAAATTCAATGACTTAGCCCGCAGGTTCAAACTACCCCGCAACCAACCTGCGTCCAGGTCTGCCGATGAAGCAGCACAGGGGAACGGCCGGGTTCGGATCCCAGACCAGTCATCCACTACCGGCTATCGATTAGGGCGAAAGCAGCCATTTCTGGACGACGAGGCATGGGGTGGCTGTTTCAGCGCAAGCGCAGCGATCTGACGATCCGGGATCGCCGCGAGATGCAGTTGAAACAGCTCAAGCGCGCAGCGGGTCGACACGTCGCCGTGTAGTGACGGACCCCTGGAAGCCTTAGCGTCGATTTCGACCACTAGCTGCGCACCATCATGCCGTCGGCGAGCGAGCGCCGGTAGGCCCTGTAGGCGGGGATCGCGCCGGTGGCGAAGCCGGCCGCGATCACGAGTCCAATGACCGCCAGGTCCCGGGCGGTCGGAGGCGAAATGGAGAGATGAAGGCCAAAGCGGGCATCGACAATCGGCTGCGCGACAAGCAGGACTGCATAGAGCAGCGCCAGGCCGAGCAGGCTGCCCAGGGCGGTGAGCACCGTGGCCTCGGTCACGAAGAGGCCGAAGACGTGCAGGGGCCGAGCGCCGACCGAGCGCAGGATCGCCATCTCGCGGCGCCGTTCGTTGAGGCCGGCGAGCAGCATGATCAGCATGCCGAGCAACCCGGTCGCCACGACAAAGACCGAGATCGCCGTCAGTGCCGCCTCCGCCGTCCCCATCAGGTCCCAGAGCTCCTGCAGGGCCACGCCGGGCAGGATGGCGAGCAGGGGCTCCTGCCGGTATCCGTTGATGTAGCGCTGCATGGTGAAGACCGCCAGCTTGGACTCCAGCCCCACCTGGAAGGCGGTGATGGCCTTCGGCCGCAGGTCCATCGCGCGGAGCCGTTCGGCGCTGATCGTCATGCCGGGGACCCGGGTCCCGCCTTGCCAATCCGCGTGGATCGCCTCGATTCCCGCCAGGCTCACGTGCACCGTGCGGTCGACCGGCGTCCCGGTCTTCTCCAGGATGCCCGCGACCCGGAAGGGCTTGTCCTTGTGGTTCGTGAATCCCGCTTGACCCAGGCCGTGGTCGATGACGATCTGGTCGCCGAGCGCATAGCCCAGGGAGCGCGCCACATCGGCCCCCAGAACGGTATCGAAGAGATCCTCGAAGGGCCCGCCGGAGGTGAAGGCGAGGGTCCGCTTGCCGCCGAACCGGTAATGGCGGAAGTAGTCGCGGCTGGTCCCGAGCACCCTGAAGCCGCGGTGGGAATCGCCGAGCGATAAGGGAATGGTCCAGGCGACCTCGGGCCGCTCCGCGATGTCCCGGTAGCCCCGCCAGGAGATGTTGCTGGTGGCGTTGCCGATGCGGAACACCGAATAGAGCAGAAGCTGGATCGCGCCGCTGCGCGCGCCGACGATCAGGTCCGTGCCTGAGATCGTGTTGGCGAAGCTGGCCTTGGCCTCGGTGCGCACCTTCTCGACCCCGAGCAACAGGGTGACGCTGACGGCGATGGCGAGGACCGTGAGCGCGGCGGTGGCGCTTCGGTTGAGCAGGCTCTTCCAGGCCAGGGCGACGATCGGCATGGCGCGGCCTAACCGGGCGGGGCCGCCCGGTTGATCTCGACCAGCGCGATCGTGCGGTCGAAGGCGCCCTCCAGGCTGGCGTCGTGGCTGACGAAGAGCAGAGCCGAGCCCGCCTCGGCAACCTCCCGGAACAGCAGGTCCAGAAAGGACCGCCGGACTTCGGCGTCGAGCGCGGAGGTGGGCTCGTCGGCGATCACCAGCTCCGGCGCGCCGATCAGGGCGCGGGCCGCCGCCACCCGTTGCTGCTGGCCCATGCTGAGCCGCGAGACGGGATGCGATGCCAGCGCGTCGGTGTCGAGTTCCATGTGCCCGAGGAGGCGCCGCGCCTCGGCCTCGAGGGACGTGGCCCGCGCCAGGGCCCGCTGCCGGCGGGTCGGCGAGAACCGACAGGGCAGGAGCACGTTGTCGATCAGGGACAGGTAGGGCAGGAGATTGAACAACTGGAAAATGAACCCGATGTGATCGGCCCGGAAAGCGTCGCGGCGGGCGCCGGGCAGCGCCGAGATATCCGTGTCCATGACCAGGATCCGCCCTGCCTCCGGCACGGCGACCCCGCCGAGCAGGTTGAGCAGCGTGGTCTTGCCGCTGCCGCTCGGCCCCTTGATAAAAGCCCGTTCGCCCGCTGCCACCTCGAGGTCGGCGATCTCCAGCACCAGGGGATCCTGCCGACGCCATCGGAAGCTAACGTCGCAGACGCGGATCATCGCAGGGCTCATGGCTCGGAACAGGTCATGGAGTCGTCGTCACCGGGCGCGGGCGCCTAGAACCTCAGGCGCGGCGATGAGGCTGTCAACTCCCGGGCGTTCTGACCATGTGGCAAGATCGCTTGGACCTCGAGTTCGCGGGTCGCAGGGAAGCGCTCGAACAGGCGCACATTAAGGTGTGTCAGGCGATCCGGCCACTCGCAGTTAAAGCGGTAACGGACATGGAACTCGGCGTGCTCCGCGGCCTCCTCGTCCCGTGCCCCGCCTGCTGCGTGGGCCTCCTCGATCAGCGCCGACCCGACGACAGCCTCCTCGAGCCGGCATCGGGCCTCGGGGGTGAAGGCGAAGAGGGCTTCGCCATCCTCCAGGGCCTGCGCCGCGCTGGCGATGACCGCCTTGTCCTCGGCCGATTCCGCCGTGTGCTCGAAGCCGACGATGTCGGCGCCCGGCGACATGAGCTCGACCAAGACCGTGTTCGCCTCCACCACGAGATTGAGTCGGCCGACTCCGTGGGCGTGGGCAGCGTGCTCCCGCTCCGCCGCAGCGGCCGCGAAGGCACCCGCGAAGATCAACGCCGCCGCGGCATAAAGGAGCTTCGGTGATCGTGCCATGCCGTTCTGTGATTCTCTCGGGGGCCGGAGCGGGGGGCGGCCGTCGTCATTCCTCATAGGGTTCGACCGTGATGCCGTCTAGGGTATAGCCGGTGGCGACCTGGGATTCCCCGTCCACATAGGACAGCCGGCGGCTGGCCTGCTGGATGCTCAACCGCCCGGTAATCCAGACCGGCGTGTAGAGATCATCGGCCAAGAATTCCTGGTCGAGGTGGACGAAGACCATCTGGTTCGGCGGCGGCGGCGGCACGTGGATGCAGGCGCCGATATAGGGCACGAGCAGGAACTCCTTGACCCCGCCCTCGGCATACTCCAGCGGCAGGGCATAGCCTGGCATGCGGATCATCTGGCCTTCCAGCTCGCCGACAACCGCCTGGTTGCGGCGCTCGATCTCGGCGCCGATTTCCCCGGCTTTCACCAGCAGCCCTTCGACATCGAGCCCTTCGGACTTCAGCTTGTGCGTCAGCTCGAGCGAATCCTCGTACTCTGGACTGACCTCCGTGATGAGGCCCAGTCTCTTGTCGGCGCGGGCCCGCGCGATCAAGAGGAGTTCCTCGTACTGATACGTCGTCAGGTGGGCAAAAGGATAGTCTATGGGCGGCGCCTCGGGGACGAGGTCGTCCCACGTGAGCGTTCGCACGGTCTCGGCCAATACCGACCCCGCCGAAAGGAACACCAGAACAATCGCCGTCGCTATGGAACGCATCTCGATTGAACCCTCGCTGGTGGTACCACCGATTCTATCAAATCGGGCTGGACTTTAGGTTAAGGTGAGGCCCGATCACAAATGATTTGTCCGTGAACGACCTCGCCGGGAAGTACCCCTTTTGGCGACCTTACTAAGTTCGGCTGCGCCTTGCTTCACTTCAGCTTCAAAATTCGGCCGTTTGAGCACTGACGCGTACCTATTTATGCAGCGGCGCACGCTCGAGGCCCTCTGATGGACTGGCCTTCCTAGTCCTGCGGCTCCTTGGCACTGACTCTGCTCATAGTGGCGGTGGCGGGCCCACGATATGAGCATTCATGCAGCCGCGTCGAACGGTTGAACGGTACCGCTGGAGAACAGAGCGAGAATCTCGATAGGTAGGTCCCGGTGGTTGCGGGCCCGCGCAACCAAACGCCCGTAGTCCGGTGCCAAGCGATCGGCCTGTGTCGCTTTGGCCCGCCACGAACAAAGTCATTCCATAGCTTCCGCCCGGTCGCTCGACACGACGGCCGTGGTCTCGATTTCGACCTTCGCCCGCGGCTCGAGCAAGGCCGACACCTCGACCAGGGTCATGGCCGGGTAGTGCTTGCCGATCACCTCCCGGTAGACCCGGCCGACCTCGGACAGCCGGTCGAGGTAGTCGCGCTTGTCGGTGACGTACCAGACCATCCGGACCAGGTGGCCCGGACCGGCGCCGGCTTCGGCCAGCACCGCCAGGGTGTTTTCCAGGGCCTGGCGGACCTGCGCGACGAAATCGTCGGAGCGAAAGGTCTGCGTGGCGTCCCAGCCGATCTGGCCCGCCACGAACACCATGCGGCCCTCCGCGGCAACGCCATTGGAGTAGCCGCTCGGCCGGGGCCAGCCCTCGGGCAGCAGGATCCGCATCAGGCGACCTCCCGGTTTCCGCCGGCCTCGCAAAAGCGCTCCATGGCGCGGCGCAGTTCGCGGGGAATCGGCAGCGGGCCGAGATCGCCAAGACTGACGTAGGCGAGCACGGCTTTGGCGCGCAGACGCTCCTCCCCTTGGCAGGACGCGCGGAGGTCGAGCGTGAAGGAGCTCTTGCCGAGGGCCGCCACGCCGAGCGAGAAGGCCAGGACCTCGCCGAGCCGGCTCGGCCGCTTGAAATCGCATTCCAGTCGGACGGTCGGAACGCCGCAAAAATGCTCGGCGTGCAGGGTCCGGAAATCCACGCCGAGGGCCGCGGCGAACCAATCCTCCACCACTTGGTTGATCATCTCGAAGTAGCGCGGATAGAACACGATCCCGGCCGGGTCGGTGTGCTGGAAGCGCACCGGGATATCCACCGTGAACAGGGTCATGGCCTGGCTGCTAACCGGCAAGCGCGCTGGCCCGTGCCGCCCGCTCCAACTCGCGCAGCCGGAAGCGCTGGACCTTGCCGGTTTCGGTCCGCGGCAGAGTGCTGACGAACTCGATGCTCCGAGGATACTTGTACGGCGCGATGGTCCGCTTGACGGCGTCCTGCAGCTCCTTGGCCAGCGCCGGCGTTCCCTGGATGCCGGATTTCGGAATGACGAAGGCCTTGACGATGCTGCCCCGCTCCGGGTCGGGTGCGGCGATCACCGCGCAGTCCAGCACCGCTTGGTGGCCCATCAAGGCCTGCTCCACCTCGGGTCCCGAGATGTTGTAGCCGGCGGAGATGATCATGTCGTCGGCGCGGGCCTGGAACCAGAAATAGCCGTCGGTGTCCATCTTGTAGGCGTCGCCGGTCAGGTTCCAGCCCTGTACCACGTAGTCCCTCTGCCGCGGGTCGGCGAGATAACGGCAGCCGGTCGGGCCGCGCACCGCGAGCCGTCCGACCTCGCCGGGCGGTAGCGGGTTCATGTCGTCGTCGACCACCTTGGCCTGGTATCCCGGGATCGGTTTGCCGGTCGCGCCCGGGCGGATGTCCGCACCCGCGGCCGATATGAAGATATGCAGCATCTCGGTCGTGCCGATGCCGTCGATGATCTCGATGCCGGTGACCTTTCGCCAGGCCTCGAAGGTGGGCTTCGGCAGATGCTCGCCCGCCGAGACGCATTGCTTCAGGCTCGACAGGTCGAAGTCGGCCGCGTGGGCGAGCATCGCCCGATAGGCGGTCGGCGCGGTGACGCAGACCGTCGCCTTGAACCGCGCGATGGCTTCGGCCAGCAGCGGCGGCGGCGCCTTCTCGAGCAGCACCGCCGAGGCCCCGAAGCGCAGGGGGAAGGTCACCAGCCCGCCCAGGCCGAAGGTGAAGGCCAAGGGCGGGCTGCCGATGAAGATGTCGTCGGCCGAGGGCTTCAGGATCGAGCGCGGGAAGCAGTCCGAAATGGCCATGACATCCCGATGAAAATGCATGGTGCCCTTGGGTTTTCCGGTCGTGCCGGAGGTAAAGGCGATCAGCACCGTGTCGTCGGCGGCCGTGTCGAGGTTCGCGAAGTCCGGGCTCTTGGCCGCCATGCGGCGTTCGAGTTCCGCGGCGCGCCCTTGGCCGGAGCCGTTGAAGGCGCAGATCCTTCGGCAGACCGGGGCCAGCGCCGCCGCGCCTTGCAGCTCTTCCATGAGCCGCTCGTCGCACAAGGCGAGGCCGACCTGGGCCTTGTTCATGATCGCGGCGAGCTCCCGGCTGCGCAGCAGCGGCATGGTGGCGACCACGATACCGCCGGCCTTGGCGATGCCGAACCAGCAGGCAACGAACATCGGGTTATTGGCGGCGCGGATCAGCACGCGGTTGCCGGGGACCAGCCCGAAGTCCTCGGTCAGGACCTTGGCGACCAGGTTGGCGCCCTCGAGCAGGTCGCCGTAGGTCCAATAGCCATGGGGCGTATGGAACAGCGGCTTGTCGGCGCAGCCGCCCGCGACCGTCTTGTCGAGCAGCTCGGTCGCGCAGTTCAGGCGCGCCGGATAGTCGAGCTCCGGCCGGTCGAACTTGAAGACCGGCCACGCGTCGCGCGGCGGCAGGTTGTCGCGCGCGAAGGTGTCGAGGTGTGCGCTGTATCCGGACATGTTTACCTCACAATTTGGAGTTCGCCAAAAGCCGATCCACGGTCGTTCCGCCGCCCGCTTCCAAGCCTCCCGCCGCGTCTTGCCCGTGCGCCGACAGGGTCTGCCGGGCGATCACGATCTTTTGGACTTCCGAGGCGCCCTCGTAGATTCTGAGGGCGCGGATTTCGCGGTAGAGCTGTTCCACCGGGTGTCCCGAAACCACGCCGAGCCCGCCGAAGATCTGCACCGCCGCGTCGATCACCCGTTGCGCGGCCTCGGTGGCATGGAGCTTGGCCATGGCCGCCTCGCGGGTCACCCGCCCGCCGACGGCGTCCTTGGTCCAGGCGGCGCGGTAGACCAGAAGCGCGCTGCTGTCGACCTCGAGCGCCATCTCGGCCAGCTTGGCCTGCGTCAGCTGCAGGTCGGCCAGCGGCGCGCCGTAGAGCTTACGCGCGGTTGCGCGGGACAGGGCTTCATCCAGGGCGCGCCGGGCGAAACCGAGCGCCGCGGCGCCGACGGTCGAGCGGAAGACGTCGAGGGTCGCCATGGCGATCTTGAAGCCTTCGCCCGGCTGGCCCAGCAGGTGCGCGCGCGGGACCCGGCAGTCGTGCAGCTCGAGGGTCGCCAGGGGGTGAGGCGCGATAACCTCGATGCGCTCGGTGATCTCGAGGCCCGGTGCCTCGGCATCGACGACGAATGCGCTGAGCCCCTTGGCGCCGGGCGCGCCGCCGGTGCGGGCGAAGACCACATAGAAATCGGCGATCCCGCCGTTCGAGATCCAGGTCTTGACGCCATTGAGCCGGAAGCCGCCGCCCTCCTGTTCCGCCGTGGTCGCGATCGACGCCACGTCGGAGCCCGCCTCGGGCTCGGAGAGGGCGAAGGCGGCGATCTTTCGGCCCGCGGCCACGGCGGGCAGGTATCCGGATTTCAGGGCATCGGAGCCGAACAGCGAAATCGGCCCGGCGCCGAGCCCCTGCATCGCGAAGGCGAAGTCGGCGAGGCCGTCGTGGCGCGCCAGGGTCTCGCGGATCAGGCAGAGCGCGCGGACGTCCAGGCTGTCGCCGACCCCGCCGTGACTGCGCGGTACCGCGTGGCGCAGCCAGCCGGCCGCCGCGAGTTCGGCGACCAGGGCCCGGCAAGCTTGGTCCACGTCGCCGTCCCGCCCGGCGAACCGGGCCGCCGTCCGGGCCGCCCAGTCCTCGGCCGCCGCCGCCAGCGCGCGGTGCCGGTCCTCGAAGAACGGCCAGCTGAGGTAGGTCTTGTCCGCCATCGCCCTGCTCACCTGCCCTCGAAGTCCGGCTTGCGTTTCTCGGCGAAGGCCTCGAAGGCGGCCTTGAAGTCGCGGGTCTGCATGCAGATCGCCTGCGCCTGGGCCTCGGCCTCGAGCGCCGCCTCGAGGCTCATGTCCCATTCCCGGTTGAGCATGGTCTTGGTCATCATGTGCGCGAAGTTCGGGCCCTCGGCGAGCCCGGCGGCCAGGGCCACCGCCTCCTCGAGCAGGCTGTCGTCCTTGCAGAGGCGGCTGTAGAAGCCCCAGCGCTCGCCCTCCTCGGCGCTCATCGCGCGCCCGGTCAGCAGCAGCTCGGTGGCCCGGCCGTGACCGATCAGGCGCGGCAGGATCGCGCAGGCCCCCATGTCGCAGCCGGCCAGCCCGACGCGCACGAAGAGGAAGGCGGTCTTGGCGGCCGGCGTGGCCAGCCGCAGGTCGGCGGCCATGGCCAGGATCGCGCCGGCGCCGGCGCAGACGCCGTCGACCGCGGCGATGACCGGCTGCGGACAGTCGCGGACCGCCTTGACCAGATCGCCGGTCATGCGCGTGAAGGCGAGCCGGCCCGGCTGGTCCATCTCGGTCAGCGGCCCGATGATTTCCAGCACGTCGCCGCCCGAGCAGAAGTTGCCGCCGGCGCCGGTCAGGACCACCGCCTTGATGTCCGGGCAACCCGCCAGGTCGCGGAAGGTGTCGCGCAGCTCGGCATAGGAGTCGAAGGTCAGGGGGTTCTTCTTGGCCGGCCGATTGAGTGTGATCACGGCCACCGCGCCACGGGTTTCCCAGAGGAAATGCCGCGGCTTGAAGCTGCTGCCCTTGATCGCCGTCATCACATCACCTCGCCGCCGGCGACGACGATGGCCTGGCCGGTGACGGCTTCCGAAGCGGGCTGGCAAAGCCAGGCCACGGCGTTCGCCACTTCGTCCGGCCGAATCAACCGCCCTTGCGGGTTGGCCTCGATCAGCGCGTTGCGCGCCTCGCTCTGGCGGCGCCCGGTCTTGGCGGCGATTGCCGCGACGGCCGCGTGTACCATGTCGGTGTCCGTATAGCCGGGACAGACCGCGTTGACGGTGACCCGCGTCGCGGCGGCCTCGAGGGCGAGTGCCCGGGTCATGCCGACCAGGCCGTGCTTGGCGGCGCAGTAGGCGGAAACGTAGGCGTAGCCCTTGAGGCCCGCGGTGCTGGCAATGTTGACGATGCGCCCGAAGCCGGCGGCGGTCATCGCCGGCATGGCCGCGCGGCTGCACAGGAAGGCGCCGGTCAGGTTGACCTCGAGCATGCGGCGGAACTGATCGAGCGTGGTCTTGGCCAGGGGCGCCGTTTCAACCGCGCCGGCGTTGTTGACCAGGATTTCGGGCTCGCCGGCCTGCTCCGTGGCCTCGGCGAAGGCGCGTCCGACCGCCGCCTCGTCGGTCACGTCGCAGGGGATGGCCCGGGCCCGGGGCAGGGCGGCCGCCGCGGCTTCGAGGCGGGTCCTGTCGCGGCCCATGAGCGTGACGCCGGCGCCCAAGCCGGCCAAGCGGCCGGCGATCGCCGCGCCGATGCCGCGGCCGCCGCCGGTCACCACCGCATGGCGTCCTTCGAGCCCCTCCTTTTCGGGTGCCGGCTCAGACAAGGGCCGCCATTTCCGCGGCGCG
The DNA here is from genome assembly GCA_041617155.1 of Kiloniellales bacterium. GTDB lineage: Bacteria > Pseudomonadota > Alphaproteobacteria > Kiloniellales > JAKSDN01 > CAMYKD01. Next base: position 11,210 of record JBFJPL010000091.1, read on the forward strand.
CCGCAGGTTGCGCGTCAGCTGGTCCCTGCCGGCCAGGTACGGCGCCGGCCAGAAGACCGCCTCGTGGCCCTGCTGGGCCGCCGCCCGCAGGGTCCAGTAGGGATCCGACAGGTGCGGCCGGCCCAGGCAGCAGAGGTCGGCCCGGCCGGCGGCGATGATGCTGTTGACGTGGTCGATCTCGTAGATGTTGCCGACCGCCATGGTCGCGATGCCGGCCTCGTTGCGAATGCGGTCGGAGAAGGGCGTCTGGAACATGCGGCCGTAGACCGGCCGGGCCAGGGTGCTGGTCTGTCCGGCGGAGACGTCGATGATGTCGGCGCCCGCCGCCTTGAAGGCCTTGGCGATCTCCACCGATTCCTCGGGCGTCACCCCGTTGTTCGAGCCGGCGGCTTCGGTGTCCCGGCTCATCCAGTCGGTTGCCGAGACGCGCACCGCCATCGGCTTGTGGTCCGGCCAGACCGCCCGCATGGCCTGGAACACCTCGAGCGGGTAGCGCAGGCGGCCGGCCAGCGAACCGCCGAACTCGTCGGTCCGGCAGTTGGTCAGCGGCGTGATGAAGGCGGACAGCAGGTAGCCGTGGGCCGCGTGGAGCTCGACCATGTCGAAGCCGCAGGCCTCGGCCATCTCGGTGGCCCGCACGAAGGCGGCCTTGACCCGCGCCATGTCGGCCCGATCCATGGCGCGCGGCGTCTGGTTCTCCGGCGACCAGGGCACCGGGGAAGCGGACAGCAGCGGCCAGTTGCCGTCTTCGAGCGGCTGGTCCATGCCTTCCCAGCCGAGCTTGGTGGAGCCCTTCGGTCCGGCGTGGCCGAGCTGCAGGGCGATCTTGGCGTGGCTGTGCCGGTGCACGAAGTCGACGATGCGGCGCCAGGCGGCCAGGTGCTCGTCCTTGTACAGGCCGGCGCAACCCGGCGTGATGCGGCCGTCGCGGGCGACGTTGGTCATCTCCGTGTACAGCAGCCCGGCGCCGCCTTGGGCCCGGGCACCGTAGTGCACCAGGTGGAAGTCGTTCGGCGTGCCGTCCTCGGCGCTGTACATGGACATCGGCGAGACCACGACGCGATTGGCCAGCGCCATGTCGCGCAGCTTGAAGGGCGTGAACATGGGGCGCAGCGGCTTGCGCTGGGCGCCGCCGGTCGCCCGCGCGGCGAACCAGCGCTCGACTCCCTCGAGCCAGTTGCGGTCGCGCAGGCGCAGGTTCTCGTGGCTGACACGCTGACTGCGCGTGAGCAGGGAGTAGGCGAACTGCAAGGGCTGAAAGCCGACGTAGCGCGGCACGCTCTCGAACCACTCGGTCGAGTTGCGCGCGGCGCTCTGGAGTTTCAGCACCTCGAGCCGCCGGGCTTCCTGGTAGGCGTCGAGCGCGGCCGTCCGGTCGCCGCTGCTGTTCAGCGCGTCGGCCAGAGCGATGGCGTCCTCCAACGCGAGCTTGGTGCCCGAGCCGATCGAGAAGTGGGCGGTGTGCGCGGCGTCGCCCAGCAGGATCACCTTGCCGTGGTGCCACCTCTCGCAGGTGATCCGCGGGAAGTTCAGCCAGGCCGAGCCGCGCAGGTGCCGGGCGTTCGTGAGCAGCGTCTCGCCGCCCAGGTAGTCGGCGAAAAGCCGCTCGCAGATCGCGATGGCCGCGTCCTGGTCCGGCGTGTCCAGGCCGAGGCCGCGCCAGGTCGGCTCGGCGCACTCGACGATGAAGGTGGAGGTGTTTTCATCGAAGCGGTAGGCGTGGGCCCAGATCCAGCCGTGGGCGGTCTCCTCGAAGATGAAGGTGAAGGCGTCGAACACCCGGCGGGTGCCGAGCCAGACGAACTTGTTGGCGCGCACCTCGACGTCCGGCTTGAAGGCCGCGGCGTGGCGAGCGCGCAGCTTGCTGTTGACCCCGTCGGCGGCGACAAGCAGCTCGGCGTCGTCGAAGCGTGCCGGGTCCTCGACCTCGGTCTCGAACCGCAGCTCGACGCCGAGCGCGCGGGCGCGCCGCTGCAGGATGTCGAGCAGGCGCTGGCGGCCGATGCCGCAAAAGCCGTGGCCGCCGGAGGTGATCACCTGGCCCTTGAAGTGAACGTCGATGTCGTCCCAATGGGCGAAGTTGTCGAGGATCTCCGCCGCGCTTTCGGGATCGTTGGCGCGCAGGTTGTCCATGGTCTGGTCGGAAAAGACGACGCCCCAGCCGAAGGTGTCTCCGGGGCGGTTGCGCTCGACCACCAGAATCTCATGGCAGGGGTCGCGCAGCTTCATGGAGATGGCGAAGTAGAGGCCCGCGGGCCCGCCTCCGATGCAGACGATCTTCATCGCTCGGTCTCCATGCGAACGCCGGCTTGCGGCAGGCTACGGGACATCGAACCCCGTAACGCCGTGGCCGTGACCCGAGGCGCCCGGAGCTGCCGTCGTCAAATGTCCGATTTGAAACTCCGGGGCGTCCAGCGCGGGTCACACGGGCGCTCTGGCCTCGGAATCAGTAAGGAATTTGTGGTTAAGAAGCTGTTAACTTCGGTGAAATAGGAGCCGCCGCACAGCGTTTCCGTCTAGGCCGTCGGCAGCTTGTAGCCGTCGAACTGCGCGCGCAGCCGCAGCTTGGAGACCTTGCCGGTCGCGGTATGGGGCAGCTCGTCGACGAACACGATGTCGTCGGGCAGCCACCACTTGGGGACCTTGTCGGCCAGATGCGCCATGATCGCCTCGGGCGCGGGTCGCCGGCCGGCGGCCGGCACGACCACCAGCAGGGGCCGTTCGTCCCAGCGCGGATGCGGCAGGCCGATGACCGCCGCCTCGGCGACGCTGGGATGGGCGACGGCGGCGTTCTCCAGGTCGATCGAGCTGATCCACTCGCCGCCGGACTTGATCACGTCCTTGCTGCGGTCGACGATCTGCATGTGGCCATCGGCGTCGAGCTTGGCGATGTCGCCGGTGCGGAACCAGCCCGCGTCGTCGAAGGCCGCCTCGGTTCCCGCCGGGTCGTTGTAGTACGCGCCGATGATCCAGGGCCCGCGTACCATCAGCTCGCCGAAGGCCTCGCCGTCGTGGGGCAGCGCCGCGCCCTCGGCGTCGACGATCTTCATGTCGACGCCGTAGATCGTCCGGCCCTGCTTGCACTGCACGTCGAGGCGCGTCTCCTTGGGCAGGCCGAGGGCCTTCGACTTGAGCCGGCCGGTGGTGCCGACCGGGCTCATCTCGGTCATGCCCCAGGCGTGGCACACCTGGATGCCGAAGTCTTCCTGGAAGGTCTCGATCATGGCGCGCGGCGCGGCGGCGCCGCCGATCACCAGCATTTCCAGATGCGGCAGGGTCTTGCCTTGCTTTTTCAGATAGTCCAGCAACATGAACCAGATGGTCGGTACGCCCGCTGACTTGGTGACCTGTTCCCGCTCGAGCAGTTCGTAGACCGCCGGCCCGCTGTAGTCGGCGCCCGGCAGCACCAGCTTGGCGCCGGCCATGGCGCAGGCGTAGGGCAGCCCCCAGGCGTTGACGTGGAACATCGGCACGATCGGCAGCACCGCGTCCCGGCTGGTGCAGCCGAGGGAATCGGCGGCGACGATCGAGAAGCTGTGCAGCACGGTCGAGCGGTGGCTGTAAAGCGAGCCCTTGGGCTTGCCGGTGGTGCCGGAGGTGTAGCAGAGCGACGAGGCGGTGTTCTCGTCGAACTCCGGCCAGGCGAAGTCCTCCGCTTCGGGCTCGAGCAGCGTCTCGTAGCACAGGACGTTGGGCAGGGCGGTTTCCGGCATGTGCCCGGGGTCGGTCATGACCACCACTTTCTCGAGCGGCGCCAGCGAGTCGGCCAGCGCCTCGACCAGCGGCACGAAGGTCAGGTCGACGAACAGCAGCTTGTCCTTGGCGTGGTTGACGATGTAGCGGATCTGGTCGTGGAACAGCCGCGGATTGATGGTGTGGCAGATGGCGCCGATGCCGGAGATGGCATAGTAGAGCTCGAAGTGCCGGTAGCCGTTCCAGGCCAGCGTGGCGATCCGGTCGCCCGGCTGCACGCCCAGGCGGACCAGGGCGTGGGCCAGCTTGCCGATGCGCGCGAAGCTGTCGCGGTAGCCGTAGCGGTGGATCGGCCCCTCGACCGATCGGGAAACGATCTCGGTGTCGCCGTGGTACTGCGCCGCATAGCGGATCAGCGACGTGATCAGCAGCGGCGTCTCCATCATCAATCCGCGCATGGTCCCAACCTCCCGGATCCTCATTTCGTTCCCGGCACGGCAATGACAAAGCGCGCGGGGCCCTCGGGACCCATGGCGCTTGAACCTGGCCGAGGAATGTTGCATCAAATCTTGACTGCGGACCGGAGTTCGCTCTGCGAAACGCCAGTCTAGCACGAAGAGGGCACTTCTGAAGGGCCAGGCAACTCATGGCCGCCGGCCGAGGAAGGGAGATCGGATGACGGAGCTGGTCGATTACGAAAATCTCGGGACCGTCGCGGTCATCTTCCTCGACAACCCGCCGGTCAACGCGCTCGGCGCCGGCCTGCGCCAGGGCCTGGCGGCGCGGCTCGAGCAGGCGGCCGGCGAC
>JBFJPL010000092.1:0-15706 GCA_041617155.1 Kiloniellales bacterium
GCAGCCGGAAGAAGGTGTTGATCTCCTTTTCCAAGGCCAGGGTCGAGACCAATGCCCGGTCCGGGTCCTGATTCTCGACTTGACCGAGCAGCTCGCCGGCCCGGTCGTTGTCCGGCTCGCGGTCGAGCGTGAAGCGCAAGTTGTTGGCGATGTAATCGTGCCCCGGATAGACCAGGGTCTGGTCCGGCAGTTCGGCGAGCTGTCCGGCGAAGGTCTCGTAGAGCTCATTGGGATGGCCGCCGTTGTGGCAGTTGCCGGCGCCGGCATTGAACAGCGTGTCGCCGCAAAACAAGGCAGGCTGGTCGGTGTGCGACAGCAGACAGATGTGGCACATGGTGTGACCGGGCGTATCCAGCACCTCCAGTTCCACGGTGCGGCCGACCTGCAGCACATGGCCGGCGGCCAGACCCCGGTCCATCCCCGGAATCTTGTCCCTGGCGTCGCGGTGGGCCAGCAGCCTGGCCCCGGTCGCCTCGACCATCGCCTGGTTGCCCCCGGTGTGATCGCCGTGCTCGTGGGTGTTGAGGATTTGCGTGATGGTCCAGCCTTCGTCGCGCGCCTTGGCCAGGCACTTCTCGTGGTCGAGCGGGTCGATCGCCATGGCCTCGCCGCTCTCCGGACAGACGATCAGGTAGTTGAAGTTGCGGTAGGCGTTGGCGGTCCAGATCTGTTCGACGATCACGCTCTTCTCCTTCGCGTTCGGGCAGCTTGCTAGTCTAACGCGAAGCAGCGGCCACGCCAGCGAATTACCGATCCGGGGCCGACAGAGTTAGCAATTTCTTAGCGGGAACGGGGCACCTTCGATGTCCTGCGGGACGGCCCCGTCACGGCCATTCGCTTCACCGAATTAACTCTCCAGCCCCATGACCGCCAACACCAAGGCCAAGCAGGCCGCCGAACACCTCAAGACCGGCGTTTCACTCAGCCAGGCGTCGCGCTTCGAGGAAGCCGAGCAATCGTTTCGCAAGGCGGTCGAACTGGAGCCGCAAGACGAATGGGCTTGGGCCATGCTGGGCCGGGTTCTACACGAAAATCTGGCGCGCTTCGAGCAGGCCAACCACGCCTACCGCAAGGCACTGCAGATCGATCCCAATTTCGACTGGGTGCGCAACCAGCTGGATCAGATGCTCAACGACGACTCCGGATTCGACGACGATCCCGACAGCTTCGTCTGGTACGCCGAGGACGATCACGAAGACGACGACAACCTGGAGGACGAGTGGACCTGGCTCAAGCTGGGCCAGCTCCGACGCGATACGCTGGCGCGCTACGACGAGGCCGAACAAGCCTACCGCAAGGCGATCGAACTCAATTCCACCAACCCGCGGACCTGGGCCCAGCTCGGCCAGCTGCTCGACGAAGACCTGGGGCGCGCCGACGAGGCCGAGGAAGCCTACCGGACGGCCCTCGACCTCGATCCCGACTACCCCTGGGTCTGGGCCCAACTCGGCCTGCTCCTGCACGACAAGCTGGAGCGCTTCGAGGAGGCCGCCGAGGCTTTTCACAAGGCGACGGAACTGGATCCCGAGTACCACTGGGCCTGGGGCCAGCTCGGCCGCCTGCTGCATGACAAGCTGAAGCGCTTCGACGAGGCCGAAAGCGCCTATCGCAAGGCGATTCAACTGCGGCCGCAGAACGACTGGGCCTGGGCGCTGCTGGCCCAATTGTTGCACGAAGAGTTGCAACGCCCGGCCGAGGCCGAGCAGGCCTACCAACGCACCATCGAGCTGAAGCCCGATGACCCCTGGCCCCTGGCCCACCTAGGCCTGCTGCTGCATGACAAGCTGGAGCGCTATGACGAGGCCGAACGAGCCTACCGGCGGGCGCTCGAGCTCGACCCGGCCTATAGCTGGGCCTGGGCGCAGCTGGGCCAACTGCTGCACGAAAATTTGGACCGCCCGGAGCAAGCCGAACAGGCCTATCGCCAGGCCATCGAGCATCGACCGAACTACCCTTGGGCCTGGGCCCAACTCGGCCTGCTGCTGCACGAGCGCCTCGACCGCTTCGACGAGGCGGAACGGGCCTACCGCCAGGTTCTTGCCCTCAATCCCCACCACAGGTGGACCTGGGCCCGCCTCGGCGCGCTTCTGCACGACAAGCTCGGGCACCACGGCGAGGCGGAGCGGGCCTATCGCCGGGCGCTCCGACTCGACCCCAGGCACGCCTGGACCTGGGGCCAGCTCGGCCAGCTTCTGCACGAAAACCTGGACCGCCCCGACGAGGCGGAACAGGCCTATCGCAAGGCTATCGAACTCAACCCGGACTACGACTGGGCTTGGGCCCACCTTGGGCAAGTGCTGCATGAAAGGCTGGCGCGCTTCGACGAGGCCGAGACCGCCTATCGGCGCGCCATCGCATTGGATCCGGACTACGTCTGGGCCTGGGGTCAGCTCGGCTCGCTGCTTTACCACAAACAGGACCGCATCGAGGAGGCGGAGCAGGCATTCCGCAAAGCCGTCGCCCTGGAACAGGGCTATCTCTGGGCCTGGAACGAGCTTGGCCGCCTGCTGCAGCATGAGCTGCGCCGCCTGGACGAGGCGGAACTGGCCTATCGCAAAGCGCTCGGTCCGAACCGTGACTACCGATGGGCCTGGGCCAACTTGGGCAGTCTGCTGCAGAACATGTGGGATCGCCGGGAGGAAGCCGAACAGGCTTACCGGCGCGCCCTGGAACTCGAGCCCGACGACAAGTGGACCTGGGCGCACCTCGGCGACCTGCTGCACCGGCAGGCGGGCCGTCAGGCCGAGGCGGAAGGCGCCTATCGCAAAGCGATCGAGCTGGACCCGGACTATGCCTGGGCCTGGAGCAAATTGGGCAAGGCGCTCCATGCGCAGGCGGGGCGCCGCGAGGAAGCCGAGCAGGCCTATCGGCAGGCCCTGGCGCTCGAAGCGGACGACGACTGGACCTGGGCCGAGCTGGCCAGTCTGCTGGGACGTCATCTGGACCGCGCGCCGGAGGCGGAGAAGCTACTTCTGAAGCGCTTGAAGGCCACGGCGGCCGACGTCTATATCCTGCCCAAACTGCTGGACCTCTACCTGCGGCGCGAGGCCGAGCCGGCGGCCGCTCTCGCCAAGGTGACTCGGCTGGCCAAGCAAACCGATTCGACCGTGCTCGGTCTCAACAACCTGGCCTGGGCGATCCATGCGGCGCAGGTGCCGGAGGGTTACGGCTTCGCGGAGTCCCTGGCGCGCCAAGCCCTGACCCGCGAGCCGGACAGCCATCATGCCCATCACACGCTGGCGCTGTTGCTGGCCGATCAAGGCAAGTGGGACGAAGCGCTAGGCCTCTGCCCCGCCATGCTCGGCGCCTTGGCGGCCTATCGGCTGGAGCCCGGCGATCTCGGCGAATTTCTGCTGGCCGCCGCCAAATCCGGCCACGGCGACGCTGTACTGCGCCTGGTCGAACAATCGAGCGTATCGCAAAGCCTCAAACCGTTGCTGGACGAGGTCAAGGCGGCGAGTCAACAAGCGAAGCGTTCCGAGGGCTGATAGCAAAGGTCATTTTCATCAAGGCTTGTAATTCGAGCCTGTGCGCGGCGTTCTTTTGCTCTAGCTGTCTTTGCTGGGCGTTTGTATCGCGCGACTATTCATCAAGTTGCCTAGGCCCAATCGGGCGCAAATTTGCGGTTCTCATAGAAGCATATAGATTGTTCTTATGGCCGTATCACAACACCTTAAAATTATCGGGTGATTTCCTTCGATAAATACGTCTATGAAACAAAAATAAACTGAAGGAAAGCCCTGTGACACGGCTGTGATCTTTTCGTGGCACACCTCGAATATTGTTGTTTGCCGGGGTTTGCCCACCAATCATTGAGTCATCGGGGGCGTGGAGTCGAACTGGAGCCTTTGCAAATGACCAAACTGTCACGATGGGCGCCGCTTGCCGGCGCCGCTTTCGCACTCTCCCTCGGCTTGGCCGCCTGTGACGAAGGCGGGCCGGAACAACAGAGCAGCAACACCATGTCCGAGCAATCGGGCGACGCTGCGGCGACCACCGAAACCGAGATGGAGAAGCAGACCGAATAGCCCGGCCGGCAGCCGTCGTCAGGCGAATTGATCGCCAGCGAGCGCCATAGATCCGTTATCGCACGCCCAAGGCCCCCGCGATTTCCCTTTCGACGGGATATTGCGGGGGCCTTTCACGTCGCCCCGCAGGGCATTGAACCGGCGCGATAATCCACTGCCCTAGCCCCACAACGACGTGAAGATTCAAACGAAACCATGTGAAATTGACTTGACCGGACCGCTTTCCGTTTCCAGGTCATGGGAAGCGGGAATGCAATAACAGAGGGGCGAAGCCGTGAAGACGAAAGGAGCAACTTTGAACTGAGGGAAGCGGCATGGAAAACACCAACAGTCAGTTCGCAGACCTGATCGCCAAGGATCGCGAAGCACAGGAAGGCGAGCGATGGCGAGGGACGTTCCTCGAATATTTGCAACGGATTAAGCAGGATCCGGCGCTTTGCAAACTGTCTCACGCACGGCTCTACGACATGGTCATCGGCGAAGGTTCGGAGAACCTCACCCAGGGCGATGACTCCCGTATCAAGCGGCTGTTCGGCGACGAGCCGCTAAAGGTCTACGATTTCTTCAAGGAAGAGTTCTTCGGCATCGAGCGGCCGATCTCGCAGATCGTGCGTTATCTCCACGCGGCCGCTCTCAAGGGCGAGGAGCACCGCCAGGTTCTCTACCTTCTCGGACCGGTCGGGGCCGGCAAGTCATCGCTGATAGAGGCCCTGAGACGTGGCCTCGAGCGAAGCGAGCCCATGTTCGCCATCGAAGGCTGTCCGATGCACGAGGAGCCGCTGCATCTGATTCCGCGCCATCTGCGCCGCGAATTCGAGAAGATGCTCGACGTGACCGTAGAGGGCGATCTTTGCCCGGTCTGCCGCTTCCGGCTGGAGGCGGATTTCGGCGGCCGCTATGAGGAAGTCCCGGTCGCGGCCGTCACCTTTTCCAAACAGGCGCGTCGTGGCCTGGCGATCGTGCCGCCGGTCGATCCCAACAACCAGGACACCTCGGTGCTGATCGGGTCGGAAGATATCTCGAAGCTCGACCGCTTTTCCGAGGGCGATCCCCGCGTGCTCGAACTGAACGGAGCCTTCAACGTCGGCAATCGCGGCATGATTGAGTTCATCGAAGTCTTCAAGAACGAGGTCGAGTACCTCCATACGATCATCACGGCGACCCAAGAGAAATTCATCCCGGCCCCGGGCCGACACGGCACCGTTTACGTCGATACCGTCATCGTGGCCCACTCCAACGAAGCCGAATGGCAGAAGTTCAAGGCCGATCCGACCAACGAGGCCATTCTCGACCGTATCGTCACGGTCAAGGTGCCCTACAACCTGCGCCTCGACGAAGAGGTCAAGATCTATCGCAAGCTCTTGGCCGCTTCGGGGTTCCGGTCTCACGTCTCGCCACATACCCTCGAAGTAACCGCGATGTTCGCCGTCCTCTCGCGCCTGGCACCGTCTGCCACATGTGACCTCATGACCAAGCTCAAGCTCTACAACGGCGAAGAGGTGGTCGAGAAAGGCACTGCCAAGCGCGTCGACCTCAACGAACTGCGCGCCGAGGTCAAATCGGAGGGCATGACCGGTATCTCGCCGCGTTTCGCCATGAAGGCGATCGACAATGCTCTGACCGAGAGCCCGGACGGTGTCACGCCGATCCATGTGCGCGAGGCCCTGATCAACATGGTCAAGGAAGCGGATTTCCCCGACAGCGTGCACAAGCGCTACCTGGAATTCCTACAGGACACGATCCACAAGGCCTACCTGGAGATCCTCGAAAGGGAGATCACCAAGGCTTTCGTCTATGCCTATGAGGAACAGGCCGAATCGCTGTTCCATAACTACCTCGACCACGCCGAAGCCTACGTCAACAAGACGATCGTCAAGGACCGCAATACGCGCGAAGAGCTCCAACCCGACGAGGCCTTCCTCAAGTCGATCGAGGAGCATATCGCGATCATCGGTCCCGAAGCCGAAGGCTTCCGCCAGGAGGTGATCGCGTATCTGTGGGCGGCCGGCCGGCGCGGCGAAACCATCGCCTATGCCAGCTACGAACCGCTCAAGGAAGCGATCGAGAAGAAGCTGACCCACTCGGTGCGCGACATCAGCCGCATCATCACCAAAGCGCGGACCCGCGACGAGGAGCAGAGCGAAAAGTACGAAGCCCTGGTCAAGAACCTGTTGGACAAGGGCTACAACGACTATTCGGCGGACGTGGTGCTGAAGTACGCCGCCAACAACCTTTGGAAGGACTAGCGGTTCGATGCTGACCTATGAGTCGCAAGGCTCTCGACATCGCCTGACCCTGTCATGCCCGGGCTTGACCCGGGCATCCAGGGTTGCCGGCCGGCGCTGGATTACCGAGTCAAGCCCGGCAATGACAGTTGCGGGCGACCGAGCGTCAGAGTCAAACCCCTAGGACGAGCAGCCAGAACGGAAAACGGTAAATTAGGGCAGGCCGCCGCCAACACAGTAAAGGGCCGACGCAAGCAGCCATGACGACCGTCTTTCGGCCATATTCCGGCGCAGACGCGCTGCGATCCGACCGCAGTGCCGGCGACCGCTTGAGACACCGGCAAAAGGTCCGCGAGGCGATCCGCGCCAACGTCGCCGACATCGTCGCCGAGGAAGCGATCCTGACTAAAACGCCCGACCGCGTGGTCAAGGTGCCGATCCGAGGTATCAAGGAATACCGCTTCGTCTATGGCGAGAACACACCGCAGGTCGCGGCTAGCGAAAAGGGCGAGGTCGAGGAAGGTCAGGTGGTCGGCAGTGTGGCGGAGAAGAAGGCCGGCACTTTCGGGGCCGGCGACCGGCCCGGGCTGGACTACTACGAGACCGAGATCACCATCGAAGAGCTGGTCGACCTGATGTTCGAAGATCTCCAGCTACCGGAACTCGAGCGGCGGAAGCTGCGCGAGTCCCTGGTCGTTCACGGCAGCCGGCGGCAAGGCTACCGGCGGGTCGGCGTCAGGGTCCAGCTCGACAAGAAGCGCACGGCACGCTCGCGCATCCGGCGAATGGTCGCCACCGGGCGGCCCGAAACGTCGGCGCCTGACGAGCCAAGGCGCACGCCGTTCCACCGCGAGGACATGCGCTACCGGCGCCGGGTGCCCGACGTCCAGGCCGAATCGAATGCCGTGGTGATCTGCATCATGGACACCTCGGGGTCCATGGACGCCATGAAGAAGTACCTCGCCCGCAGCTTTTTCTTCCTGCTCTATCAGTTCGTGCGAACCCGCTACCGCAAGGTCGACCTCGCCTTTGTCGCCCACCACGCCCTGGCCCGCGAGGTCAGCGAGGAAGAGTTCTTCCACAAGGCCGAATCGGGCGGCACGATCATCTCCTCGGGCTACGAGAAGGCGCTCGAGATCATCCGCGACCGCTACCACCCCTCGCTCTGGAATGTCTACGCCTTCCACTGCTCGGACGGCGAAAATTACGGCGGCGACAACCCCGACGCACGCCACGCGGCGGCCCAGCTCTGCGAGCTGTGCAACCTTTTCGGCTACGGCGAAATCAAGCCGCCGGGGTCGTACTACGGCGACAGCTCGATGCTGGATGTGTTCGAGGATCTCGAGGCGGACAACTTCCACGCCTTCGAGTTGACGCGCAAGGAGGACATCTGGCCGCGCTTCAAGGCACTCTTGTCGCATGAGCGGGGCAGCACGGACGACGCGGCCTAGGAACCGTGATGCATATGGGACAGAGCATCGACATCAAGCAGCTGCAGTACTGGGACGCCAAGATCCGCGACAAGGTCGAGGAATTCGGCCTGTCCACCGTGGCGCAGGAGTTCGAGCTCTGCGACCACGAGCAGATGCTGAGCTACATGGCCTACCACGGCATGCCGTCGCACTACCCGCACTGGTCTTACGGCAAGTCGTTCGAGCGGCTGAAGACGCTCTACGACCACGGCGCGGCCGGCCTGCCCTACGAGATGGTCATCAACGCCGATCCCTGCCTGGCCTACCTGATGCGCAAGAACTCGCCGTGCCTTCAGATCCTGACGATCGCGCATGTCTATGGGCACAACGACTTCTTCATGAACAACTTCACCTTCCGCGCGACCCAGCCAGACCAGGTCGCCAGCCGGTTCAAGGCGCGGGCCGACCGGGTGCGCGACTATGTCGAGGACCCCTCGATCGGCCTCGCCCGGGTCGAAGCGGTGCTCGACGCGGCGCACGCCCTGTCGCTGCAGTGCAGCCGCAACCTGGCGGTCCGCAAGCGCGATCGTGGCGAGCAGCTGCAACAGGCGATCGCCGCGGCCCGGCCGCCGGCCGATCCCTTTCACCGGATCCACAAGCCCCCGGACTATGACGAGCCGGACCTGGACCGGCAGCCGCTCGAGCCGGAGGAAGACATTCTGCTCTTCATCCGGGACCACAATCCGCGGCTCAGTGCCTGGGAAAAGGACCTGCTGACCATCGTGCACGAGGAAGCGCTCTACTTCATTCCGCAGATGCAGACCAAGATCATGAACGAGGGCTGGGCGTCCTACTGGCATTGGGAGATCATGAACGCCCTCGCGCTGCCGCAGGACCTGCACTTGGAGTTCCTGGTGCGGCACAACCAGGTGGTCCGGCCGATTCCAGGCGACATCAACCCCTACCACCTGGGCTTCAGGATCTGGCGGCACATCAGGGAGAAGGCGGGCGAGTCCGGCGGTGGCCGGTCCGCAAAGGGCGACCGAGGGATCATGTTCGAGGTGCGCGAGTCGGATCGGGACACCTCCTTTCTGCGCCGCTTCCTGACCAAGGATCTGGTCCGCGAACTCGGCCTGTTCCAATATGCGCCCAAGGACGGCCAACTGGTCGCCACCCGGGTCGCCGACGACGAGGGCTGGCGGGAAATCAAGGAGACCCTGATCCGCGCGGTCGGCACCGGCGGGGTGCCGGTGATCCAGGTGGTCGACGCCGACCACGAACAGCGCGGCGGGCTATTGCTGCGCCACGATCACGACGGCCGCGACCTACATCTGGGCTACGCCGAGAAGACGCTGGGATACCTCTATCGGCTCTGGGGGCGGCGGGTCGTGCTGGAGACGGTCGTCGAGGGCGAGGCTTGCCTGCTCAAGAGCGACGACGGCGGCTTCGCCACGGAGTCCGACACCTAGAAAAGCGCCTGGCTACTGCAGATAGCCGATGAAGTAACGGCTGTCGTTGAGGATGTAGGCCTGGCCGGCCGCGTCGTAGCATATGGTACCGCCGAACTGCGCCAAGCGGCCGTTGACGCGGGCCGTGCCGGTGGTCGGCCGGCACCCGCCCAGCCGGGGCTGGGGCGCCTGGACGTAACGGACCACGGGCGGCCTGGCGGCCCTGGCAACCAGATCGCCGATCACCAGCCCGGTCAAGAGGGCGCCGAGCACGTAGTAGCCGTGGCCGCCGTGATGATGGCGGTGCCCGTAGTGATGGCCATAGCCCCCGGCCAGAGCCGGGCCGGCGGTCATCAGCAGAACCGTGGCGGCGGCGGTCGCGATCAGTCGTCTCATGGCATTGCTCCGTCAGCCAGACCGGCGGATCATAGCATAATTTCGAGTGGCCGAGCTTGACAGCATCGTTTATTTCCATAATTATAAAAATATGAAAATGAACGACGCTCTCGAAGCGCTCGGCGCCCTGGCCCAGGAAACCCGGCTGACGGTGTTCCGGCTTCTGGTGCGCGCGGGGCCGGACGGCCTGGCGGCCGGCGACGTGGCCGCGCGCCTCGGCGTGCCTCCGGCCACCTTGTCGTTTCACCTGAAGGAGCTGGAGCACGCGGGACTGTTGCGCGCGCGGCGCGACGGACGGCGGATCTTCTACGCCACCGACTACCAAGGCATGCAATCGCTGCTCGCGTTTCTGACCGAGGAGTGCTGCCAAGACCACCCGGAGATCTGCGCCCCCGCGGCGAGCTGCGAGCCTGGCATCACCACGACCTCTTGAGCGAGGAGAACCCCCCATGAAAAGGCTGCATCTGCATATCAACGTCGAGGATCTCGCCGCTTCCGTCGCATTCTACACGACACTCTTCGGTGCGCGGCCCAGCGTTGAGAAGCCCGACTATGCCAAGTGGCTGCTCGACGACCCGCGGGTCAACTTGGCGATCTCCACGCGCTGCGGCCGCAAGGCGGGTTTGGACCATTTCGGCATCCAGGCCGACAGCCACGAGGAGCTGGAAGAGATCTCCGGGCGCTTGACCGCCGCCGACAAGGCGTTGTTCAAGCAGACCAACGCCGGTTGCTGCTATGCGGTCTCCGACAAGGCCTGGGTCGCCGATCCGCAAGGCCTGGCGTGGGAAACCTTTCACACCACCGGCGACCTGACCGAGTACGGCAACGATACGACCGAGTCGGCCGAGATACCGCGGCTCGCCGACGCGCAGAGCTGCCATGGCTGACCGGGCCGTCAGCGTCCTCTTCCTGTGCACCGGCAACTCCTGCCGCAGTGTCATGGCCGAGTGCCTGCTGAACGCCCTGGGCGGTGGTCGTTTCCGGGCCTTCAGCGCGGGCAGCCACCCGACCGGCGAGGTCAATCCCATCGCGCTCGAGCTGCTGCGCCGGCGGGGCCATCCGACAGACAAGCTGCGTTCCAAGAGCTGGGACGAATTCGCCGGTCCGGACGCCCCGACGATGGACCTGATCGTCACGGTCTGCGACAACGCCGCCGGCGAGGTCTGTCCGGTCTGGCCCGGCCGGCCGGCCGCCGCCCATTGGGGCTTTCCCGACCCCGCCGCCTTCCAGGGCGGCGAGCGTGAGACCCGCGCCTTCTTCGAGCGGGTCTACGGCCAGATAGAGGCCCGCCTGTCGCACTTCGTCGAACTGTCCAAGGGCATCCAGGACCGCGCCGGCCTGATCGAGGCGGTTCGCAATACAACGGCCGGCGAGAAGGCCTGAATCGATCTTCCCGAAGCCTCGGTCTTTCCCGACAGTCGAGTGAGTCGTTACCGATGAGCCAAGCCGACCTGCCCCGCAGACTCTTCGCCGAGTGGCTCGGCACCGCCTTTCTCCTGGCGGTCGTCGTCGGCTCCGGAATCATGGGCGAGCGGCTGGCCGACGGCAACGTCGCCCTCGCGCTGCTCGGCAACACGCTGGCCACCGGCGCGATCCTGATGGTGCTGATTCTGATCTTCGGGCCGATCTCCGGTGCCCATTTCAACCCGGCCGTGACCCTGTCCTTTCTGATCCGCAAGGAGGTCACCCGGCCGGAGGCGGCGGCCTACGTCGCGATCCAGATCCTGGGCGCCTTTTTCGGCGTGGTGGTCGCCCACATCATGTTCGGTGAACCGCTGTTGGCCGCTTCGATCAACGTGCGCTCAGGGACGGGACAGTGGGTCGCCGAGTTCGTCGCCACCTTCGGCCTGGTCGCGACCATCCTCGGCTGCCTCAAGGCGCGGCCGGCGGCGGTGCCCTACGCGGTCGGCCTGTTCATTTCCGCCGGCTACTGGTTTACCTCCTCGACCTCCTTCGCCAACCCGGCGGTCACCTTGGCCCGCGCCTTTACCGACAGTTTCTCCGGCATCCGCCCGCTCGACGCCCCGGCCTTCATCGCCGCCCAATTCCTCGGCGCGGCCATCGTCACTCTGGCGTTCCGCTGGCTACTGGCGGAGGGCGACGCGCGGACAGGCTCCTAGATGGCCGACCGCAAGCCGCTCGGCGGCCGCGCGACCAGGTCAGTGCTCGCCCGCTGCCCGGCTCGACAGCGCCGCTGACGGTTCGGATGCCTCGCCGGGCCGCGCCTTGGCGTCTTCCGCCGATCCCCCGAGCAGGCGGTCGATGGTGACGCAGGCCACCAGGTCGCCGGTCACGTTGACGACCGTGCGGCACATGTCGAGCAGCCGGTCCACGCCGAGGATGATGGCGATCCCGGCCGAGGGTATGCCGACGCTGTTCAGGATCGTCGCCAGGATGACGATGCCCACGCCCGGGGTTCCCGGCGACCCGATCGCGGCGCCGGTCGCCATCACCACGATCAGCAGCATACCCGGAACCCCGATGTCGACCGCGAAGACCTGCGCCAGGAACAGTGTCGCGACGCCTTGGTAAAGCGCCGTGCCGCCCATGTTGATGGTCGTGCCCAGCGGCACGACGAAGCGGGCGACGGCGGCGCGGACATGGAGCTTCTGCTCGGCGGTGCTCAGGCTCACGGGCATCACGGCGGCCGAACTCGAGGTCGAGAAGGCGAGCAGAAGGGCCTCGCGGGAGGCCGCCAGGAAGTGCAGCGGCAAGCGCCGGGCGATCACCGCGACGATGGCGAGATAGAGCCCGAACAGGAGCAGGAGGCCGAGGACCACGGTCGCCACATAGGCGCCGACGCCGATCAGGGCGGAGAGCCCGACACGGGCGGTGATGTGCGCGAGCAGCCCGAACACCGCGAAGGGCGCGAAGCGCAGGACCCAGCCGACGATCGCCATGCAGGCCGCCTGGACCGAGGCCATCAGATCCAGCAGCGGCTTGCGCTGTTCGGCCGGAGTCATCACCAGGGCAATGCCGATAATCACCGAGGTCAGGACGATCTGCAGCATATTGCCGCTGATGAAGGTGACCAGCGGATCGCGCGGAAACAGGCTGACGATCAGCTCGGGAATTTCCTCGGGGCTCGGCGGTCTGGCCGGCGGCGGCAGGGCGACCGCGGCCTCGCCGCCCGCACCCTCGGCCAGCGCCACGTTCAGGATCGTGCCGTCGACGAAGCGGCCGGGCTCGAGAACCATGGCCACGGTCAGTCCGATGGCGACCGCGACCAGGGTCGTGACGACGAAGAAGCCCACGGTCCAGCCGCCCAGCTGACCCAGGCTCTCGCTGCCCTCGCCCGCCGCGATGCCGCGGATGACCGAGGCAACGACCAGCGGTACGACAACGAACTGGATCGCCAGGAGGAACAGCTTGCCCGGCAGGGCGACCCAGTTGCCGACAAGAACCGCGGTCTCGGGGCTGAGCAGCCCCACGGTCGGCCCGATGAGGATCCCCAGCAGCACGCCGAGCGCCATGCCGATCAGGACCTGGAGCCAAAGGCGCTGGCGGACCAGGCCGAGCAGGCTGCCGCGCAGATTAACAAGTGAGCGTTCGACCGCCATGCGGATCCCTCCACCTCGCTGGCCGCCACGACCGCTATCGGCGCGATTCGAGCGAGCGGCGCAGCCTAGGGGCCGTCCAGCGGCGCGACATTGATTTGCGTCATGTACGAACGAACCGGCCGAAAAGTTTGAAAACCCCGGCCCGAAAAGTTTGAAAAAACCACGGTCCCGACGTAAGCATTTGAAATCACTGGCGACCCCAACGGGATTCGAACCCGTGTTGCCGGCGTGAAAGGCCGGTGTCCTAGGCCTCTAGACGATGGGGTCGTGGGCGCTGGACATAATGGGTCGCCGGAGGAAAAGCAAGCCCCGGTGCTGCTAAGGTCTCCCTCCAGGAGAACCGATTTGGCATCACCAGTTTCGGGTCATCGACCATGCACCAGATTTCGATCGTTCAACCCATCCTCGCCATGTTCGGCCTGACCGCCTTGGTCTGGCTGCGCATGTATCGGCTCAGGATACCGGCCGCCCTGAGCGGCGAGATGAAGCCCGAATACATGCGCGTGGCATCGGGGCCGCCGCCGTCCGAAAGGGTCGTCGCCGTCGGCCGCCACTTCTCGAACCTCTTCGAGGTGCCGATCCTGTTTTACGCCCTCGGCCTGCTGCTGCTCGTGCTGGAGCGAGTCGACGGGATCTACGTCACGCTGGCCTGGCTTTTCGTGATCGCGCGCGCGGTGCACAGCGCCATACACCTGACCTACAACAATCCGTACCACCGCTTTACGGCCTACGTGGTGAGCTGCCTGATTTTGGCGGTCATGGCCGTTCGCTTCGGCCTTGCCGTGATCTAGCCCGCAATTCTCATATCGGCCATGGCCTGCGTCGCGTTCAGGCGGCGTGCTCGGCTAGGAGAAGGCCGAAAAGCGGTGCCGCAGCACCGGTTGAGGCCTTCGACGCGGCCGACACCCGGCTGGGCGCGACCCTGCGGGCGGCGTTGTCCGGCCGACAGGGTGCGTCAAGCCGCTTGCCCGATGCGCCAACATCGCGCTGTACGGCTTTCCTACCCTGTCGGCCGGACAACGCCGCGCAGACCGTGGCCAGTATGAGAAATGCAGGCTAGCCGTCGGGTTCGGGCGACGGTTCACTTGATTGAAACCGCCGGCGTCGAACCGTTCTCACTTCGGTATACTGCCCTCGGAACTCGCCCCCGGTATTTGGCGCAACCAAGCGAGAGCATTTTCGAGTGAAAGGGATCCGGCCCCTCTCACCCTGTCCCTCTCCCCGAGGAGAGGGAACGCCACCGCGCGAGCCTTGCTCTTCCCTCTCCTTGGGGAGAGGGAGAGACCCATCGCGCAGCCATGGGAGGGTGAGGGGGCCGGTCAATGACCCCAACTCAATTACGCCATGTCCCCAGATTTCGCCGTGTTCCGGATATCCCTGCGCGGCCCAGGCGGCGGCTATCTGAGGCTCAGGATGTAGGCGACGACGTTGTCCGTCTCCTCGTCGCTCAGCATCAAATTCGGCATGTTCTCGTGCGGCGACCTCAGGAAAACCCGCAGAGCGACATCGCTCGCCGCCGGATCGTCGGCGACGTCCTGAAACGGCGGCGCGCCTTCCAGCGAGACCATCTTGTCGCCCTTCTCGACCGCGTGACAGGCGGCGCAGACCGCGCGCGCGAAACGCTGGCCCTCCGCGGCGTCGCCCAGCTCCTGGCCCAGGACCGGCGCGGCGGCCAGGAAAACGCCCGAGATTAGTGTGGCGATCCAGGTTCTCATGACGGTGGCACTCCCGGGCAAGACGTTTGGCTCCCGCATTATCCGCGCCTTGGGCGTGCCTTGCCAAGGGCCGGCCGAGGGCATGGCCGCCATTTTCGCTGCGCGCGCGGGGCCGTACCGGGGAGTCCACTTGAACCAAGCCGCCCGCGTCGAACCGGTCTCTCATCCGGATACTGTCACCGGAACTCCATGATCGGAAGCGCTACCAGGATGCCGGCAGGCTCATCAAGCCTCGAATGTTGGCGTTTCTGCGCCAGGTCGGCTTCTCGACGTCCAGCCTGAGATCCGGCAGCCGTGCCAGCAGCGTGGTCAAGGCGATGCCGCCTTCGAGCCGCGCCAGCTGGGCCCCCAGACAGTAGTGAATGCCCTGGCCGAACGAGAAATTGCGCGGCCCTTGACGCGTGATGTCGAGCCGGTCCGGGCTCTCGAACGCCGATGGGTCGCGGTTCGCGGCGCCCATCACCGGCACGACCGTCTCGCCTTGCTCGACCCGGTGTCCGGCGATCTCGAGGTCTTCCGCCGCTTCCCGTTCGGTTAGCTGCACGGGTGTGTCGTAGCGCAGCAGCTCCTCGAGCGCGGCCGGCATCAGGGCAGGTCGGGATTTTAGCAGGGCCAGCTGATCCGGGTTCCTATGCAGCGCCAGCAACCCGTTGCCGATCAGATTCGCGGTCGTCTCGTGCCCGGCGGCGAACAGAAAGGCCGCGTTGTTGACCACCTCCGCATCGCTCAGCATGCGGTCCTCCGCTTCGGCCTGGACCAGGGCGGTCAACAGGTCGTCGCCCGGCTCGCGCCGCCGCCGTTCGGCCAGCTCCGAGAAGTAAGCCAGCACGCGCGTGATCATCAGGTTCTGGGCGTCGCGGACTTCTTTCGACATCGGGGTCGGATCGGCGGCCCGGGCAAAGTCCATGGGCTCGTCCAGGAA
>JBFJPL010000093.1:0-15611 GCA_041617155.1 Kiloniellales bacterium
GCGCGCCTTCGTCGCCTCGTTCGAGGGGCGCTTCACGCTGGGCGCCCTGGTCAGCTTCCTGGTCACCGTGGCTGGCGTGTCGATCTTCAACATCGGCGCGCCCTTCTGGGGCCTGGTGCTCGGCTTCGCCGTCTCCTGGTTTCTCGAGCGCGCCGACTTCGAGGCCGGCGCCGAAGCCTGACACCACCCGATTGGCGCTTTTCTCGGCGCGGCGATTGTCGCCGGCACCCCCCGCTTGGACCCAACCGTCCGGGAGCGGCCACAGGCGACCGCCAATGGGACCCGTAACCAGGGTCCGCAGTTGCCGCAAAAGCGGCCATTCGTCGCGACCGGACGGCACTTCCGGGTGTGACCCGAAGCTGTCCTTCAGGCTGGATTTGAGTGGGGACTCCCCGGCATCCACCTTGTCGAATAGGATGGGTGGAGAATCAAAAGGAGGCCATGATCGCCGAGGAAAGCCTCAACCGTCGGCTTGCTGCCATCCTCGTGGCCGACGTGGTCGGCTACGGCCACCTCATGGAGGCGGACGAAGCGGGAACTCTGCGCGCGGTGAAGCAGCATCGCGGCGACGTGATCGAACCCGCTATCGCGACCAATAGGGGCCGCTTGGTGAAACTTATGGGAGACGGCTCCCTGGTAGAGTTTGCCAGCGTCCTGGACGCGGTGACCTGTGCAACGCAGATCCAGCGGCAGACCGCCGCGCGCAACGCTGGGCTGGTGCCGGATCGCCGCATCGAGCTGCGCATCGGCATCAATTTGGGTGACGTGATCATCGATGGTGAGGATATCTACGGCGAGGGTGTCAATGTGGCCGCGCGCCTGGAGAGCTTGGCTGAACCGGGCGGCATCTGCCTGTCGGGCTCGGTGCACGATGCCATTGGCAACAAGCTGCCACTGCGCTGCGAGTTTCTCGGCGAACAACAGATCAAGAACCTGGAAAGGCCGGTGCGCTGCTATCGAATTCTTGGAGATCACGGGGACCCCAGCCCGCCGCCGCAACGCACGGAAACCGGCCCCATCAGCGCGTTCAGGCCGGCAAGCGAACCCACCCTCGCGGTCAAACCCTTCGCGTCGCTCGGCAGTGACTCGGAAGGCGAGGATTTCGCCTTTTGCCTGACCAACGGCATCCTCGTTGCCTTGAACCGCATGCCCGACCTCACCGTCATTCAGGACGAGTCGCCGTCGTTTCAACATGCCAGCAAAATGTCGGCCGAGGAGCTCGGCAAGCGCTTCGCCGTGCGTTTTCTGCTCACGGGCCAAGTGCACAAGCTGGGGTCCAAGGTTCGAGTGAATGCGGAGCTTCTGGAGTTCCCGAGCGGCCGCATTTTATGGGCCGACAAGCTCGATCGTGAGCTGCGTGACCTCGGCGACTTCTTCGCCATTCAGGACGAGATCACCGAGGAGATCGTCACCGCCTTGGACATCAAGCTGCTCAGCGGCGAAATGGCGCGCATCACGCGCAAGGTCCTGAACAACCCGGAGGCGCATGATTGCCTCTATCACGGGGAACGCATGTTGTGGAAGGCCGCCAACAAGTTGGAGCTGCGCGAAGCGCAGCGGCTGCTCGAGGAGATCATTCGGCTCGAGCCCACGGCGTCCATCGGCTACGCGGAAGCGGCGCTGGCCCACTGGGCTGCCGCCTTCTTCGGAATGAGTGACGATCCCGCGCGGTCGCTGGAAAAGGCGGTGGAGCTGGCGCGAAAAGCCATCGAACTGGACGATGTGACTGGCTATCCCCACATGGTCTTGGCGCAAGCGCATCTGCACAATCGAAACTTTGACGAGGCCAAGGCCGAGGCCGATCACGCGGTATCCGCGCGACCGAGCTGCCCCGCCTCTTTCGCGATGAAGGCCGATGTCCTCAATCATTTGGGAGAGGCCGGCGACGCCATCGAGCACGCGCAGCACGCCTTCCGTTTGAGCCCGGTTCACCCGCAGATTTTCCCCGCCATCCTGGCAAGCGCCTACCACGGCGCCGAGCGCTATGAGGAGGCGATAACTGCGGCAAGGGACGCGATCCAGCTCGACCCGAGTAAGCCCGAGCCCTACGTGATTTTAGCCGCTTGCGCGGTGGCTCTGGGACATGTTGAGGAGGCTAAGCAGGCCGTGCAGGAGGTGTTGACGTTGAAGCCTGAGTTCAACCTGGCAGCCTTTGCCAAATTACAGCCCTACAAAGACCAAAAGCACTTAGATCGATTGCTGGATCAACTGAGAACAGCAGGGTTTGAATAGCCTTATTGCGTGTGTTTTGGCTAAGCCCTCAATGTCTCTTCTTGGCTACAGCCGGCTGTTGCCAGGGGCCATCCGCGACGGTGAGTTTGGGGCGTTAAGCTGACGTTCTGACCCGTTTCGTCGGGTGCACCCCTGACTCCGGACCTGGTTAGGACACGTCGCTGACGCCCGGAGATGACCTAAGCTGTGTAAAAACGCCAGCGTTGGTCTTGCGGGCGCAATATCTGAATCGAAAGAGCGGGCTTAGTGAATCATTGATGCGTCAGAAGAATGTGTTGCGAGTCAATCTTGCGCTCGAAGAACCTCCGCAAGAATTTTCACACGGCCAAGACCCGTTGCAGACATTTGCAGTGCCGGATGCAACCTGTCTCTCACCTTAGTACGGCCGTTTGATTTAGATCACCGCACTCGCCGGGCCCCGGTGATATGGCTTTCGCCGAAATGGCTATGGTGAACTGGCTGACCCGCGAGCGGCTGTTTGGGGTGCCGACCGCTCGCGTCCTCCTGTGGGCGGCCCAAGCGACATGACCCGCGTCGCCATCGCAGCGAGCTCGCAGATCGCGGCGGACGCGGGCGCCGATGTGGCCGCGGCCGGCGGCAATGCCGTGGACGCGGCTATCGCGGCGAACCTTGTGCAGTTGGTGACGGAGCCCGGAGTGGTATCGCTCGCGGCCGGCGCCTTGATCGTCGTCTGGCCAGCGGGCCAGCAGGCGGTCATGGTCGATGGTGCCTCGGAGATGCCGGGCCGCAAGGCACCGGCCGAGCGGCTGGGCCGAGGCAGGCTGGACGTGATGCTACCCTACGGCGGCGGTACGCCGACCACGGTCGGCTACGCTTCGGTCGCCACCCCGGGCGCGCTCGCCGGCTACGCTCTTGCCACGCGACGCTACGGCGGCATTCCTTGGAAGACGCTTGTGGAGCCGGCTTATTGTTACGCGAGAGACGGCTTCCCGCTGCCTGTCGCGTCGCAACGCTACATCGACCTTACCCATGCGGGCATATTCGGCTGGAACCCGGTTGCTCTACGCCCGCTGCTAAACGCACACGGGGCGCTGAAGTGTGCTGGAGAAACAATCCGCATCGACGGTCTCGGTGACAGCCTGGCGGCCATCGCGGAGCAGGGCGTCGACGCCTTCTACCGGGGCGACATCGCGGGCTTGATCGCCCGCGACATGGACGCCAACGACGGACTGTTGTGCCTGGCGGATCTCGAGGCCTACCGGCCCCGCCTTCTGCCGGCGCTCGATGTGATACTGGACGACTGGCATCTGGCGACGGCGTCGCTGCCCAGCCTCGGGGGCGCCGTCCTGGCGGCCATGCTGCTGCTGATGCGCGGCATCGGACACGGCGCCTGGACGGCGCGGATGGCGAGCCATCTGATCGGGGTGCAGACCCGCATCATGCGGTTTCGCAAGCGATGTTTGGACACGTCGGACGCGCTCGGGCGCGACGTCGAGCACCTGTTGGAACGCGCGAACAGGATGCCATCGGTGCTCGCCGCGCCGTCGACAGTGCACACATCGGCCGTGGATGGCGATGGGCTTGCGTGTGCCATAACCGCATCCGCGGGCTACGGTTCCGGGGTCATGCCGCCGGGGACCGGCATTTGGATGAACAACACCCTCGGCGAGGTCGAGCTCAACAAGCGCGGGTTCCATGCGCTGCGGCCCGGTACGCGCATCCCCTCCAACATGGCGCCAACTACCGGGCGCGGCACCGATGGCTCGGTGTTATCCATCGGTTCGCCGGGAGCGGATCGCATCACCACCGCGATCCTGCAAACGGTGACGAACCTCGTCCATCTCGGCATGCCGCTTCAAGATGCGGTCAATCACCCCCGCCTGCACGTCGAGTGGCCGCGGGAAGACGAGTGCCGCGTGGCCTATGAATCGGGCATGCCGGTCGACCAACTGGACATCGCGAAACGCCGTTTCGACGGGCTGGACATGTTTTTCGGTGGGGTGAGCGCCGTGCGCTTCGCACCTCCCGACCGATTCGAGATGGCGGCGGACATCCGCCGAACCGGGGGCACAGCGCTCAGCCCGTAGCGCAGGGATTGAAGGTTCGTCGACCCGCAGAGGCCATCAACTCAGCCACCTATACAACCCGTCATCTGCACCGATAGACCAAGTCTTGCAACCCGAAGGTCGGCTCCTGGCCACTTTGCCCCCTACCAAGCGGACGGAAGTTTGTTCCGGCATACAGCCTACAGCGGAAGTTCGAGTGGGTTTCGACAGCTGTACCCCGAAGAGCAGACCGGGTGCGGTCGAGGCTCTTAAGGCAAGGTCTGACCCGGCTCGGCTTCGACGGTCAAATGTGCTACCGTTTTCGCCTGGCTGCAGGTGCTGTCCCGGGACCCGGGGGCAACGAAGGTCGAGCAGCGTGCCGACACGGTCTAGGAGCCGCCGATGCGCACCGGCGGGATACACTTGGGGAGACAGGCAATGAAAAGGTTCGCCGTTGTGTTGGCCGTTCTCGGCGTGATGGGATCGGCGGCCCACGCCATCGCCGACGAGCTGCCGGCGATGACGGTCTGGAAGAGCCCCTGGTGCGGTTGCTGCGGCAATTGGGTGGAGCATATGCAGGCGGCCGGCTTCGAGGTTCGGGTCGAGGAGGTCGAGGACCTGGGCCTGGTGAAGCGCATGGCGGCGGTTCCGGAGGATCTACAGTCCTGTCATACGGCGCGCGTGGGCGGTTACACGGTCGAGGGTCATGTCCCGGCCGCGGACGTCGTGCGCCTGCTCGAGGAACGCCCGGACGCTCTCGGGCTCGTCGTGCCGGGCATGCCGGCCGGATCGCCGGGCATGGAGACCGGAGAGCGCGACCCCTACGACGTTCTCATGCTGAAGCGCGGTGGCGAGACCGAGGTTTTCAGCTCGCACAGGTAGGGCGGGCGGGGCGCCACTCGTCAACAGAAGGACTCCTCGCGCATCGCCCCACCAACCTGTGACCGCGCCTCAGCACAGCTTTGTCTCCCCAGAAGCCTCCTGGGCCCCGGCTATCGGTTCCATTTGTGACCGTCTGCGCAAATGTCGCGTTGTGACTAGACCGCGACGATCCGGGCTCCACATTCGAGAGTCCGTTTCGCGTCTGGAACCGGTCATTTAGAAGCTGCAGGGCGAACCGCCGGCGCGCGTCGCTTGCCGACTCTCAATGTCAATCTAAGGCCCTGCCCGATTAGCGCTTTTCAGGGCGCGGCGCATTTGCTCAACTGCCGCGGCACCAAGCCCCCGGCACGAACCCAACGGAACCCCCTGCCATGACCCTCGAGACCGTTTCGGAGAACCTCTCATTCGGCGGCACCCAGGGCGTCTACAGCCACGCCTCGGAGACCTGCGGCTGCGCCATGCGCTTCAGCCTGTTCCGGCCGCCGCAGGCCGCCCAAGGACCGGTGCCGGTGGTCTGGTGGCTGTCGGGCCTGACCTGCACCGAGGAGAACTTCACGGTCAAGGCGGGCGCGCAGCGGGTCGCGGCCGAGCTCGGCCTGATCGTCGTGGCGCCGGACACCAGCCCGCGCGGCATCGGCAACCCGGGCGAGGACGAGGCCTACGACTTCGGCAGCGGCGCCGGCTTCTACGTCGACGCCACGGTCGCGCCGTGGTCGCGGAACTACCGGATGTACAGCTATGTCACCGAAGAGCTGCCGGCGCTCGTGGCGGCCGAGTTTCCCGCCGACATGGGCGCCCAGGGCATCACCGGCCACTCCATGGGCGGCCACGGGGCGCTCACGATCCACCTGAAAAACCCGGAGACCTACCGCAGCGTCTCGGCCTTCGCGCCGATCTCGGCGCCGATGCGCTGCCCCTGGGGCGAAAAGGCGCTGGGCGGCTATCTCGGCGCCGACCGCGACGCCTGGCGGAACTACGACGCCAGCGAACTGGCGCGCGCGCGGCCCTCCAAGGCCAAGATCCTGATCGACCAGGGCACGGCCGACCAATTTCTCGAGGCGCAGTTGAAACCGGACCTGCTGGTCGAGGCCTGCGAGGAGTCCGGCCAGCACTTCGAGCTGCGCCTGCAGCCGGGCTACGACCACAGCTATTTCTTCATCGCCACCTTCATCGAGGACCACCTGCGCCACCACGCCGCGGCGCTGGCGGGCTAGCGGCCCGGCCCACGGTCGATCCTTCGAGACGCGCTGCGCGCTCCTCAGGATGAGGTTCGGAGTTTGATGGCAGCCGCCACCCTCATGCTCTGAGGAGCCGCGACAGCGGCGTCTCGAAGCATGGGAGGCCGGGCACGGCGAAGCCAGGCCCCCAAGCGGCGAGACCAGGACACTAGGTGCCTGCGCCCGAAACGCTTATGATCGGGGTCCGTTACGGGCTTTGACTGGGGATGGGGCCATGACATCGGGCGACGCGGACACCTCTCACACGACCATACTGCACGACTGGCATGCCGCCCATGGGGCGAAGCTGGTCGATTTCGCCGGCTGGGACATGCCGGTGCAATACCCGACCGGCGCCATCAAGGAGCACCTGGCGACGCGGCGCCACGCGGGCCTGTTCGACGTCTCCCACATGGGACGCTTCGAGGTCACGGGGGCCGGCGCCGAGGCGTTCCTGCTCGGCACCCTGACCAACAACGCGCGAGCGCTCGCCCCGGGGCAGGCGCAGTACACCTTCCTGGCCACCGAGACCGGCGGCGCGATCGACGACGCCTACCTCTACCGCCTTGCCGAGCAGCGCTTCCTGCTGGTGGTCAACGCCGGCAACCGCGACAAGGACTGGCAGTGGCTGGTCCGGCACAAGTCGGCGGACGACGTCAGCCTGACCGACATCAGCGAGGAGATCGCCATGATCTCCCTGCAGGGGCCGCACAGTTCGGCCCTGCTGGAGCAGATCGTCGAAGCCGGCGAGCTGCCCGAGAACAAGCGCAACCGGCTGACCCGCCTGCGCGCCCTGGGCGCCGAGCTGATCGTGGCGCGGACCGGCTACACCGGGGAGTCGATCGGCTTCGAGCTGTTCCCCGGCCGGGCCCAGACCGTCGCGCTGTGGCAACGGCTGGTCGAGCTGGGCGCCGTGCCCGCCGGCCTGGGCGCGCGCGATTCCCTGCGCCTGGAAGCCGGCCTGCCGCTCTACGGCCACGAGCTGGGCCAGGACCCGGACGGCCGTGAGATACCGATTTTCGCCAACGCCTTGGCCGCCTTCGCGGTGCGCACGACCGGCCGGTCGGACTATATCGGCGGCAAAGCGCTCGACCGCCAGCGCGAGGAATTCACCGCGATCAAACGCCGCGAGCTGGATAAGCCGCCGGCGGCGCGCCTGCTCAAGCGCCTGGTGGAGCCGATCGCGGTGTTCGACGGCCGCCGGCCGCTCAGGGCCGGCACCAAGGTCACTTTCGAGGGGCGGCAAGTCGGCTACGTGACGTCCGGCACGAGCGTCCCCTATGCCCGATTCTACGGCGAGGGCATCACCGCGGTGCCGAGCGACGAACACGACCTGCGGCCGATCGGCCTGGCGCTGATCGATTCCGACCTGCACTACAGGACGGACCGGCCGGTCGTGCTGCAGGTCGTCGATGACCGGGGCAACGCCAGCGACGCCGAACTGGTCGAAAAGAACCTGTGGCCGGCCTCGCCCTACACCCGGCCCTACCGGGGCTTCAAGTCGCCGCCCGAGACCGCCCGGCTGGCGGCCGACGATCTGCCCGCCCTGGCCGCCCGCCTGAGCGCGGAGTCCGAGCGCAACACCCAATGGCGCAGGACGGCCTGCGTCAATCTGATCCCTTCGGAGCAGGTGGTCTCGAGCTACGTGGACGCCCTGTGCGGCGGCGATCCGGCCGGGCGCTACAACGAGCACAACCGCCTCAAGGCCCTTGGGCCGGACGCGCCGGATGTCCGCTACTACAAGGGCACGAGCTTCATCATGGCGAAGGAGGAGGAACTCAAGGCCGCGCTCAGAAGCTTCTTCGGCTGCCCCCGGGTGGAGCCCCGGGTGATCAGCGGCCAGATGGCCAACGACACGGTCTATGACGGCCTCAAGCAGTTCATAAATCGGCGCCGCGGCGGCCGCACGCCCAGCCTGATCGGCCGGGTCCTGGTGCACGACCTCAACAAGGGCGGCCACCTGAGCGCGCAGACGACGGGGGCGCTCAAGAACTACGTGGCGATCGACCCCGAGACCGGACGGCCGGCCGTCGAGCACTTCCCGGCCCGCAAGGACAACCCCCACAGGATCGACGTCGAGGCGACCAAGCAGCTGATCCTGGAAACCCGTCCGGAGCTCCTGGTGTTCGGCCGCAGCGTGATCATCCACAAGGAGCCGGTCGGCGAGATCGCCCAATTCATCCACGGCGAATACGGCCGGGACAACCCCCAGCGCCCGCTGATCATGTACGACGGCGCGCACGTGCTGGGCCTGCTGGGGCGCCACTTCCAGGCGCCCCTGGCGGAAGGCGCGGACATCGTGACCGGATCGACCCACAAGACCTTCTTCGGCCCCCAGCGCGGCGTCATCCTGAGCACCATCGAACCCGGATCGGCCTTCGAGGAGCTGTGGAACTTCATCGAGGCGCGCGCCTTCCCCGGCCACGTCAGCAACCACCACCTGGGAACCCTGCTCGGCCTGTTGGGCGCGACCTACGAGATGCTCCACTTCAAGGACGACTACCAGAAACAGGTGATCGACAACGCCAAGGCCTTCGCCCGGGCGCTCGCCGATGCGGGACTGGTGCTGGAAGGCGACCCGGCCTGCGATTTCACGGAAACCCACCAGGTCTTGCTGCGCACCGCGCGATCCAAAGGCGAGACCATCGCCGACAAGCTGGAGGCCAACAACATCATCACCAACCCGCAAGCCTTCCACGACGATCCCAGCTTCGCCGCCGCCAGCGGCGTGCGCATGGGCAGCCAGGAGATGACGCGCTACGGCATGAAGCCGGACGACTTCCGCGAACTGGCCGGCCTGATCGCCGAGATCGTCGGCGACGAGAGCAAGCCCAAGGAGGCTTGGCGCGAGGACGTGACCAGCTTCAGGTCCAGGTTCACGGAGATGACCTTCTGTCTCTGACCGGCGCCTGGGATCAAGGGAACCGGGTTATGGAGGAAAGTTTCGCCCCGGCCGGCACGATCGACAAGAAACGTCTCAAGGCGCTCTCAGCCCGCTCGGACGCCAAGGGGCTCGGCCGCTTGGCCGGCCACGGCGCGGCGCTGGCGCTCACGGCAAGCGCGGTCACCCTGAGCCGGGGCAGCGTGTGGCTCGCCCCTGCCCTGCTCGGCCACGGCATCGTCCTGGCGTTTCTGTTCGCGCCGCTGCACGAGACGATTCACCGCACCGCCTTCCGAAGCCGCTGGCTCAACGACGCGGTCGCCTGGTTCTGCGGCGCGCTGCTGGTGCTGCCGCCGGCCTACTTCCGGGCCTTCCACTTCGCCCACCACCGCCACACCCAGGACCCGGCGAACGACCCCGAACTGGCCGTGCCCAAGCCGACCAGCCTCGGCGGCTATCTGCGACATGTTTCGGGCGTCCCTTACTGGCGGGAGCGGATCGCCACGACCCTGCTGCATGCCGCCGGCCGGGTCTCGGAGCCGTTCATAGCCCGGTCGCAAGGCGCCGCGGTGGTGCGCGACGCGCGGGTGTTGCTCGCCATCTATGGCGCGGTCGCTGTTCTTTCCGCGGCCGGCGAAAGCCTGGGCGCCGCGGTCTATTGGCTGCTGCCGGCATTGCTCGGCCAGCCTTTTCTCAGAATGTACCTGCTGGCCGAACACGCCGGCTGTCCCCTGGTGCCCGATATGCTCGCCAACTCACGCACCACGCGCAGCAACGCGGCGGTGCGCTGGCTGGCCTGGAACATGCCCTACCATGCCGAACACCACGCCTACCCGGCCGTGCCGTTCCACGGCCTGCCGGAGGCCCATGGGCTACTCGGGGAACGGATCTCGACGCAGGCCAGCGGCTATCTGGCCGTGCAGCGGGAAATCATCGCCGGCCTGCGCCACTGACCTTGCCGCCGGTGGCTTCGGAGCCCGCCCGGTTGGCGCGGGGCGCGGCGGCCGCCTGGCCGGACATGGCCCTGATGTCGCCGGAAAGCTCGCCGCCTTCCTCGATCACGATGCGGCGGTAGCTGATCTCTCCGGTTACCCGAGCGCTCGGCTTCAGGGTGAGCTTGCCCTCGACCGTGAGCTTGCCGTCGAGTCGACCGGCGAGCTCGGCAACGGCCACCGTGGCGGCGCCTTTGAAGACACCTTGCTCGAGCAGCTGCAGCAACTCGACCTCGACCGTGGCATCGAGTTCGCCTTCGACCACCAAAGTCTTGCAGGCCCCGATCGAGCCCTTGACCTTGATGCCCCGGCCGATGACCAGCTCGCCACCGGTGGCCGGCGAGGTGCTCTGGCCCGGCCGTGCCGCATGCAGGGCGGCCAGTTGCGGCAGGACGCTGCTCGTGGGCAGCGGAGGTTCGACCTTCGGGGCGCCGCCGGCAGGCTCGGCGGATGGCTTCGGGTCCTGGTTTTCCAAATTCATCGGTGCTCCCGCTTCCCTATCACTAGAAACCGTCAACCTACCCGAGTCGCGCCCAGGTACGTAGAACAAAGTTGAGTCTGCGTCGCCGCCGCGGCCCGTGCCCGGATTCTAAAGTGCGACCAGATCGCCGACAAAGACCTTGTCGGTGATCATCCGTTGGACGCGCCCGGCCTGGACGCCCGGCGCCATGGGTGCATCGATCGGCGGGAAAATGGCGCGCAGCTCCTCGAGCAGCGGCCGCAGGCGGACCGGCGCCGCGCGTTCCGTGGCATGGAAGGCCTGGCTGGCGATCACCGCCAAACAGGCGAGCGCCGCGTCGAGGCAGCGTCCGGCCTCGGCCTCCTTGCGCCAGGCCGCGAAGGTCGGCACGGCCACGTCGTTCTGGGCGAAGCCGCCGCCCTCGCTGCCGGGCAGCAGGCTGCGCTGGGTCGCGTGGCGGGCCTGCTCGGCATAGGCCGCCGCGGTGAACCCGAGGCAGCCGAGATAACCGCCGGCGCCGGTCAAGAGCTGATGCGGCAGCAACGAAACCTGACCGTCGAGCAGCTTGGTCGCCTGCCGGTCGCAGAGCAGCGCCAAGTCGGCCCAGGCAGCGGTCAGGTTGTCGAGCGCCGGCGCGGCCTTGCCGTTGTGGTAGCCGCCGGTCGAAAAGACGCGGCCGTTCGGATGGCCGGCCGTCGGCGCCAAATAGACCGGGTTGTCGGACACCGCCTTGAGCGAAACGGACGCGGCCTCCTCGCCCTGCACCAGGGCGCGCCGGGCCTGGCCCAGAACGCGCGGCAGAATGCGCCAGGAGACCGGTGCCTGGTACGACCGCCGCTCGCCGGTTTCGCCGTCGAGCCAGGCGCGCAGCGCGCGCAGGACCGCCGCCTCGTGCTCGTCCTCCCAGAGCGCATCGAGAGCCGGATCATAGGCGCCCAACGGCGCCTTCAAGGCCTCGATCGAAAGCGCGAATATTTCCGTCGCCAGGGCGAGGCGCTGGCGCGCCGCCAGCACCGCGTCGGCGATCAGCGCGCTGGCGCAGGGGCTGCCGTTGACCAGCGAGAGGCCATCCTTTTCGGCCAGCTCCCGGCCTTCCGCCAGGCCCAGGAAGAGGTGCGTCAAGGCCTGGATCTCGCCCGGGCAGCCGTTGCCCAGCGCCGGCACCGGCGGCAGCCTTGCGCCGTCCAGCATGGCCGCCACCGCTTCGGCAAGCGCCGGGCTGAGGGCGGCGTGGCCCTCGATGAAGTTGGTCAGACGCGCCAGCACGATGCCGCGCGCCACCCGCTCCGGCAGGGGCTCGCCGAAGCTGGCGGCGGCCGCGCCGATCGGCCGCCGGGCATGCTGCCTGCGTTGCTCGGGGCTGAAGCGCTGGTGGGCATTCTGGCCGTAGCCGGAGGTGACGCCGTAGACGACGATGTTGTGATCGCTGTCGAGCAGGCGCAGGAAGGCCGCGCGGCATTCCGCCATGCGCTCGAGCGCATCGCGATGCAGCACCACGCCCTCGCCCTGCCAGGCGACCCGGTCATAGGCGTCCAGCGAAATATCGTCTCGGCGTCGGAGGGTTACGCTCATCGTTCCAGTCCCCGCGCGGGCGGCCGACAGGATCGCCGCCGCCAAAAAAAATGCGCATAGTCGCCCCGGCGGCCGACGTCAATAGCTTGCACTTCGGGCTGAAAGACGCTGGTATCGGGGATCGGAGCCCATCCGGGAATCGATCTTGGGAGATCGCCATGGACATCAGCAAAATTTCGATCGGCCAGAACCCGCCATGGGAGCTCAACGTCATCATAGAAGTGCCGCAGGGCGGCGAGCCCGTGAAGTACGAGATCGACAAGGCGTCGGGCGCCATGTTCGTCGACCGCTTCCTCCATACCGCCATGCGCTATCCCTGCAACTACGGCTTCGTGCCGCACACCCTGGCCGAGGACGGCGACCCGGTCGATGTCCTGGTCGCCGGCAGCACCCCGGTCGTTCCGGGAGCCGTGGTGCGCGCCCGTCCCGTGGGCGTGCTGATCATGGAGGACGAAGCGGGGCCCGACGAAAAGATCCTCGCCGTGCCGGTCGACGACCTGCACCCCTACTACGTCGGGGTCGGCTCCTACCGGGACCTGCCGACCATCCTGCGCGACCAGATCGCTCATTTCTTCCAGCACTACAAGGACCTGGAACGCAACAAATGGGTCAAGATCAAGCGCTGGGGCGAGGCCGACGAGGCCTGCCGCATGGTCGAGAAAAGCATCGAGAAGGCCGCCGCCTGAGTCGGGCATCGGCGAGCGACCGGCACGTCGCCGGCGCGCCGAAGGCGCCGGCCCGTCTTGCGGCAGGCGACTCTGCGACTATGCTTTAATCCAGAACGCATAGACGAGGGACAGGAATGGAGAGGCTCCAAGATTTTTGGGTGCTGGTGGTCGAAGTCTGGCAACACGGCTATCTCGGCATCGACATCGGGCGCATTTTGGTGGCGTTCGCCATATTCTGCGGCTTCCTCGTCCTGCGCCGGCTCTTCACCTACTTTGTAATTGGCCGGATCAAGCGCTGGGCCAGTAAATCAACAACGGAAATCGACGACCGGGCGTTGGTTGCACTGCAGAACCCGATCCGATTCATCCCGGTGGTGATGGGGGCCTTTTTCGCCGTCGAATACCTACAGCTGACCGGGCTCCTGCAGACCATCGGCGGCAACCTGGTCCGCTCGCTGGTCGCCTACAACATCTTCTGGGGCATCTACAACCTGGTCGATCCATTGAGATTCTTGCTCAGTCGGCTCGAGACGATCTTTACCCCGGCCATGGTCGAGTGGCTGATCAAGGCGATCAAGGCCCTTTTCATCTTCATCGGCGCGGCGACCATCCTCGAGATCTGGGGCATCCAAGTGGGCCCCTTGATCGCCGGCCTCGGCCTGTTCGGCGTGGCGGTCGCCCTGGGGGCGCAGGACCTGTTCAAGAACCTTATCGCCGGCATCCTGATCCTCGGCGAGAAGCGCTTCACCACCGGCGACTGGATCCGAGTCGACGACGTCGTCGAGGGCACGGTCGAGGCCATCGGCTTCCGCTCGACCCGAATCAGGCGCTTCGACAAGGCGCCTGTCCAGGTCCCCAACGTGAAGCTGTCCGATCAGGCGGTCACCAATTTTTCCGCCATGACCCATCGACGGATCTACTGGGTGATCGGCGTCGAGTACCGCACCACGGTCGAGCAGCTGCGCAAGATCCGCGACGAGATCGAGAGCTACGTCCTGAACAGCCCCGACTTCGCCAAGCCACCCGAGGTCGCCACTTTCGTGCGGATCGACAAGTTCAACGATTCGTCCATCGACATCATGCTCTACTGCTTCACCACGACGACCGTGTGGGGCGAATGGCTGGAGATCAAGGAGCAGCTCGCTTGCAAGATCAAGACGATCGTCGAGGGCGCGGGCAGCGCCTTTGCTTTTCCCAGCCGATCGGTCTACGTGGAAACGCCGGCCACCGAAGTGCCGGAAGTCTTCGTGCCGCGCGCCACTTGAATTCGTTTCGAATTCGACCCGTGTAAGCGGCGTCGTAAAGAAGAGGCCGGCGGGCATGTCCGCTTAGCTGGCCTGTTTTCTGGCATACGACACGAAGAACAGCACGGATGAAATGAAACGCATGTATTCTTGACTGTACATTTACTGATCATGTATGTCTGATGTCGGTGCTCATCTTGTCATGGATGGGCCGGGGCGAACCGACCGGCGCATTTCGCCGGCCCGGCTTGCTCGCAGAGGGGTGGCATGGTCCAACTTCGAGCGGATCCCAAAGCAAAGCGCCGGCAGGATGCCGGACGGATCCGATCCCGTCAGCCAGCGATCCTGAGCGACCTATCATCCGCCTTGGGGCAAATCGGCGTCGCCGGGTTCGACGACGCGACGGCCGCAACCCGGCTTGGCGAAGCGATGGGCTCCGACGCGCTCGACGACGCCCTGCCCCTGTTCATCACCGATCTGAACGGTGCACTGCTCTACGCGAACGGCGCCTACCGCGATGTGGCAGCCACCTTGTCTCCTGCCGATCGCATCGCCGAGAGCGGCGCGTTGCTCATGGACGGGGACTTGGCGGGCGGCCCGCCACGCGGCGAGATCGCCGTAGAGGTCGGCGGCCAAACGCGGCGATTCGCGTTGCAGCGGCAGAGCTTGCACGATTCGCAGGGCACCGCCGTTGCGCTGCTTGGCCGGCTTACTTTGATCGAAGACACCCGGCAACAGCGGCAAAGCCTCGCCCTCTCCAAGGACCGCTTCAACGACATAGCGCGACTGGTCTCCGACTGGGTCTGGGAAACCGACAGAGATCTGGCGCTGACCTACATCTCTTCCCGGGTCACGGAGGCGTTGGGCTACCATCCACGGGAGTTGCTCGGGCGACGCTTGGACCGGATTGCCGCCGCGCCGATCGCGCCGTTGAACGCCGGCAAGCGGAGCGGGACCCGATCGCCGTTTCGCGGTGCGCGGGTCACTTTCCACCATCGCAGTGGCGAGTGGCGCACCTTCAAATTGAGCGGCCTGCCGGTCTACAGCCAGGAAAACGGCAGCTTTCTAGGCTTCCGCGGCACCGCACAGGACGTCACCGATCTGCTCGCCCACGAGGCCGCGCTGCGCGACGCGGTCGACGCCGCCGAAGCGGCGAACCGGACCAAAAGCGAGTTCCTGGCCAACACCAGCCACGAGCTGCGCACGCCGCTCAACGCCATCATCGGCTTTTCCGAGATCATGCATCTCGAACAATTCGGCTCGATCGGCAACCCGCGCTACAAGGAATACGCGGGCAATGTCCTGGAGAGCGCGCAGCACCTGCTGACGCTGATCAACGACATCCTGGACGTGGCGAAGATCGAGGCCGGCAAGCTGGAGCTGGAGGAGGCGGCGGCCGAGCCGGCCGAGCTCTGCCGGCAGACGCTGCGCCTGGTCGAGGACCGGGCGGCGCGCGC
>JBFJPL010000094.1:0-15546 GCA_041617155.1 Kiloniellales bacterium
AAAACGCGGCCCTTCGGGTCGGCCGGACGGACGCGAGTGCCGCGTCGCGCAGGCTTGCCGATGGGCACGGCATCGCGCCGCGGCACCGTCCTAGCCCAAGGCCTTGAAAACGCGGTGCAGCCCGTGACCAATACTCGGACAGGCTCCTAGCCCGCTGAACCTTCCGAGCGCGGCGGGCTCGAGGATCCGCCTTGTTCGGTCATAGGGCGTGTCAGTTGGCTCATTACGTGCTCCAGATCCTCGGGGCAGACGTGGTCGTACTCGTTGACCAGTCGCGCGATGATCCGGTTCGTATAGGCGCGTTGCCACTTGGAGATCTGGTCGGAATTCAATCCACAAATCATCTCGATCGTGGTGCGAAACGCGCGGAACAGGTCGAGCGGCAGTCCGGACTTCTCGTATAGCTGCAGCAGATCGGCGACCGAACCGCCGAAGATCAGGGCCTTGGTCTCGAACACCGGCACATCGGCCAGCGCGGCCAATGCCGAGGCAAAGAAATGCAGCCGACCCAGGCAAAGGCTGCGCAACATGAGGGTTGGAGTCAACGCATGCCTGGCCAAGAGTCTGTCCACGAGCAGGTCGACCTCCGTCGTAGGATCGCCGGCCGCCAGCGCCCGGCTGAGGGCCCGCTCGCGGCCATGCATGGCCATCTCTTCGGCCAGCTCGGCGGGCAGGCCGTGGTGGTCCATGAGCCCTTGCTGCAGGACCTCGGATAGCTCGAGGATTGCCTGGCCCATTACGGCCAAGGACAGACGCATGCCGTCCTGGGTGGCGATCAGCGCCTGGGGCTGGCAGGAGAGTTCCCCGAGAAGACGCTCGAGGACACCCGCCACGGCCGTGCCGCCGGGGCCTACCGGCGGGCCGCCGGCGGTCTCAATATCGCCGGCTAGGGTGAGGGCGAGCGACGACGGCAGATAGGGGCAACGCCGCAAATGTTCGGCGAGATTGTCACGAACCCGGCGCTCGATCTCGCCGAGCAGCAGGCCGAGTATCCGAGGCTCGCGCCGGCCGCTGGCATGGCCGGTTTCGCCGGCTTCGAGGTCGCCGGCGTCAAGGTCGGGCCGCGGTCTTGTCCCGGCCGGTTGCTTGGCCTTGGCGGATCGACGCCACGGTTCGCCCAGGCCTTGCCTCGGGGGTTCTTGCGCCATTTGGCTGGTATGCTCGCTGAACGTTCAGCCGGACTGCTTTCGGGCCCGGCATTAGAGGTCGCGTACGGTTAAGAACAGGTGAATGACGGCTTGATGGCGGCGCACGCCCGAGCCGGTCATGCGCCCGGCTCGGGCGTGCGTTCTGGCTAGTTTTCAGCCAAGAAGCCGCGCGAAGTATAGCTCATATCGAAGGGGCCGACCGTGCCTTTCAGAAACGGCAGCAGCACCTCGTAGGTATAGTTCATGGTGACGGTGACGTCGCGCGTATTCTGCGCCTGGGGCGTGGAAATGGCGGTTACCGGGTTGGTTTTCAATGGCGACACCAGTACCAGATTTTTCAAGGCCTCTTGTTCGATCTGCGTCTGGTACAGCGTGTAGTCCGGGTTGCCGGAGCCGTCGAGCGGCGGTGTGTTGACCAGGGCCCAGCGGGTCGCTTCGTGCGCGGCGTAGGCCAGCGCGCCCTGGGTGTAGACCGCCCGCCCGAACTCGATCACCCCGAAGAGCAGGCCGAAGAGCAACGGCGCGACCATGGCGAACTCCACGACGGTCGCGCCGGTTTCGCACGCCGCGCGGCGCCACAGGCGGTGCGGCCACCGGCGCCACGCATTCCGCTTCGCCGAAGTGGATTGCTTGGTCATGATACGATCCTCCTTGTGCCGCCTTGTTGGCCGCTTGCCGGTCCAGCCCGTCAGTTGATCCGCGTGATTGCGATCTCACGCAAGTTGACGCTCGCCGGCAGGCCGGGCCAGTCGATCATCATGGGGTGGTCTTCCTGCACCTCGATCGAAACCCAGGACATGGGGTCGACCCCCACGCCGCACAGGTCGACGACGTTGCACTCGCCTTCCTTGCTGCCGTCTCCGCCGGGACAGCTGCAATAGAAATCGACATCGGGTTCGATGCCGGCATAGTTGCTCGGCAGGGCCGTATTGACGGCGGCTATGATGTCCGACTCCGGCGTCTTGCCGGCCGGCAGGTTGCCGTAGCCGGGCCGTCGGATCATGGACCACTGGACCCCGGCGCGCACCGCGTTGGCGAGCGCCATCTTGCGCGACCACATCATGCCGTAGTCGACCAGGCCGACCAGCAGCAGGCCGAACACCATGGCGAGCAGGGCGAACTCGGTGGCGGCGACGCCCGATTCCTGTCGCCGAATGCGGCCGAGAAAGCCGTGCCGGCCGAAGATCGTCCGGCGCCTGGTCATTGGTTGCATGGTTGGCACCTTTCCTCCGTTGCTCGCGCCGCGATGCTATTGGATCACCCGGACCCGCACCTGCTGGATCACCTCGACCCCGGCGTCGTCGCACTCGCTGTTATCCAGGGTGACCGGGTCGGCCGCGGAGCCGCCGGAGAATTTCACCGTCTTGGCATAGATCATCAGGCACTTGGAGGAGGCCTGAAAGTTGCCGTTGATTGTGACGTCGCGGCTCGGCATATACATCGCGCCCGAGAAGTTGGAGGTGCCGCCGCCGTTGAACTTGGAGCCGAGCGAGGGCGGCGCCGCCGGATCGATCACGTAGAGCAGCCCGGCGTAGTTGCCCGTGGTCGGCGCCATCAGGTCGAGGGTTCCCCCGGCGTTGATCGTGAAGTCGCCGACATCTTCGCTGCCGCTGCCCGGCTGCCAGGCGGTCAGGATGATGGTCACCCCGTTCGGCTCGGCGCAGGCGCTGCAGGTCACCGTGCCGCTCACGTCGAAATCGCCGTCGTCGATGATGTAGACGCCCGGGGCGAGATCGACGTTTTGAGCGGGCGTGACCTTGATCCCGCCGCAGTACAGCTTGACGCTGCCGGTCGGGTAGTTGGGACTGAGCCGGTAGGGATCGCCCGCGGTGCCGCTGCCAGGCGCCGACTTGAGATCGAAGGTCGGCGTGTCGGACTTGCACGCGCCCGACAGCTTTGGAATCATCTCCGGCGACAGGCTGGCGTCCGCGAAGCGGGCCGCGTAGGGGTCCTTCACCCGCTCGGAATAGGATTGCGGCGGCGTGTTCGTGACCAATTGGGTCGGGTCCTTGACGTAGATGTCGCCGAAGGCCTGCGCCGGATCGGCATCCAGCGTCGCGTTGCCGCTGATGTAGATCGCCTCGTTGCTGTTCGAGTTCGCGGCGATGCCGCAAGGCAGGTCGACGAAGGCCGTGCCCGTGACCTCGATGGCCCGGTCGGCGGTCTCGTCCAGCGAGACGACGCAATGATCGCCGAAGGTCGTGATGCCGCCCACGGCGCGCGCCCTGATCGTCTGGGACCCGCCGCCGAGCAGCGCCGAGGACAGATAGAGATTGCGGTCTTCCTCGACGATCACCTCGACGTCATTGCCGGCGAGCCGGTTCACGATGATCCGGCGGACCCCCGCCTTCTTGTCGAATCCGTTGCGCAGGGCATTGTCGGTGACAGCCGCGGCGAGATCTTCGTCCGTTATGTCGGGGTTGCGGTAGACCTCCATCGCGGCGACCATCGAGGCGGTGTCCGCGACGCTCTGGTTTTGCCGCTTCTCCATGTACCAGATGGTCGAGTCGAAGGCCAGGCCGGCCATGCCCAGCAGCACCGGCAGGGCCAGCGTCGCGAAGACGAAACTGGCGCCGGTCTCGTTGCCGAGGAAGGCCATCGGGTTCCGGCCGCATCCCGCCAACCGCTCCCTGAAGCTCGTTTTCCGTCCTGCGTGTGTCATCATCTCGACTATCTCCAGTTAGATCCTCAACCTCGGTCCGTCGGTGAAGCCATTTCCCACCAGCCGACGGGCGCGTAAGATTCAAATAAAATTTCCCATAATCCAAATATCTCTAAATTAAAGTTTATTTATATCTCACAAATGTACTATAATTAATAAATAAAATTCAAAAAACAAAATATTAAACTGAGTAATAAGTGTGATTGTGTGGTGTTAATACTGTAACAAAATACGATTTGCCTATTAATAAGGCGTTAAAGATCGAAAAAATCGCCGCTTTACCTTGTAGTTGTCTTGATTTGTAGAACATTTATTCTTCAGAAGACCTCTTGACGGCGTGCCTTGAAGCAAGACCGCCAGCCGAAGTTCGAGCGGGGATCGCCAAGGGTCGGCCGGTCGGCGCGGCAAGCAAAACGGCCCGGCCGGGGAACCCGGCCGGGCCGTCGCGGCGACCAGTTTGGTCGCGAAGTAACCTAGTTCAGGTAGTCGTACTTGCCGTTCTTCCACTCGTAGAAGACATAGCCCGGCAAGGTCACGTCACCCTTGCTGTCGAAGCTGAGATCGCCCAGAACGGTATCGAACTTGGATTTGTGCAATACCTTCAGTAACTTGTCGAGATCGGTCGAGCCGGCCTCCTGGGCCGCCTGGGCAAAGACCTGAATGGCGGCATAGGTGTAGAGCACGTAGCCTTCCGGCTCGATGCCCTTGTCGCGGAACTTCTTGACGATCGGCGCCGCCTTCGGGTTCTTGCGCGGATCCGGGCTGAAGGTCATCAAGGTGCCTTCGCCGGCCGGCCCGGTGATCGACCAGTACTCGTCGGTCACCAGCGCGTCGCCGGAAACCAGCCTAGTATTCATGCCCTGATCGCGCATCTGGCGAACGATCAAGCCGGCTTCGGTGTGGTAGCCGCCGACATAGACCGCGTCGATCGAGTTCTGCTTGAGCTTGGAGACCAGTGCCGAGTAGTCCTTTTCACCGGCGGTGTAGGCCTCGTAGAGCTTTTCCTTGAGGCCGGCCTTGTTCATGGCCTTCTTGGTTTCGTCGGCCAGGCCCTTGCCGTAGGCCGTCTTGTCATGGATGACGGCG
This sequence comes from Kiloniellales bacterium, assembly GCA_041617155.1. Taxonomy (GTDB): domain Bacteria; phylum Pseudomonadota; class Alphaproteobacteria; order Kiloniellales; family JAKSDN01; genus CAMYKD01. Next base: position 4,897 of record JBFJPL010000094.1, read on the forward strand.
ACGTTCTTGCCCTTGAACTGCTTGGCCAGGAAGCCGCCGGCAACGATGCCCTGCTGGTCGTCGCGGCCGCACACGCGGAACACGTTGGGTCCGCCCTCGTCGGTGAACTTCGGGTTGGTCGAGGCCGGCGAGATCTGCAGGATGTCCTCTTCCGTATAGACCGAGCTTGCCGGTATGGAAGAGCCCGAGCAGAAGTGCCCGGCCATAAAGACCACGCCCTTGCCGACCATCTCGTTGGCCACCGCGACCGCCTGTTTCGGATCGCAGGCGTCGTCGCCGATCGACAGCGACAGTTTCTGTCCGAGCACGCCGCCGGCCGCGTTGATGTCAGCCACCGCCTGCTCCGCGCCGGCCTTCATTTGCGCGCCGAAGCTGGCGTACTGGCCGGTCATGGGGCCGGCGGTTGCGATGTTGATGTCTGCCTTGGACGCCGATACGCCGAGCGCGGTTGCCGCGGCGATCGCCAAGGTCAAAGTGGTGAATCTGTTCATAAGTTACCTTCTCCCAGCTGGTTGATCCTGACCTATCAGAATAGAGATTCGAATTTGCCTTAGGAGAGATCCCCGAACGCGGCGTAGCTTAGCGCCGTGCCGCGGATTTCACCAACGTTTTTCCCCTGGCGCGCTACTCGGCTCCGGCTTTCCGGCGCCAACCAAAAGGGGTGGTCTGTTCGTAAAGCCACGGGTACTGATTCACCATCCGGCGCACCCTGTTCAAACGGAAGGCGACCAGCGCGAGAATGCTCAGGACGGCGGTATCGACGAGGTAGCCGCCGACCGAAAGCAGCTCGCCGTCGAACAGCGCGAAGATCATGAAACGATCGGCGCAACCCAGCAGCGCGGCGTAGACGAAGAGCTGCCACAAGGGACGCCAGTTCGCCGCCAGTGCCTGGCCCATCAGCCAGGAGGCACCGCCGGCGAGCACGAATGTCATGCCAACGAAAACGGCAAGACTGTTACCAAGCAGCTGTTCCATGGTCGTTTGCTTCCGATGCCTCCCGACGGACCGTCCCGATAGGGCCGATCAGTGTCCACCCTCCAAGTAGGCCGCCCGCACCTCCGGCCGGGCCAGGAGTTCCCGCCCCGTGCCGGACAGCGTGATCTTGCCGTTGACCATCACATAGCCGCGATTTGCCAGGTTGAGCGCATGATAGGCGTTTTGCTCGACCAGGAAGATGGTCATCTGCTGTTCCTCGTTGATCTGGCGGATGGCTTGAAAGATCTGCTTGACCACCAGCGGTGCGAGGCCGAGCGACGGCTCGTCGAGCAGCAGCAGGCGCGGCCGGCTCATCAGCGCCCGTGCGATGGCGAGCATCTGCTGTTCGCCGCCCGAAAGCGTGCCGCCGCGCTGCTGGGCGCGCTCCTTGAGCCGCGGAAACAGCGCCACCACCCGGTCCAGGCTTTCCTCGAAATCTTCCGGCCGCCCGGTCGTCGCCCCCATTTGCAGGTTTTCCATCACCGTCATGCGCGGAAAGATACGCCGGCCCTCCGGCGCGTGGGCGACTCCCATGCGAATGATCTCGAAGGTCGGCGCGCCGGTGATTTCCCGGTCGCCCAGCATGATTCGGCCGGCCGCCGCCCGGGGGTTGCCGCAGATCGTCATCAGCAAGGTCGACTTGCCGGCGCCGTTGGCGCCGATCAAGGTGACGATCTCGCCGTCTTCGACCTCCATGTCCACGCCGCGCAGGGCCTGGATCTTGCCGTAGTAGGTTTCGACTCCCGAAACGGCGAGCATTCTGCTCATGCCGTGCCTCCGGGATCTTTCGGATCCTGCCCGTCCTGCGGGTTGGAGAGATCGGCGGCGATCTCGGGCGGCAGCTCTTTGTCCTCCTCTTCGCCCAGGTAGGCGCGGATCACCGCCGGATCGTTGCGCACCTGTTCGGGCGAGCCATCGGAGATCTTGCGGCCGTAATCCAGCACGACGATGTGGTCCGATATGCCCATCACCACGCTCATGTCGTGCTCGATCAGCAGGACGCCGATCTTGTGCTCGTCGCAAATGAACAGCAGCAGCTCGTTGAGCGCCGCCGATTCGCGCGGGTTCAAGCCGGCCGCCGGCTCGTCGAGACAAAGCAGCACCGGCTCGGTGCACATCGCCCGGGCGATTTCCAGGCGTCGCTGCGCGCCATAGGGCAGCTCTCCGGCGTTGTCGTCGGCGCGCTCGATCAGGCCGACTTGGTCGAGCCAGTAGCGCGCCAGTTCGACCGCCTTCTGCTCGGCGTGCCGGTAGACGGCCAGGCCGAGGAGGCCCGCCACCGTGAAGCCGGACGCCCGCATCAGCCGGTTGTGCTGGGCGACGACCAGGTTCTCCAGGACCGACATGGCGGGAAACAGGCGAATGTTCTGAAACGTACGCGCCACGTGCGCCCGCTGGGCGATGCGGAAGTCGTCGATCCGCTCGAGCAGGAATTTCCGGTCGCCGCGATCCAGCAGCAGCCGACCGACGGTCGGTTTGTAGAAGCCGGTCAAACAATTGAAAACCGTGGTCTTGCCGGCCCCGTTCGGTCCGATGATGGCAGTGATCTGGGCATCGTTGGCGACGAAGGAAACATCGTCGATCGCGACCAGGCCGCCGAAGCGCATGGTCAGGTGCTCGACCGTCAGCAGCGGCCGTGTCGCGGCGGATGCTTCGGCGGTCACGTCGCTTCCTTTCCGACGCCGGCGGAACCGAGCCGCAAGGTCGGATCGCGATGGGCCAGCAGGCCGCGCGGCTTCCAGATCATGATCAGGACCATCGCCGCGCCGAAGGCCAGCATGCGGAATTCCTCCAGCTCGCGAAACAGCTCTGTGCCGCCGATCAACAGCACCGAGGCCACCACCACGCCGATCTGGCTGCCCATGCCGCCCAGCACCACGATCGCCAGGATCACCGCGGATTCCACGAAAGTGAAGCTCTCCGGACTGATGAAGCCTTGGCGCGTCGCGAAAAAGGATCCGGCGAATCCGCCAAACATGGCGCCGATGGCAAAGGCCGTGAGCTTCGTGTTGGTCGGGTTGATGCCGAGCGAGCGGCAGGCGATCTCGTCCTCGCGCAGAGCTTCCCAGGCGCGCCCGACCGGCAGCTTGCGGATCCGCAGCGTGAAGAGGTTGGTGACCATCGCCAGCACGAGGATCAGGTAATAGAGGAAGATGATACGGTGCAGCGAGGAGTACTCGAGCCCGAAAAAGCCGTGGAACGACTCGCTAGCCTGGTCCGGCGAGCGGTCGAATGGCAGGCCGAAGAAGCTCGGCCTGGGGATCTTGGAAACGCCGTCCGGTCCGTTGGTCAGATCATACCAGTTGAGCAGGATCACCCGGACGATCTCGCCGAACCCCAGGGTCACGATGGCCAGGTAGTCGCCCCTCAGGCGCAGCACCGGAAAGCCCAGTAGGATGCCGAAAAACGCCGCGAACCCGCCGGCGAGCGGCAGGCAGACCCAGAAGGACCAGTCGAAGTACTGCGCGATAAGTGCGTAGGAATAAGCGCCGACCGCGTAAAACGCCACGTAGCCGAGATCAAGTAGGCCGGCTAGGCCGACCACGATGTTCAGGCCCCAGCCGAGCATGATGTAGGTCAGCACCAGGATGCCGACGTCGAGCACATAGCGGCTGGCGAAAGGCGTCCAGGGCAGCGCCACGGCGACCACGATCAGCACCGGCCCGATGTACTTGGCGAAGGTCTGGACATAGGCGCCGATGTCGAGCGCCGGCGCGGCCAGTTGCGCCGCGCGCTGGCGGCTGCGCCGCTGGGCCCACCAGATGTTCAGCAGAAAACGCCCGGCGAAGGCGGCCGCGACCGCGATGGCGACGCCCGTCCAGCGGCCCTCGATATCGAGGCCTTGTGGCGCGGGAACCGTGCGCAGGCCGATGATCGGAACCGCCAGGGCGAGCACCAAGACGGCGGCCATGAAGCTGTCCTTGGCGATCGCCGGCAGGTCGAGACCCTCCAGCGCGGTCTGCCCGACGCCCTGCTGCGTGGTGCGGTTTTCCGTAGCCATGAGCTCAGACCTTCTCCACCTCGGGCTTGCCGAGCAGCCCGGTGGGCCTGAAGACCAGCACCAGAATGAGGACGCCGAAGGCCGCCACATCCTTGTATTCGATCGTGAAATAGGCCGACCAGAAGGTCTCGATCAGGCCGATCAGGAGGCCGCCCAGCATGGCCCCCGGCAGCGAGCCGATGCCGCCCAGTACGGCGGCCGTGAAGGCCTTGATGCCGGCCAGGAAGCCGATGAAGAAATCGATCACGCCGTAGTAGAGCAGGAACATCATGCCGGCCACGGCGGCCAGTGCCGCGCCCATCACGAAGGTCAGCGAGATGGTCCGATCGACGTTTATGCCGAGCAGCGAGGCCATCACCCGATCCTGCTCGCAAGCGCGCTGGGCACGGCCCAGCACGGTCTTGGCGATCAGCAGCGAAAACGCCGTCATCAAGGCGATCGTAAGGACCACGATGATCATCTGCATGTAGCTGAGCGAAACCGTGAAGTCGCCTTTTTCCATCACGATGACGCCGCCCTGGATGACCGGCTGCAGCGGCTTGACGCGGGCGCCCTGGGCGATCTGCACGTAGTTCTGCAGAAAGATCGACATGCCGATCGCGGAGATCAGCGGCGCCAGGCGAAACGATCCGCGCAGCGGCCGATAGGCGATTCGCTCCACGGTCCAGCCGTAGGCGGCGGTCAGGAGCATGGCGATGATCAGCACGATCAGAAGCGCCAGCGGCACCCAGGTAATGCCGACGATGCCCAACACGGAAAGCGAGATCAGCGCGATGAAGGCACCGATCATGAAGACATCGCCGTGAGCGAAGTTGATCATCCCGATGATGCCGTAGACCATCGTGTAGCCGATCGCGATCAGGCCATAGATCGCGCCCAACGTGACGCCGTTGATCAATTGCTGAACGAAATACTCCATGCCCCCTGCCCACGCGTTCTTTTTGTTGCTTCACCGGAACGCGGTCGCTCGATGGCCGCTCCCTGGGTCCGATTCCAACCACACTGGATGGCTGCCGACCTTCCCTCGTATCACGGTCATGTTCAACCGGAATCTGGCCTTAATTCCCTGGCCAAATGGATTTTCCATGATCCGCGTCCAATCTGAACGGGCAGCGGACATCGAAGGTGCGAAAACTCACAGTGTCAACGTTATTAATACATTATCCATTTTTTGCTAAGTCGAGATGCGCCGCTTCGACAGCGCCATTGGACGGAGAATGAGCCATCGTCGCTAGAACCCTGGCCGGCTTCAAGAGCGTCTTAACGTCTCTGCTGGCCCGAATCATAGGCAGGACCGGGGATCGGTCGAAGCTCGGTCAGGTGACCTGGGAGCGCCCCTATCCCTGGGAAGCCTCCTACCCGGACGGCGTCGGCTGGGAGATCGAGATCGAGCGGCGCTCCCTGTGCGCCGCGGTCGACGACGCGGTGGACACTTTCGCGAGCAAGCCATGTCTGGATTTCTTCGGCAAGAAGTACAGCTACCGCGAGTTCGGCGACCTGGTGGCGCGCGCGGCCAAGGGCTTCCAGCATATGGGCGTGACCAAGGGCGTGCGGGTTGGGCTGTTCCTGCCGAACTCGCCCTACTACGTGATCTGCTATCACGCGATTCTCAAGGCCGGCGGCACGGTGGTGAACTTCAACCCGCTCTACGCCGAACGGGAAATCATGCGCCAGATCGACGATTCCGAGGCGCGGATCCTGGTCACCATGAACCTCAAGAGCCTCTATCGAAAGGTCGAGGGGCGGCTCGGAGACAGCTGCCTCGAACAGATCGTGGTGTGCCGCATGAGCGCCGCGCTGCCGTTTCCGGAGAACGCACTGTTCGCACTCATGAAGCGGGGCGAGGTCAGCCAGGTGCCGAACGACGGCCGCCACGTCAGGTTCGACAAGCTGGTCGCCAACGACGGCGCGTTGGAGCCCGTGACGATCGATCCCGAACAGGACGTCGCGGTGCTGCAATACACCGGCGGCACCACCGGCGAGCCGATGGGCGCCATGCTGACCCACGCCAATCTACAGGCCAACATGATCCAGACTCGCCTGTGGGCGACCGGCGCCAAGCCCGGCGCGGAGAAGGTCATGGCGGTTCTGCCACTGTTCCACGTTTTCGGCATGACCGGCGTGATGAACGTCAGTCTTATGATCGGTGCCGAGTTACAGCTCTTGCCGCGCTTCAAAGTCACCGAGGTACTAAAGGCCATCGACAAGCAGCGACCGACGATATTCATGGGCGTGCCGACCATGTATTCGGCGATCAACGGCCAGAAGGACCTTGATAAGTACGACCTCTCGAGCCTGACCTACTGCCTTTCGGGTGGTGCCGCGCTGCCGCTCTCGATCAAAACGACCTTCGAGACATTGACCGGCTGCGTCCTGGTCGAAGGCTACGGCCTGACCGAGGCCGGGCCGGTCTGCACCATCAATCCTTTCGCCGGCCTCAACAAGCCGGACTCCATCGGCCTGCCGATCCCCGGAACCACGGTTCGGATCGCCGCCTTGAAGGATCCCGACAGGGTGCTGGCAATCGGCGAACACGGCGAGATCTGTGTCTCCGGGCCGCAGGTCATGGCCGGTTACTGGAACCGACCGGAAGCCACGCAGGATGCCTTGCGCGGCGGCTTCCTGCATACCGGCGACGTCGGCTACATCGACGCCGACGGCTATGTCTTCCTGATCGACCGCATCAAGGACCTGATCATCACCGGCGGTTTCAACGTCTACCCGCGCATGGTCGAGGAGGCGATCTACCTGCACCCGGGGGTCGAGGAAGTGGTGGTCTGCGGCGTTCCCGACCAGCACCGCGGCGAGATCGTCAAGGCCTATGTCAAGCTGCGCGACGGGGTCGAAATGACCGCCGCCGAGCTGCGCGGCTTTCTGCACGACAAGCTGGCGACCTTCGAGCTGCCGCGGCGGGTCGAGTTCCGCGCCGAGCTGCCCAGGACCCTGATCGGCAAGCCGTCGCGCCGCGAGCTGATCGAACAAGAGCTGCTCAAGGCCAAGGCCGAACGCGTCGAGGCCTGAGCCGAACGGCGCCGCCGCGAAAAAGGGGACAGTCCGCTTTTTTCAGATGATTATTTAATTGTTTCAGCGACGTAGGGAAGGGTGCTTTCGGCGGCCTTTGGCCGATGCGCCGTTCAGGCGATCAGCGCGGCGATATAGGGCGGTACCGCGAAGGCCGCCAGGTGGACCTCGGGGCTGTAGTAGCGGGTTGTGATTTCGGCGCCTTCGAAACGGGCGCTGAGCTCCTCGAGCGAGCTTTGTCTCAGCGACATGTCGTCGCTCGCCCAGCCAAAGGCCATGGATCCGCCGACGTAGGTCGGCACCGCGGCGAAGTAGCAGGCGGTGTCGCTGAACAGCGGCCGCAGGCAGCCCAGGGTGCCGGCCAGCTCTTCGCCCTGCAGGAAGGGCACGCCGTTCTGGGTGACCAGGATGCCGCGCGGCGCAAGGCAGCTCCGGCAGCTTTCGTAGAATGCTTGGGTGAACAGCACTTCGCCGGGCCCGATGGGATCGGTCGAATCGATGATGATCACGTCGAAGCGCTCGGTGCAGGTCGCGACGAAATCGACCCCATCGGCGATCACCAGCTCGCTGCGCGGATCCTCGAAGGCTTCGCCGCAAATCGATCTGAGATGGAGCTTGCTCAGCTCGATCACGGTGTCGTCGATGTCGACCATGGTGACCCGCTCGACGTCGCCATGCTTCAGCACCTCCTCGAGCATGCCGCCGTCGCCGCCGCCGATGATCAGCACGCGGCGCACCCGGCCGTGGGCCAGGATCGGCACGTGGGTCAGCATCTCATGATAGATGAACTCGTCCTTCTCGGTGGTCTGCAAGACGTTGTCGAGCGCGAGCGCACGGCCGAAGGTCCGGTTCTCGAACAGAACCAGATGCTGGTGCTCTGTCTGGCTTTCGTAGATGACCCGTTCCGCCTTGAGCTTGACGTGGAAGTCCCGGTGCAGGTCTTCCTCGATCCAGCGTGTCAAGCGCCGCGTCCCCGAAGGTGCTCACCGATGACGATGCGGTCCGGGTTGAAGGCTTCGCGCAGCACGTCGATGGTTTGCTCGGGCTCGGCGTCGCCGCACATGAAGACATCCATCGCCGCATAGCCGCACTCCGGCCAGCTGTGGATCGAGATGTGCGATTCCGCCAGGACCGCCACGCCGGACACGCCGCCGTTGGGCGTGAAATGGTGCAGGTGGATGTGCAGCAGGGTCGCGCCCGAGGCCTCGACACAGTTCTTGAGCGTACGCTCGATGTGCGCGAGATCGTCGAGCCGCTCCGCGCCCATGAGATCGATGATCAAATGAGTGCCCGCATAGCGCACGCCATTGCGTTCGATGAAATGGTCCTTGCGTGCGGTCTGCGCCTCGGCGGCGCCACAAGCGAAAGTTCCGTCTTCCGTTTGGGCGGTGCTTGAACCTCGATCCAAGTCCATCCCCAATTGGAAGAGGGCGCGACTGGTCGACATCGGCCGTCCTCCCCAACCAGTAGATGACCCGGGCAATTCCGGAGAGCGGCGGATATGCAACGCCGCTCCAGCAATTTCAAGCAAAATCCACCCGGCCGCAAGAGATAGCTGCCCTGCGTCGGTCGCATCGCCCGCCGGCGGGCCGGCGGGGCGGAGCCGCGGATCAGGATATTTCGGGGCGGGCGCGCTCGACGATCTGGCCGAGCGGCAGGCCGGGCGCCAGTGTGCCGTAGGTCGCGCCCCTTTCACCGGCCAGGCGCGAGGCGCAAAAGGCCTCGGCGACGGCGGCGTCGCCATGGCTGAGCAGCAACGCCCCCTGGAGCGCCAGCGCCATGCATTCGCCCAGATGGCGTCCGTTGGCCTCGAGCGCGGCCCGGTCCCGGGTCATCGCGCGGATCTTGGCGATCATGGCGTCCAGCCGCTTGTCCGTCCCGGCCGCCGGCGCCAGCTCGTCGAGGTAGGCCTCGAAGGATTCCGGGTTGTGCTCCAGGGCGCGCAGGATATCGAGCGAGATGACGTTGCCGCAGCCCTCCCAGATCGAGCTCAAGGGGGCCTCGCGGTAGAGCCGGGGCATGATCGATTCCTCGACATAGCCGTTGCCGCCGTGGCACTCCATGGCCTCGAACACGAAATCGGGCGCCCGCTTGGAGACCCAGAATTTCGTGACCGCGGTCGCCAGTCGGGCGAACGCCCCTTGCGCCGGATCCTTGGCGGCTTCGTCGAAGGCGCGGGCCAGGCGCATCACCAGCATGGTCGCGGCCTCGGACTCGACCGTCAGGTCGGCCAGGACGTTCCGCATCAGGGGCTGGTCGATCAAGTGGCGCTGAAACGCGGTGCGGTGCGCGGCATGGTGCACCGCCTGGGCCAGCGCCTGGCGCATCAGCGCCGCCGAGCAGATCGCCACGTCGAGCCGGGTATGGTGGACCATCTCGATGATCGTCGCCACGCCGCGGCCTTCTTCGCCGACCATCCGCGCCCAGGTGCCGTCGTACTCGATCTCGCTCGAGGCGTTGGCGCGGTTGCCCATCTTGTCCTTGAGCCGCTGGATCAAGAAGCGGTTCAGCGTGCCGTCGGGCAGCCAGCGCGGCACCAGGAAGCAGGACAGGCCGCCCGGGCTCTGCGCCAGAGACAGGAAGGCATCGCACATGGGCGCCGAGCAGAACCACTTGTGGCCGGTCAGGAGGTACTCGCCGCCGGCCCCGGCCGGCTCGGCCCTCGTCGTATTGGCCCTGACGTCGGAACCGCCCTGTTTTTCCGTCATCGCCATGCCCATGGTGGCGGCGGTCTTGCGCTCGGCCGGCTGCCAGCTCTGGTCGTAGGCGGTTGCGCGCACGCGCGGTTCCCACTCGGCCGCCAGCTCCGGCTGACGCCTGAGCGCCGGCACCGCGGCGAAGGTCATGGTCAGCGGGCAGCACACGCCGCTTTCGGTCTGGCACATCATGAAGGCCAAGGCGGCGCGCGCCACATGGGCACCCCGTTTCGGCTGGTTCCAGGGCAGGGCATGCTGCTCCGCGGCCATGCCGATCGACATCAGGCGGTGCCAGGCGGGATGGAACTCGACCTCGTCGATGCGGCGGCCGTAGCGGTCGTGGCTCCGCAGCACCGGCACATGCCGGTTCGCCAGGTGCCCCAGCTCGACCACCTCGGCGCTGCCCAGGATCTTCCCTTGTTTGCCGAGCCGGGCCTTGGCCCAGGCCGCGCCCTCGCGCTGTGCCGCCTCGCTCAGGCAGCGGTCGCTGTCGAACAGGTTGAAATCGACCAGGGCCGGCGGCTGGTTGGTCACCTCGTGGGTGCGGGAGACCAGGTCGGTCATGGGGTTTCTCCTTGTCGTCGGCGCCATCGGGGTGCCCGCCCGCTACGCCGTCTCTGCACTGAAGTTGCAGTATAGACGATAGATGAAATCGGCCGCATGGCCACTTTGACCGGCCGACAGCGGCCCGCGGAGATGGACAATGCCGGCGGTGTGGGCAACAGTCGCCCCATGGCGACATCCTCTCAGAGTCCGCCGCCGGGCGACCGCGACCTCTTGGCGCTGGCTTCCGAGCATCACCGGCAGGGGCGTTTGGCTCGGGCCGAGGAACTCTACGATGCCGTGCTCCGGCAACAGCCCGGCAACAGCGACGTGCTCAATCTGCTGGGCGTCCTGCGGGCTCAACAGGGACGCCTGAGCCAAGCGCGCGAGCTTGTCGCCGCGGCGATCGCAAAG
>JBFJPL010000095.1:0-15352 GCA_041617155.1 Kiloniellales bacterium
AACTAAGGGCTCCTCGAACACATAACAACATCACATAAAGCCAGCCATCATCAGCACAGTCCGGCCAAAAGCCAAACCACACCAAAATGACCAACCCAAAAGATACCGCTAAGCGCCCAAGGCCCAATAATCACCAAAACCTAAGCTACCCGGCCGCCCGCGTATCCCTTCCATTCATAACAACAATGTCAAAAAGCGTTCACAAAGATACAGCACGGCGGGGCAGCTACCCCTGCCGCGCTGCGGAGCGGGTATATACGCCGCCCGCCACGCCCTGTCAAATCCTTTGTTGCAAAAGAACTATTGGCGACGGTCCGGGCCCGGCCCGGACCCCGCGCCGAGCCCGGGCAAACCCGGGTTAACCGTTGACAAACCATTGTATGATAAGCAATTTGCACAGTCGGGGGCAGACATTATCACCGGACTGGGCGGCATGGTCTCCATTTGGGGTGCCTCCTGGACCACTGGCCAGGAAGGAGTAGAGTCGCCTTGACGCCACCCCGCGAATCCGACTCGCTGACCAGACCCGCGCGCAGATCCCTTTTACGCACCGTGGCCATCGCCGCGCCGCTCGCGGCGGCCCTTGGTCTATCCTGGTGGGCGGCCGCCGGCCCCAAGGCCCCACCCCTGGTGGACCTGGAAGCCGAGCTGCCCAAGCAAACGGCCCTACCCGCCTCGCCCGCCGACTTGGCGGCCGAGGCCACGCCGGCGGCCGTCGGCCGCACGGTCGAGGTGCGCAGAGGCGACACGCTGATGGCGCTGCTGGTCGAGGCCGGCGCCGCCCGGCAGGAGGCCCACCAGGCGATCACCGCCCTGAAAACGGTCTACAGCCCGCGCAAGCTGAAACCCGGCCAGGCCATCCACCTCGCCTTCAGCGCGGAGGTCGACGCCATCGACGACGAGGCCGTCACACCCTTGCTGTCGCTGCGCCTGCAGGAAAGTCCCGAGCGCGACATCCAGGTGGCCCGGCGCGACGCGGCGGCCGACTATGTCGCGACCGCCATCGACCGGCCGTTGACCCGCAAGGTGGCCGCAAGCCGGGGGCAGATCGACAGCAGCCTGTTCGGCGCCGGCCAGGAGGCCGGCGTCCCGGTCCCGGTGATGATCGACCTGATCCGCGCCTTCAGCTTCGATGTCGACTTCCAGCGCGAGATCCAGCCGGGCGACGGCTTCGAGTTGCTATACGAGAGCTTCTACGACCAGGCCGGTGCCCTGGCCAAGACCGGCGACATCGTCTACGCCGCCCTCACCCTGAGGGACGAGCGGATCGAGCTGTACCGCTTCACGCCCGAAAGCGGGCGGACCGACTATTTCGACCGGACCGGCCAGTCGGCGCGCAAGACGCTGATGCGCACGCCGATCGACGGGGCGCGAATCTCCTCGGGCTACGGGCGCCGGAAACATCCGGTCCTGGGCTACAACAAGATGCATCGGGGCACCGATTTCGCTGCGTCCAGGGGCACCCCGATCTATGCCGCCGGCGACGGTGTCATCGAGCGCGCCGGGCCCAACCGCAGCTACGGCAACTACATCAGGATACGGCACAACAGCACCTACAAGACCGCCTACGCCCACCTGCGCGGCTACGCCAAAGGCATCAGGCGCGGCCGTCGGGTCAAGCAGGGCCAAGTGATCGGCTATGTCGGCTCGACTGGGCGCTCGACCGGACCGCATCTGCACTACGAGGTGATGATCAACGGCCGGCAGGTCAATCCGCTCAGAATCAAGCTGCCCAGCGGTGAAAAGCTGAGGGCGGAAGACCTCGAGGCTTTTCACACCACTCGCGTCGAGATCGAACGCCTGCGCGACGAGATGCTGCCCAATCCTCTATTGGTGCGCGCCCAATGCGGCGACCAGATTTCGGCGTCACCGACAGCGGAGTGCTGACCATCAGTTCCGGCGGCTAACGCCTTTTCCGATATCGCTACGCTAGTCCGCCGCCGTCCCGTCGTCGCGCGCCGGCCAGTTCGGCCGCAACATGGAGAACACCAGGTCGACCCGTGTGTAGTCCATGTAACCGAGGCGTGCGATCGGCCGCACCTTGGCCATGTCGACCCGACCGTCGGTCAAGACCGAGTCGTCTATGTGGACGCCGATCACGCGCCCGATCACCATCGCGTTGCGGCCGTCGGGGTCGTCCGAGGGAAGCTCGACTGTCTGATGGTAAAGGCATTCCAGGTGGATCGGCGCTGCCTTGACCCGGGGCGGCTTGACCAAGGCCGAGGGCGCCATCTCCAGGCCCGCCAGGACCGCTTCATCGACTTTGGCGGGGGCCGGGCTACTGGTCCGATTCATCGCGCCGCGCAGGTTCCAGGTCGCCATGTTGGCGACGAACTCGCCAGTTGCCTCACAGTTGGTGATGGAATCCTTCGGACCGTCCGGCTTGCCGCCGTTTGACGCGAACATGACCATGGGTGGCGAGCCGGCAACCCCGTTGAAGAAGCTGTAGGGCGCCAGGTTGACGACACCGTCGGCGCCGAGCGTGGTGATCCAACCGATCGGCCGCGGCACGACGCAGGCCTTGAAGGGGTCATGGGGCAGACCATGTCGGCCGGTCCGGGTGTCGTAGAACATAGCCTGGCTCCGCAGGGACGAGGCGCGGCGGATAGCCTTGCTAGGCCGCCTCGGCGGCGACCGCCTGGCCGTTGATCGTCAGGCCGTTCTCGCCCGCCGAAACCTTGACGCTGTCACCGTCGGCGATCTTGCCGGCCAGGATCAGTTCGGCCAGGGGATTCTGCAACTCCCGCTGTATCACTCGCTTGAGCGGCCGGGCGCCATAGACCGGGTCGTAGCCTTTTTCGGCCAGCCAAGTCCTGGCCGGCCCATCCAGGTCGAGGGCGATCTTGCGTTCGGCCAGCATGGCGGTCAGGCGGCCGAGCTGGATATCGACGATACCAGCCATGTGGCTGATGCTCAGGCGGTGGAACAGCAGGATCTCGTCCAGCCGGTTGAGGAACTCGGGCCGGAACGCGCCGCGCACCGCCTCCATCACCAGATCGCGCACCGCGGCGCTGTCCTGACCGGCCGGTTGGTTGGCCAGGATCTCGGAACCCAGATTCGAGGTCATGACGATCAGGGTGTTGCGGAAATCGACGGTATGGCCCTGGCCGTCGGTCAGGCGCCCGTCGTCGAGCACTTGGAGCAGTACGTTGAAGACATCGGGGTGCGCCTTCTCCACCTCGTCGAACAGAATGACCTGGTAGGGCCGGCGGCGCACCGCCTCGGTCAAGGCACCGCCCTGGTCGTATCCCACATAGCCCGGCGGCGCACCGATCATGCGCGAGACCGAGTGCTTCTCCATGTACTCCGACATGTCGAGCCGCACCATGGCGGTCTCGTCATCGAACAGGAACTGCGCCAAGGCCTTGGTCAATTCGGTCTTGCCGACACCGGTCGGCCCGAGGAACAGAAAGGAGCCGATCGGGCGGTTCGGGTCCTGCAGACCGGCGCGAGCCCGGCGCACGGCGTTGGCGATGGCCACGATGGCCTCGTCCTGGCCGACCACGCGGGCGGCCAGGCTGTCTTCCATATGCAAGAGCTTCTCGCGCTCGCCCTCCAACATGCGGTCGACCGGGATACCGGTCCAACGCGAGACCACGCCGGCGATATCGTGCTCGGTCACCGCCTCGTTCAGCATGCGGTGCTCCGCCGCCGCCTCGGCGCCCTGCAGCTTGCGCTCAAGGTCGGGGATGACGCCATAAGCCAGCTCGCCGGCCCGCTCCAACTCGCCGTTGCGCTGGGCGATCTCGAGCTCGCCGCGCGCCTGATCGAGCGCTTCCTTGAGCTTTTGGGCGCCGGCCAGCTTGTCCTTCTCGCTCTGCCACTGAGCGGTCAGCTCGCCGGATTTCTGCTCCAGCTCGTCGATCTCCGTGACCAGCTTCGCCAAGCGCTCCTTCGAGGCCTTGTCGCTCTCCTTTTTGAGCGCCGCCTGTTCGATCTTCAGCTGAATCAACCTGCGGTCCAGCTCGTCTATCGGCTCCGGCTTGGAGTCGACCTCCATGCGCAGGCGGCTGGCCGACTCGTCGACCAAGTCGATCGCCTTGTCGGGCAGGAAACGGTCACTGATGTAGCGATTGGAGAGAGTAGCGGCGGCGACGATCGCCGAGTCGGTGATGCGTACGCCGTGGTGCAGCTCGTATTTTTCCTTGAGACCGCGCAGAATCGAGATCGTCTCCTCGACCGAAGGCTCGGCCACGAAGACGGTTTGAAAGCGGCGTGCGAGCGCCGCGTCCTTTTCGATGTGCTGGCGATATTCGTCCAGAGTGGTGGCGCCGACACAATGCAGATCGCCACGGGCGAGCGCCGGCTTGAGCATGTTGGAGGCGTCCATCGCGCCCTCCGCCTTGCCAGCGCCGACCAGGGTGTGAAGCTCGTCGATGAAGACAATGATCTCGCCCTCGGCCGCGGCAATCTCCTGCAGCACAGCCTTGAGGCGCTCTTCGAACTCGCCGCGGAACTTGGCGCCCGCCACCATGGCGCCCAGGTCGAGCGCCATGAGCTTCTTTTTCTTTAGGGTTTCCGGCACGTCGCCGTTGACGATGCGCAGCGCCAGGCCCTCGACGATCGCGGTCTTGCCGACGCCGGGGTCACCGATCAGCACCGGGTTGTTCTTGGTGCGCCGGGACAGCACCTGGATGGTCCGGCGAATTTCCTCGTCCCGGCCGATCACCGGATCGAGCTTGCCCTCGCGGGCCACGGCGGTGAGGTCCCGGGCATACTTCTTGAGCGCGTCGTAGCCCTCCTCGGCCGTCGCGCTCTGAGCCGTGCGGCCCTTGCGAACCTCGTTGATCGCGGCATTCAGCTGCTGCGGCGAGGCGCCGGCTTTCGACAGGGCCTTGGCGGCGGCCGTGCCGCTCGCCATGGCCAAGGCCAGAAGCAACCGCTCGACCGTAACGTAGCTGTCGCCGGCCTTTTCCGCCAAGGTGGCGGCCTGCTCGAAGAGCCGCGCCGTTTCCGGGGCCAGATAGAGCTGGCCGTCGCCCTCGACCTTGGGCAGCTTGGCCAAATCGGCCTCAGTCGCCCGCAGGGCGGCGACGGGGTCACCGCCAGCGGCCCGGATCAGGTTGGCCGCCAGGCCTTCCTTGTCGTCGAGCAGAACCTTGAGCAGATGCTCGGGGGCGAAGCGCTGATGGCTGCTGCGGAGCGCCAGACCTTGAGCCGCCTGGATGAAACCGCGCGAGCGTTCGGTGTATTTTTCAAAGTCCATATCTCTGCCCTCCTCGTCCGCACCCGCCTGCTCGCGGCACACGGTCGATGATGCTGTTCCTCATAGTCTCTCCCGTGTCCAGGATGCCGGCACACGGTGACTGATGCGTTGACGTAAGTCACCCGCGATACTCGATATGGGGTGTTGCAAAAAGGACACAAGAGGGCCAGCGACAAATCCGCCGACCGGGGACCAAGATTGACAGTGCCGACCGGCCCGGCTTAGCTCGGCAGGTCAATTTTTCGGGATTTTCCATGGCGATCACCGTGGTCGATATCTGCCGCTACCCGGTCAAGGGACTTTCGGCGGAAAGCCTCGAGCAGGCCGAGCTGGTGCCCGGGGAATGCTTGCCCCACGACCGGCGCTTCGCGCTCGCCCACGGCTCTACCCAATTCGATCCGCAGAACCCGCAGTGGCTGCCCAAGACGAATTTTCTGATGTTGATGCGCGACGAGAAGCTGGCGCAGCTCAAAGTGCATTTCGAACCGGAGAGCGGCCGGCTCTCGATCGAGCGCAACGGCAAGCAAGTGGTCAGTGCAAAGGTCACGGAGACGCTGGGTCGAACCGTGATCGGCCAGTTCTTCGCCAGCTTCATGGCCGGCACCACGCGCGGCGCCCCGCGTCTGGTGGAGGCGCCCGGACACAGTTTTTCCGACGTGCCGGACAAGTTCCTCTCGATCGTCAACCTGGCCAGCGTGCGAGACCTGGAACGCGTGACGCGGCAGGCGGTGCATCCCCTCAGGTTCCGCGCCAACATTTATCTGGAAGGCCTTCCGGCCTGGCAGGAGTTCACCTGGACCGGGCAGGACATAGAGTTGGGCGGGGCGAAGCTCCGGGTCATCGACCCGATCGACCGCTGCGCCGCCACCACAGTCAACCCCGAGACCGCGGCACGTGACCTCAACGTGCCGCTGTTTCTGCAGCGCGGTTTCGGCCATGTGAACATGGGAATCTATGCGACCGTCACCGCCGCCGGCACGGTGGCCAAGGGTGCCACCGTCGCGGCGCCCGACTGAGTCCGGAGCATTCCGGCGACTGCCTTTCGTCTTTCCTTAACACAATCTCGCCAAAATGCTGCGGTGCAATATGGGCTGGCGAAAACGGCCGCCGCAACGCTGAGGAGGCGTTAGATGAGCGACGTAAAGACGCAGGGCATCGGCCATTTTCTCGGCTGGCTGTTGGGCTTGCTGTTCCTTCGGCCGCTGTGGTCGCGGCCCGCCGTAGCCCGCCGATCGAGGGCGAGACGGGGCGAAAAAAGGGTCTCGCTGGCGCTTCAGGGTGGCGGCTCCCATGGTGCCTTTACCTGGGGTGTGTTGGACCGGCTCCTGGAGCAGGAAGGCCTCACCATCGACGCGATCAGCGGCGCCAGCGCCGGCGCGATGAACGCGGCGGTTTTGGCCAGCGGCTACCTGAGCGGCGGTCGGGGCGCCGCCCGGCAGGCGCTCGCCGAACTCTGGCAGAAAGTCAGCGAGGCCGGGCGCTTGCCATCGCTGGGCCAGGGATTTCTCGCCTGGACCACCGGTCGGGTGGGCCGGGAATGGATGACCCGTGTCGCGTCGCCCTACAATTTCAATCCGCTGGATCTCAATCCGCTGCGCGATCTGCTGGAAGAGCTGGTCGACTTCGATCGCCTACAGCGCAGCCGGAAGCTGAAGCTGATCATCTCGGCGACCAACGTTCACACCGGCAGCCCCCGGCTGTTCAGCAACCGTGAGATTTCCAGCGATGTGCTGCTCGCCTCGGCCTGCCTGCCGCAGCTCTACAAGGCGATCGATATCGACGGTTCCTACTACTGGGATGGCGGATTCACGGCCAACCCGCCAGTCCTGCCGCTGATCCAGAGCGGCGGGCCGAACGACGTTCTGCTGGTCCATATCGATGCCCAGGGGCATCCGAACCTGCCCATGACCGCGCGCGAGATATCGAGCCGCCTGGAACGGATCTTGATGAATGCGCCGCTGCTGCGCGAAATTCAGATGATCGACGAGTTGGCGAGCTTGGCCGACCCGGCCTCGGAGTTGGGCCGCCGACTCGGGCGGCTCGCCCTACACCACATACTACCGCCGGACCACATGTCGCAGTTCGAGGAAACCAGCAAGCTGAATACCGACTGGTCGTTCCTGACCGGGCTCAGGGACATCGGCCGGCAGACCGCCGAAGCCTGGTTGGTCGACAATCTCGATAGGATCGGCACGGGACGTGCCCATACCTTCGAGACAAGCCTGCTCGCGCTGCCCAAGGCAGCGGACGCGAACGAACCCTCGTTCAGCTATTAGGCTTCTACTGGGGAATCGCTTCTTCGCTGTCGTCGGACTTTTTCGACGGCTTCTTGTCGTCGGCCTTGCCGCGCGTCTTGCTCGCCGGTTCAGCGCCCGAGTCACCGGAGCCGTTGGCCGTGCGGCGCCGGCCGCGCGGCCTGCCCTTCGTCGCGCGACGCGGCGCGGACTCGCCGTCAGTTTCCGACCCGGTGGCGCCCTCTTGCGCGGCCGTCGGAACGGCTTCGCCTTCCGGCGCCGGCTGTTCGGTCTCTTCCGAGACCGCACGTCCGGACCCGTCCTGCCGCGCGCTGGGCGTAGGCTTCTCGCCCGGCGCACCGTTATTGCTCGCAACCTGGTCCACAGGCCACTCGACCTGAGGCTGTTCGCGCGGCGTCTGAGTTTGTTGGTCCCTATTCATGCGCGGCGCTTCCGGATTCAGGCGCTGAGGATCGGTCGAGTCGTTCATGATCCGGAAGTAGTGCTCGGCGAACTGGTAGTAACTCTCCGCGCTGATCCGGTCGCCCGAGGCCGTGGCATCGCGGGCGAGTGTCAGGTACTTTTCATAGACCTGCGGCGCGTTGCCGCGAATGCGGACATCCGGACCGTGGCTATCGAAAGTCTGCGAGCGCGGTGAACCATGTTGTTTGCGGTTCGGTCGACCGCGCGGTCGCCGTGTGTTGCTTCCTGGTCTCATAGCTCCGTTACTTTAAATCCGTTGCGTAAAGGCGGACGGCAATCAACTCGCATCCCCTCGTGTCCCGCTGCCGCGGCGATCTTGCGAGCTCTCGAGCAACGCATTCTGTCTGGGGGTCGTGGGCATCCTTAAAGGACGCGGGAGCCTACGGCTCAGGCTTCAAACCTAGACATGAATGCGGCACTTTCCAACTGTTTTTTTCGCTATGCCGATTGGTATCGGCTCAACCTCATAGTTTGCTTTCGGCCAAAATACAGCGCTGGATCCCAGAAAGGTCGCTTGCGCAGCCCGTCTTTGCCAAACCAGCGGCACCCAGCATTCGTTCGACGTTCTTGGCCTGGCCGGCGCCGATCTCCAGCACCAGGGTCCCGCCCGGCGCTAAATGACGAGCCGCCTGTGGGATCAGGCTGCGGTAGGCCGCAAGCCCGTCGGGACCGCCCGACAACGCCATTCGTGGGTCGTAGTCCGCGACCTCGGGCGCTAAGTCGGCTATCTCGACATCCATTATATAGGGCGGGTTACTAACAATAACTTGCCAAGAATCGGTCAAATCCGAGGTCCAATCTGCCGCATGGAATTTGGCTCGATCGGCCAGATCCAGCGACTTAGCATTGTGGCGCGCGACGGCGACGGCCGCCGGACTGAGATCCACACCCAGACCGCTCGCCCGTGGCAGTTCCGTAAGCAGGGCCAGCAGCAGGCATCCGGTGCCTGTGCCCAAGTCGAGAATGCTCAGCGGCGCCGCCCGGTCCCCGGCTCGTGCCAACACCGCCTCGACCAGCGTCTCGCTCTCGGGCCGCGGATCCAGCGTATCCGGCGTCACACGGAAGGTTAAGCTCCAGAATTCGCGCCGGCCCACGATCCGGGATATCGGCTCGCGTGCAACGCGGCGCCGGACCAGGCATTCAAAACGCCTGGTCTCCGCCGCTTCGAGCGGCCGTTCCGGATAACCGATCACAAGGGCCGGGTCACCGCCAAGAACCTCCGCCAGCAGGATGCGGGCATCGCGCCGCGGCGCTTCGACACCAGCGGCTCGCAAATGGGCAACCGCCCAGTCGAGCGCCGTGGCTACATTCCGGGAAATCGCCGCCGATCGACTCATTCCAGGGCCGCCAAACGCGCTGCCTGGTCCTCCGAAACCAGCGCCTCGATCAACTCGTCAAGAGCCTCGCCTGCCAAAATTCGGTCCAGCTTGTAGAGCGACAGGTTGATGCGGTGGTCAGTTACGCGGCCCTGCGGGAAGTTATAGGTTCTGATTTTCTCGGACCGGTCGCCGCTGCCGACCTGGGTCCGGCGTTCGGCCGCGCGCGCCGTGTCCAACTCTTGGCGCTGTTGCTCGTAAAGGCGGGCACGTAGGACCTTCATCGCCTTGGCCCGGTTCTTGTGCTGGGACTTCTCGTCCTGACAGCTCACCACGATGCCGCTCGGCAAATGAGTGATGCGCACGGCGCTGTCGGTGGTGTTGACGTGCTGGCCTCCGGCCCCCTGGGACCGGAAGGTGTCGACCCTCAGGTCCTTGTCCTCGACCTGAACATCGACCTCCTCTGCCTCGGGCAAAACCGCCACCGTCGCCGCCGAGGTATGGATGCGCCCGCCGGACTCCGTTACCGGCACCCGCTGTACCCGGTGCGGTCCGGATTCGAACTTGAGACGGGCGAAGACGCCCTTGCCTGTGATTTCGGCACTCGCTTCCTTGTAGCCGCCGATACCGGTTTCCGAGATACCGAGCGGCTCGAAGCGCCAGCCATGCAGATCTGCGTAACGATGATACATGCGGAACAGTTCGGCAGCGAAAAGCGCTGCCTCCTCGCCGCCGGTGCCGGCCCGCACTTCCAGTATGGCGTTGCGGTCGTCGGCTTCGTCCTTCGGCAAGAGCAGCAGCTTGACCTTCTGTTCCAGTTCGGGAATCCGTCCCAACAGGCTGTCCCGCTCGCTCTCCGCCAACGCCCGCATCTCGGCGTCGGACTCCGGGTCGGCCATAAGACCTTCCACCTCGGCCAGCTCGCGTTGCACTTCTCGCAACTCCGCGATGCGCTCGACCATGGGTGTGATCTCGGCCAATTCCTTCAGCATCTCGGTATAGCCCCTCGACCCGGGCTCGGGATGCTGCGCCACCAGGCTGCCGAGTTCGTCGTGGCGGGCGACCACGCGGTTCAGCTTGTCATCAAGGTTCACGTTTCTTGCTCCCCGTCGCTTTCGCGATCGGACTCCGGCGACTGTCTGTCGAGCCGGAACAACCGCTCGATCGTCGCTTCCAGCGCACGGCCCGCCTCCGGGTCGCTGGTCGCGGCGGCGCGCAAGACCTCGCTCGGGTCATGCAACAGCCGTTTGATCAGGCGCCGCGTCGCCGCCTCGGCATCCGCCGGCCCTTCGGCCAAGACCTGCGCGCGAACCGCGTCGAAGTGCTGTCTTAGCGCCGCCACCGCCGGCACCGCCGCCCGCTCGGCGCGCTGGCGCTGAAATGCCGCCAGCTCCTCGTCCAGAACCCGCCACGCCGAAAGGGCCGCCGCTTCGCGGGTTGCCTTGCCTTCGCGGGCCACACCCTCCAGATCGTTCAGATCGTAAAGGAAAGCCCCGTCTAACTCCTCAACCGCAGGCTCGACATCGCGAGGCACGGCGCTATCGATCAAGAGCACGGGACGCTGACGCCGCTCCCTGAGCGCCGCCTTGACCGCCGAGGCGTTGATGTTATAGCGACCCGAACCCAAGGCCGTTATCACTATTTCGGCTTCGACCAGAGCCTCGTCAAGCTCCTCCCACGGCCGGAAATGGGCACGCAGGCGATGGGCCGCCGCTTCCGCTCGCGTCGCCGATCTGTGCATGACCACGAGGTCCGCGAGGCCGGCATCCTGGAATCCGAGTGCCATGAGATCGCCCATCTCGCCGAGCCCAAGCAGCAAACCGCGGCAGCGACCGAGATCGCCGTGCAAGTTACGCGCCACCAGACGCGCGGCAGCCGCGACTGAAACCGGCCGTTCGGCCACCGACGTCTCGCTGCGCACCCGTTTGGCGACACCGTAGGCGCCTTGCAGGATCGCTTCGAGTTGCGGGCCAAGCGCGCCGGCCGCGCTGGCCAGGCGGTGGCACTCTTTCACCTGACCCAGCACCTGCGGTTCGCCGATGACTTGGCTATCCAGGGAGGCGGCCACGGCGAACACATGGCGCAAGGCCGCTGCGCCGAAATGACGGTAGCTTTGCGTCGCAATTTCGTCGGGCGTAACTTGCGCCCGTTCGGCCAGCAAGCTCAGCAGCGGTGCGACCGCCGCCTCGGGGTCGTCGTGTAAAGCCACGATTTCCAGTCGATCGCAGGTCGCCAGCACGACGGCCTGATCCGCGCCGATTGCCCGGACCTCCGAGAGCATCGCCGGTTGGTCGACCTCCTCGATCATCAGGCGGTCGCGCAACGCCGCCGTGGCGGTGCGGTGGTTGACGCCGAAAACGACGAGACGGCGCGCCGGATCTTGAGGCACAGCGGCCATGGCCCTAAGAGCCTGTCCGAGCATTGGTCACGGGCTGCACCGCGTTTTCAAGGCCTTGGGCTAAGACGGTGCCGCGCCGCAATGCCTCGCGCATCGCAAGCGGTGCCGGACGACGTCCCAAGGCCTTGAAAACGCGGCCCTGCGGGTCGGCCGGATAGGCGCGATTGCCGCGTCGCGAAGGCTTGCCGATGGGCCCGGCATCGCCCGCGCCTCCGCTCCTAACTCTCGCGTCTGTCTGGCCGATGCAGCCCATGACCAATGCTCGGATAGGCTCTTAGCTATGTGAAGCGGGCGAGGCGGTCGCTCAGAGAATCGAGAGACACGAGCTCCTGCTCGCCGGTATCGAGATCGCGTACCGTCGCGCTGTCCTTGGCCAGCTCATCCTCGCCGAGGATCACGGCGGCGCGGGCCCGAACACGGTCGGCCCGCTTCATGCGCTTCTTGATGTTGCCGCTAAAACCCAGATCGATCGCAAAACCTTCGTGCCGCAAGCGCTGGACCAGAACAAGCGCCAGCTCTTCGGCCTGACCACCGACCGGGACCACGGCAATCGGCCGGGGCACCGATGGCGCCTCTGTCAGCAGCATGGCCAGCCGTTCGACCCCCGCCGCCCAGCCGGTGCCGGGTGTCGAAGGTCCGCCTATGGTTTCGATCAGACCGTCGTAGCGACCGCCGGCCAGCACGGCGCCCTGCGCACCCAGTTCCGTGGTCGTGAACTCGAAGGCCGTGTGCGTGTAGTAGTCGAGGCCGCGTACCAACCGCGGGTTCAATTGATAGGCGATGCCCAAGGTCTCGAGCCCGGCGGTGACTCGACTAAAGAAATCGACGCTGGCCTGGTTCAGGTAGTCGCCGAAAAGCGGCGCATCGGCGACCAGTCGGCGGTCGCCCTCGTCCTTGGAGTCCAGGATCCGCAGGGGATTGCGCTCGAGCCGCTCGAGGCTGTCCTTGGAAAGACGGTCGCGCTGATCGCCGAAATATTCGACCAAGGCCGCACGATAGCCGCGGCGGCTATCCGGATCGCCCAGGGTGTTCAGTTCCAGCGTGGTGCGCGGCAGCACGCCAAGGGCTTCAAGTATGTGCGCACCGACCGCAATGATCTCCACATCACCCAAAGGCTCGGCCACGCCCAGCAGCTCCACATCGATCTGGTGGAACTGGCGCTGCCGGCCCTTCTGCGGCCGCTCGTGGCGGAACATCGGACCGCTGTAAAAGAACTTCTGCGGCAGCTGCTGGATCAGGCCGTTGGAGATGAAGGCGCGCGCGATGCCGGCCGTCGCCTCGGGCCGCAGGGTGATCTGCTCGCCCTCCCTCATCGCGAAGGTATACATCTCCTTGGTCACCACGTCGGAGGTGTCGCCGAGACTTCGCTTAAACACCTCGGTGAACTCGAATACCGGGGTCGACATCTCGAGATAGCCATAGCGCGCTGCGATCCGAGCCGCCGTGTCGGTCACCATGCGATGATGGCGCATATCCTCGGGCAAAATATCGCGGGTACCGCGAACTGGCTGCAGCGCGGACAAGACAACCTCCGGAGCAGGCTAAGAAGCGGCCGGAGCGATACGCGGTGTCTGCTCGGCGGCCACTTCGGCCTCGATCTCGGCAGCCTTCTTTTCGACCAGTTCCACCAGGTGATCGACAATGTCCTGGTTCTTGAGGCGATGATCGGGCAGGCCGTTGATATAGACCTGGTGCGTGCCGTTGCCGCCGCCGGTAAAGCCGATGTCGGTTTCCCGTGCCTCGCCGGGCCCGTTGACCACACAACCAATGACCGAGACGGTCATCGGCGTGGTGATATGGGCCAGGCGTTTTTCCAGCACCTCGACCGTCTTGATCACCTGGAACTGCTGCCGGGCACAGGACGGGCAGGAAATGACGTTCACGCCACGATGCCGCAGGCCCAGCGATTTCAGCAGGTCAAACCCGACCTTGATCTCTTCGACCGGATCGGCCGAAAGCGAGACGCGCAAGGTGTCGCCGACCCCGGACCACAACAGATTGCCCAGCCCGACCGACGACTTGATGGTGCCGCTTCGCAGGCCGCCGGCCTCCGTGATGCCGATGTGCAGCGGATAGTCGCAGGCCTCGGCCAGGGCCATGTAGGCGGCCACGGCGAGGAACACATCCGAGGCCTTGCACGAAATCTTGAATTCGAAGAAGTCCTCGTCCTCGAGCATCTTCGCGTGGTTGAGTGCGGACTCGACCATGGCCTCGGGACAGGGCTCGCCATAGCGCTCGAGCAGATCGCGCTCCAGTGAGCCGGCATTGACCCCGATCCTCATGGAACAGCCGTGATCGCGCGCCGCCTTGACCACCTCGCGCACGCGCTCGCGCGAACCGATATTGCCCGGATTGATGCGCAGGCAAGCGGCGCCGGCCTCGGCGGCCTCGATCGCCCGCTTGTAATGAAAGTGGATGTCGGCGACGATCGGCGCCGTGACCTCCGGTACGATCTTTTTCAACGCTTCGGTTGATTCTTCGTCCGGGCACGAGACCCGGACGATATCAGCGCCGGCAACCTCCAGCTCGCGAATCTGACCGATCGTCGCCTCGACATCCGTGGTCAAAGTGTTGGTCATGGACTGAACGGTGATCGGAGCATCACCGCCGACCGGCACCTTGCCAACATGGATCTGACGCGATTTGCGGCGATAGATATCGCGATAGGGGCGAACACTCATAGGCAGGCTCTCAGGTCGTGGTCCGAATCGCGGCGCAGACATCGGAATCCAAAAGTCGCGGCCTTGCGCCGGGCCACAACATGCGCTCTGCCCGGCATAACTTCAAGCCCGCTGACGCGATCCGGGAAACCGCTGGGGGCGGCCCCTACTCCCTAGCTGCGGAGCCACTCAAGAGGCGTGCCGGGTCGAGCGAAACGTTGCGCCGCACCGAGCCGACCGGCCCGACCGGCCCAAGCGAATTGCCGTCGACCTCCAGTTCCAGGCCGCCGGCGTTGCCGGTCAGCAGGGTCAGGCCGGTTTGGTTGGGCACCCGGTAGCTGTCGCCGGCCCGCAACACGCGGGTCAGGAGCAGGTCGTCCTGGCTGTTGCGCACCTGCACCCAGCTGTCCTGGACGGCCCGCAAGACGATTCGCGAACCGCTGTTCTCCAGGCCATAGACCTGCGGTGCTTGGACCGCCATGGCGGACACGTTGGTGCCATCGGCCGGCGCAGCGGGAATCGCCGCCGGCGCGGCGGGAATTGCCGCCGGCGCCGCAGGAATGGCGGCGCCTTGCGTCGGCACCGGTTCCGAGGCCGTCTGGGGTTCTTCGGCTGGCGCCGGCGGCGCAACGGATAGCTGCGTCTCAGGGGAGCTCGAAGCGGCCGGCTCGGCCACGGACTCCGTTGCAGTCTCGCGCGGCACGGCAGAGGGCGCCGCCGGGAGCTCGGAGCTCGCTGGCGCCTCGCCAGATTGGTCCGACGGCAGAGCCGTCGAGTCGGCAACCGGCACTTCCATCGGTGGCGATTCGATCGGCAGCGCATCGGCTGGCACGGCCTGACCGACCAAGCTTTCACCCGCCGCCGCCACGCCGTCGGAAGCCGCATCGCCCGGGGCCGCTCCCGAGGTCGTCACCTCATCGATCAGCGGCTGCAGCCGCTCGGGCACCTCCGGGACCAGGTCGGCCACCTGTGTTTCCTGGCTCGAGAAGAACGACCAAGCGCCATAGGCCAGGGCGAAGCACACGATCGAAACCAGGATCAGAGCCCCGCCCGGC
>JBFJPL010000096.1:0-15329 GCA_041617155.1 Kiloniellales bacterium
GAGGTGCTCGCGCTGGCCTCGACCGAGGTTGATCTCTCGCCGATCGAAGTGGGCCAGCGCCTCACCGTTACCTGGCGCGGCAGCCCGGTCTTCATCGATCATCGAAACGAAGCGCAGATTGCCGCCGCGCGCGATGTCGTCTTGGAAGAGCTTCCCGACCCGCAGCTCGACGAGGATCGCGTGCAACGCGCCGAGTGGCTCGTGCTGGTCGGCGTCTGCACCCATCTCGGCTGCGTGCCGCTCGGTCAGAAGCCGGGCCAGAAACGCGGCGACTGGAACGGCTGGTTCTGTCCCTGTCACGGTTCTCAGTTCGACACCTCCGGACGGATCCGGAAGGGACCGGCGCCGGAGAACCTGCCGGTGCCGCCCTACGAGTTCCTGGAAGACGGCAAAATTCGGATCGGCTGAGGGGTTCTGGCGACATGAGCGATCAAGGCATGATGAGCAACCCGGTGATCAGGTGGATCGAACACCGCCTGCCCATCTTCTCTTTCATAGACCACTCCCTGGGATCGTCCTATCCCTCGCCGAAAAACCTCAGCTACTGGTGGAACTTCGGTTCGCTGGCCGGAATCGTCCTGGTGATCATGATCGTCACCGGCATCATGCTGGCGATGCAGTACACGGCCCATGCCGACTACGCCTTTGACTCGGTCGAGCGCATCATGCGCGACGTGAACAGCGGCTGGCTGCTGCGCTACATCCATATGAACGGCGGCTCGTTCTTCTTCATCGTGGTCTACATCCACGTCTTCCGCGGCCTCTACTACGGCTCCTACAAGGAGCCGCGCGAACTCCTGTGGATCCTGGGCGTGGTCATCCTGGTGCTGATGATGGCGACCGCCTTCATGGGCTATGTGCTGCCCTGGGGCCAGATGAGCTTCTGGGGCGCCAAGGTGATCACCAACCTCTTCTCGGCCGTGCCATGGGTCGGCGAATCGATCGTGACCTGGCTGTGGGGGGGCTTCACGGTGGGCAATCCCACGCTCAACCGCTTTTACGCGCTGCATTACCTGACGCCCTTCCTGATCATTGGCGTCGTGGTGTTGCACATCTGGGCGCTGCACCGCTTCGGCTCGAACAACCCGCTGGGCATCGACACCAAGGGTCCGCAGGACATGATCCCGTTCCACCCCTATTACACGGTGAAGGATCTGTTCGGCCTCGGGGTGTTCCTGGTGATCTTCTGCGCGGTGGTTTTCTTCGCGCCGAACTTCCTGGGCGAACCGGACAACTACATCGAGGCCAACCCGCTCTCGACCCCGGCGCACATCGTGCCCGAGTGGTACTTCCTGCCCTATTACGCGATCCTGCGCTCAATTCCCGACAAGCTGCTCGGCGTCGTCGCCATGTTCGGCTCGATCGGCATCTTGGTGTTCATGCCCTGGATCGACCGCTCGCCGGTGCGCAGCGCCAAGTTCCGGCCGATCTACAAGCAGCTCTTCTGGATCTTCGTGGTGGTCTGCATCGTGCTCGGCTACATCGGCGCGAAACCGCCGGAAGGCTGGTATCTGATCGTCGGGCGGATCTCGACGACGCTCTATTTCCTGTTCTTCGTCGCCGTCTATTTCCTGTCGTTCGTGGAGCGGCCCAAGCCCCTGCCGGCCTCGATCAGCGAGCCGGTGCTGAAGGGCGGCGGCACGGTCGCCGGCGCACAGGCCAAGCCGATGGAGAAGGCGTGATGAAGAAGCTCTTGATCGTCGCCTTCGCGCTTGTGCTCGGCCTCGGCGTGACCCCGGCCCGGGCGGCGGAAGAAGCCGTCCCGCCGCAACAGAGCTGGTCCTTCGACGGGCTGTTCGGCAGCTTCGACAGGGCGGCGCTGCAGCGCGGCTTGCAGGTCTACAAGGAGGTCTGCGCGGGCTGCCATTCACTCAAGTATATCGCCTACCGCAACCTGGCCGACCTCGGCTACAACGAGGAAGAGATCAAGGCGCTGGCCGCCGAGGCCACCGTGGTCGACGGTCCGAACGATGACGGCGAGATGTTCGAGCGACCGGGCCGCCCATCGGACTATCTCCCCTCGCCCTTCGCCAACGCCAAGGCGGCGGCCGCCTCGAACGGCGGCGCGGTGCCGCCCGATCTGTCGCTCATGGCCAAGGCGCGCAAGGGCGGACCCGACTACCTCCATGCGCTGCTGACCGGCTATGTCGACCCGCCGGCCGACCAGGAGGTTCTGGAGGGGCTGTCCTACAACGCCTACTTCCCCGGCAATCAGATCGCCATGGCGCCGCCGCTGTCCGAGGATGTGGTGACCTATGCCGACGGCACGCCGGCGACGGTCGATCAGATGTCCCATGACTTGGCCACGTTTCTCATGTGGACGGCGGAGCCCAAGCTGGAAGTGCGCAAGCAGACCGGCCTCAAGGTGATCATCTTCCTGCTTGTGCTGACCGTCCTGCTCTACGCCGTCAAGCGCAAGATCTGGTCGGACGTGCACTGACGTCTTGTGTTATAGATGAGCGAGCCAGGTACACCACCCGTCGTCGGCATCATCGGCGGCAGCGGCGTCTACGACATAGAAGGCCTGAGCGAAACAGAGTGGCGCTCGGTCGAAACGCCGTTCGGCAGGCCGTCGGACGACTTGCTGTTCGGCGTGCTGGGCGGCCAGAAGGCGGTGTTCCTACCGCGCCACGGGCGGGGCCACAAGATTCCGCCGAGCGAACTCAACTTCCGCGCCAATATCTATGCGCTGAAACGCGCCGGCGTGACCGAGATCGTTTCGCTGAGCGCGGTCGGTTCCTTGCGCGAAGACCTGCCACCCGGCACCTTCGTGCTGGCCGATCAGTTCATCGACCGCACCTTCGCGCGCAAGAAGAGCTTCTTCGGCACCGGCCTGGTGGCCCACGTTTCCATGGCGGAGCCGGTGTGCGGGCGCCTGGCCGGCGAGCTGGCGATTGCGGCCAAGACGCTCGACATTCCCTTTGCCGAGGGCGGCAGCTACCTGGTCATGGAGGGCCCGCAGTTCTCCAGCAAGGCGGAGTCGGAGCTCTATCGGTCCTGGGGCTGCCGGGTGATCGGCATGACCAACATGCCCGAGGCCAAGCTGGCGCGCGAGGCGGAGCTTTGCTACGCCACCGTGGCCATGGTGACCGACTACGACTGCTGGCACGAGGATCACGACCACGTCACGGTCGAGGCGGTCATCAAGGTGCTGCTGGAGAACGCCGGCAAGGCACGCGCCCTGGTCAGCCAGGTGGTGCCGCGCCTGGCCGGCCGCGCGGCGGCCTGCGAGCGGGGCTGCCACCGGGCCCTCGACAATGCGCTCATCACCGCGCCCGAGGCCCGCGACCCCGCGCTCGCCACCAAGCTCGAGGCGGTGGCCGGGCGGGTTTTGAACGGCCAAGATCCCAAGCAGAAAAAAGGGGGCGGATAACCGCCCCCTTTCCGGATCACGCCGGTTTCGGCGCCAAGCCGGACTTAGTCGTCATCGTCGTCATCGTCTCCGCCGGCCGCGATTTCGTCGCGGCGGATCGAGATGACTCTGCCGATGCGGCGGCTGTCGGCGCCGCCGAACTGACGCTTGCCCTTTCGGTCGATGACGACGGCCTGAACCGAGCCGATTTCGCCGGGATTGTTTATGCGGTGGCCGAGATCGACCAGACCTTCGATGGCCGCCTCTGAGAAGCCCGCTTCCCGTGACACGCTGCCGTTGGCGCTGGTCTGCGACAGGCGGGGCAGGTCGATGGCTTCCTGCACCGGCCGCCGGTGGTCGATCAGGTTGAGCGTGATGTTGAAGACGGAATTGATGATCGTCGAACCGCCGGGCGAGCCATAGGCCGCCAGCGGGCGCTTGCCGTCGAAGATCATGGTCGGCGCCATGCTGCTGCGCGGCCGCTTGAAGGGTGCGGCGTCGTTGGCGCCCGGGTTGAAGTTGTTCGGGTCGGGGTTGGCCGCCGGCGAGCTGTTGAAGTCGGTCAGCTCGTTGTTCAACAGGAAACCGAAACCAGGCACCATCATGCCGGTGCCGAAGCCGGACTCGATGGTGTTGGTGTAGGTGACGATGTTGCCGTCACGATCGACCACCGAGAAATGGGTGGTGTTGCGGCCTTCCCGCGGGTTTTCCAGGGTCGAAGCGAGCTGCACCTTGGCGGGCAGGGCGGCCGTGTCGAAGGGCCGGGGGTCTGCGGCTTCGACAAGGGCCTGCCGGCTGATCGGATCGATCAGGGCGCTGCGCAAGGCAATGTAGCTGTCGCTGATCAGGCCGCGCGACGGCACGTCGACGAAGTCGTCGTCGCCCATCCAGACGGCCCGGTCGGCGAAGGCCAGGCGCATGGCCTCGATCATCACGTGGAGCGTCCTGGTGGAGCCGAAGCCGAAGCCCTGGCCGGCGTCGCCGAGGGGGAAGCGCTCCAAGGCCTTGAGCATGTAGATCACCGTCAGGCCGCCCGAAGAGGGTGGCGGCATGGACACGATTCTGAAACCGCGGTAGTCGCCGACCACCGGCTGGCGGATCGCCGGCGCATAGGTCGCCAGGTCCGACAGCTGCATGCGGCCGCGCAGCCGTTCCATGTCGGCGGGATCGGCGACGCTTCGCGCATTCTGTTGCGTCTCCACGATCGCCGCAGCCATCGGCCCGGTGTAGAACGCGTCCGCCCCCTCGTCCGCCAAGATCTGCAGCGTGTTGGCCAGGTCCGGCTGGACCAGCAGATCGCCGGCCTGCAGCCCGACACCGTTGGGCGCGAAGACCTCGCGCGCGGCGTCGTAGGGTGCCACGCCGGGCTCATTGTTGAGCACCGGCCGGAAGGCGCTGTTCAGGCCGCCGTCGATGCTGTCTTCGAGGCGCGTGCTGACCCGGAAGCCGTCCCGGGCCAGCCGGATCGCTGGCTGCAGCACCTCCGCGAAGCTGAGCTCACCCCAATTCCTCACCGCCAGGTCGATGCCCCGGACCATGCCGGGAACGCCCACGCCGATGCCGCTGGTCGAACGGATCGGGAAGCCGAAGGCTGCGCCGGTGCTGTCGAGAAACATCTCCGGATCGGCCGCTTCCGGGGCGCGCTCCCGCGAATCGACCACGAAGGTTTTCTTCTCCTTGGCCAGGTGAATCATCATGAAGCCGCCGCCGCCGATGCCGGAGGATTGCGGCTCCACCACGTTGAGGGCGAAGGCGATGGCCGCCGCCGCGTCGATCGCGTTGCCGCCCTGCCGCAGGATTTCGGCACCGGCTTCCGCGGCCGGCGGTTCGCTGGTCGTGACCACGCCGCCCCTGACGCCCGGAACGCCAAGCCCAAAGCGCTTGTCGTCGTCGGCACAGGATTGCCCGGCCCAAGACAGGCCGAGCAGGCCGACGAAAGCGTAGCCCGCGATCCGACCGAAGAACGCGCGTCGGCTGAGTCGCCTGCTGGATTTTTCGTAGAACATGTTTCTGCCCATTCCCCGTTTCGTTGCGATTGCCGCACCGGCAACGCGCGTTGCGCTCGGCGCGGCTTCCCGTCCGACGGTCTTCGGCTTGTTGACCGCACCGAGCGAAGGTTAGCACAGCCTTTGACACTGTCGACTGCTATCTAAGCGCGGCCTTGCGATTCCGGGTAATTGCCACACCGGGGAACGGCGCAAAGATTTCGCCACGACCCGTTTGGCTGAGTTAGAGTAGCCGGCATTCATGGGGCACATTGAAGACATGGCGCTTACGGACCGCAGGGGAGACTCTTCATGAAGGTCGGCGACCGCCCGATGCGAACGATCTGGCTGGCCGAAGACGGCCGCGCGGTCGAGATCATCGACCAGACGCGCCTGCCGCACGACTTCGTGACCCGCCGCCTGGAGACGCTCGAGGATGCGGCCCACGCGATCCGTGCCATGCTGGTGCGCGGCGCTCCCTTGATCGGCGCGACCGCGGCCTACGGCATGGCGCTCGCCCTTGGCGCCGATGCCTCCGACCGGAACCTGGCCCACGCCGCCGAAACCCTGCTGGCGACGCGGCCGACCGCGGTCAACCTGCGCTGGGCGGTCGAGGATCTGCGCGGTCGCGTGGCGCCCCTGCCGGTGGCGGAGCGGGCCGCGGCGGCCTACGCCCGGGCGGCCGAGATCTGCGACCAGGACGTGGCGATCTGCCGGGCGATCGGCGAGCACGGCCTGACCCTGATCCGCGCGGCCTGGGAGAACCGCGGGCGATCGCGTCCGGTCAACCTGCTGACCCACTGCAACGCGGGCTGGCTGGCGACGGTCGACTGGGGCACGGCGCTCGCGCCGATCTACATGGCGCACGACGCCGGGGTGCCGGTCCACGTCTGGGTCGACGAGACCCGGCCGCGCAACCAGGGCGCGGGCCTGACCGCCTGGGAGCTGGCCCAGCACGGCGTGCCCCACACGGTGATCGCCGACAACGTCGGCGGCCACCTGATGCAGCACGGCGAGGTCGACCTCTGCATCACCGGCACCGACCGGACCACGGCGCGCGGCGACGTCTGCAACAAGATCGGCACCTACCTGAAGGCCCTGGCCGCGCACGACAACGGCGTGCCCTTCTACGTCGCGCTGCCGGGCCCGACGATCGACTGGTCGGTAACCGACGGCCTCAAGGAAATTCCGATCGAGCAGCGCGACGGCCGCGAGCTCTCCGAGGTGACCGGGCGCACCGCGCAGGGCGGCCTGGCGACGGTGCGCATCACGCCGGAGGCCAGCCCCGTGGCCAACTACGCCTTCGATGTGACGCCGGCCCGGCTGGTCGCTGGCCTGGTCACCGAGCGGGGCATCTGCGCGGCCTCGCACGAGGGGCTGCTCTCGCTCTATCCCGAGCAAGCCGCGAAATCCGCATGATCGGCACCGAGGCGATCACCGGCATCGACCACCTGCTGGTCGGCGTGCGCGACCTCGAGGCGGCGCGCGGCGCCTGGACCAAATTGGGATTCACGCTGACGCCGCGCGGCCGCCACATCGGCTGGGGCACCGCCAACTATTGCGCCATGTTCGCCCAGGACTACGTCGAGTTGCTGGGGATCGTCGATGCGCAGCAGTTCACCAACAATCTGGACCGCTTCCTGGAAACCGGCGAGGGCTTGATGGGAGTCGCCCTGGCCGCCGAGGACGCCGACATGGCGGCGAAGCTGCTGGCCCAGCAAGGCATCGAGATCGAGGGGCCGCGCGACCTGGCGCGCACGCTCGAGCTGCCGGAAGGCACGGTCGAGCCGGCGTTCCGGCTGGTCCATCTCCCGGGCTCCGCGGCGCCCGGTCTCGCGGCCTTCATCTGCCAGCACCTGACGCCCGAACTGATCCGGCAGGCGCTTTGGCTCGAACATCCGAACGGCGCGCGGCGGATCGTCTCCGTGACCGCGGTCGTGGCCGACCCGGCCGCCGGCGCGGTGGCTTACGGCGCGCTGTTCGGCGAGCACCGGGTCGCGGTCGGCGACCGGGTCGTGACGGTCGAGGCCGGGCCCGCGACCCTCCGCTTCGTCAGCATCGACACCCTGCGCGGGGAGCTGCCGGGTTCCGTGGCCCTGCCGGACTCACCGCTGCCGTGGCTGGCGGTCACGCGCCTCGCGGTCGCCGAGAGCGCCGCCACGGCGGCCTACCTTCGGGGCGCCGGCGTGGCCTTCCATCAGGACAGCGCCGGCATCTTGCGGGTCGGCCCGGAACAGACCTGTGGCCTGATCCTGGAGATGGTCCAGGACGTGGTCGCCGAATCCTAACGCGCTGATTCTAAAAACTTGGTATGCCCCAGCCGTCTTTGCCGGGCTTGACCCGGCAATCCAGTGGTAGCTGACAACCCTGGATGCGCGGGTCAAGCCCGAACATGACAAATTCAGTCGTGTCCCAACCCGCGATCTCCGAGCTTGACCGGCCACGTCGAAAAACACGACGATGCTGGCCCATGGAAATCAAGGCAACAAGGGGCCGGGCGGCAAGGCAATGAAGATCTGTATCTACGGTGCCGGCGCCATCGGCGGCTATGTCGGCGTGATGCTGAAGGAGGGCGGCGCGGGCGTTTCGCTGATCGCGCGCGGCCCGCACCTGGAGGCGATCCGCGCAAGCGGCCTCAAGGTCACCTTCAAGGACGGCAGCGAGAAGCTGCAGCGGATGCCGGCCACTCAGGACCCGGCGGAGCTCGGCGCCCAGGACTACGTGATCGTCGCGCTGAAGGCGCACCAGGCGTGGCAGGCGGCCGACAGGCTGCGGCCCTTGCTCGGCCCCGACACCGCGGTGGTCACCATGCAGAACGGCATTCCCTGGTGGTATTTCCACGGCTTCGAGGGGCAGTACGCCGGGCTGCAGCTGCAAAGCGTCGATCCCGAGGGGCGGCAATGGCGCACCATCGGGCCGGAACGCGCGATCGGCGCGACGGTCTATCCGGCGGCCGAGATCGTCGAGCCCGGCGTTGTTCGCCACATCTACGGCGACAAGTTCGGCTTCGGCGAGCCGGATCGCCGGCAGAGCGATCGGGTCATGCGGCTGGTCGAGGCCTTCGAGGCCGGTGGCATGAAGGCGCGCTACTACCCCGAGATCCGCAACGACATCTGGCTGAAGCTTTGGGGCAACCTCTGTTTCAATCCGATCTCGGCGCTCACCCATGCGACGCTCGACGTGGTCGCGAGCGACCCGGACACCCAAAGGGTCGCGCGCCACATGATGGAGGAGGCGGAGAAGATCGCCCGGCGTATCGGCGTACACTTCCGCGTCGACATCGAACGGCGCATCGCGGGGGCCGCCGGGGTCGGTGCGCACCGCACTTCGATGCTGCAGGACCTGGAGAAGGGCCGCGCCATCGAACTCGACGCGCTCTTGGGCGTGGTCCAGGAGATGGCCCGCATCGTCGATGTCGAAACGCCCTATATCGACACGGTCCTGGGCCTGACCAAGCAGATGGGCCGCGTCGCCGGGGTCTATCCGGTGTTTCCCGAGCCCGAGCCGGCCGACGACGACCTGGCGGTCGACTAGGTGATGCACTCACGAATAGCGCGGTGACGGCGCGACAACGTCCGCCTTCCGGGGCTGAGCGGACGTCGAACGAACCTGGCCTGAAGGTCGTGGTCTAGCCAGGAGCGGCCGATGTCCTTTTGTTCCATAGCGGGCAGATTTGGCGCTGGACTTGGAAAATGCACGTCTCGGAGGCCGGAATGCCGAATATCTTGCCTGGCACTCAGTCTTCCTGAACAAAAGCGGGTGTGCGAGCACTTCGGGGCGGAGTTTCTCGATGCGCCACAAGATCTTAAGGTAGGGATTAGCCTCACCGCTAAAGCAGGGCACTTTCCTATCAATGGGCTACGGCACCCACCCGAGAAGGACACAACTGGCTGGTACATATGGGGTGGCGAGGAATTCTCAGATGACCCGGGCTTCTTCGAACCCCTTTGTGTCAAACATCTTCAAGATTGGTGTCCAAATGTGTTGCCTTATCTTGGGCTTGCCCCAGGCTGGCGCATCCTAATTGCGTGTGACTACGAAGATGTCTGGTTTGATGAAACGCTGTTGGCCCCCCGCGATGAATGAACGGTCAGGGTCACTCTCCGACTATCCGTGGCACCGTCTTGACTGTCCGATATCAGGCTAGATCAAGACGTCGTTGGATCGCCTCGGACGATAATGTGAGTCCACGATCTAGAGCCTTATCCATTCGAATAGAATCGGTGCGGGCCCGCTCCTCCTCCCGGCCGTCCACGAAATCGTATGATATGGGCGGCCGGGAGGGGGAGCGGGCCGGATCGACTTGTTCAGATAATGCGCTAGCCGGCGGGCGCCGCTTCGGCCAGAAGCCGTAGCTTGCAGGCGTCGGGATAGACGCTGATCCGCGGCACGTGTCCGGCCCTGAGGGCGGCCTGGAGGCGCTCCCAGTACTCGGTCGTCAAAAGATCGCCGTGCACGCTGCGGAACAGGCGGCGCAGGGCCTTGTCCGGGATCCTGAGGCCGGCCTCGATTTCTTCCGGCAGGAAGATCACGCCGTCTTCGAAGAACCACTCGGGGATGTCCTCCTCGCCGGCGAAGCGGTCAAGGTTGGTGCGGATCTTGACCTCGGTGAAGGGCTCGAGCGCGTCGTAGTCGAAGAGAAAGATCTTGAGGTTGCGGCTGACGCCGTAGTTGCGGCTGTCCAGGTCCTTGTTGAAGATGTTGGCCGCCGCGTTGTTCTTGATGCAATGGCCCAGGTTGACGATCGCGGTTTCCGCGTCGGACGGCGAGGCGGTCTCGAGAAAGTTCGGCATGGGGATCATCTTGCGCTGGGCGATCAGGTGCTTGAAGACCACCTTGTCGCCTCTGGCGGAGACGGCCTGGCCGGCGTCGTTCAGGAGTTCCTCCAGCAATTCCGCGTCGAACCAGTCTCTGCTGAGCTCGATGTTGGTGTAGATGACGTTGTCCAGCATGCTGCCGGTGCGGTTGATCTCGTGCACCCGGCGGTACTTTTGCAGAACCGTTTCTGCGCCTTCGAAGACGCCCCACTTATACTGGGCGGTCGGCTGGTCCCGGATCACCTTCATGGTGTAGGCGGACGACGGCGCGGAAAAGGCGATCGATACGGTGCCCCGGAAGCCGACGGCGGTCTCCAGAACCTCGCCCGTGGCCGCCAGCTCGTCGCGCACCTCGTTCATGACCGCGACCTTGCCGACGTGGTTGAAGCCGATCGTCGAGTAGTGAAGTCCCAGCGGCCGACTCGGCATGATGCTGTGCAGGAAGGCCGACAGTTCGTGGTAGCGGGTGTTGGTGACGTGGAAGTTGGCCAGGGTCGAGCTGAAGATGTTGTGGGTGTCGGCTTCGGATGTCAAAACCGCGTCGACGAAGATGCCCTCCGCGCTGTTCTCCAGCGAGAGAACGAAAGGCGCGACGGTCGCGTCGCGCAGGACGACCCGCCCGACGAGATAGGCCCCGCGGTTGCGATAGAGCCCGGCATCGATCATCTGGATGACGCGGATCGCCCGCGGGTCGCTGCCGTCGAGGGCGAGCTGCCGGTTGACCCGTTCGGCGACCAGTCCGGCGTCGCCATGGAGGTCGCGGTAGGGCTTCGAGAAATCCGGGATCGCCAAAATCCGAGCCACCGTGTCCGCCGATACCCGCGCGCCGCCTTCGAACTCCAGATGAATCGCTTGCGGCGAGCCCGGAAAGTTGTCGGCGGCGTTACCGAAGGAGTATTCCACCGGCTGCCAGGCGTGGTGAAAGATCATGCGCCGGGCGGAGTGGATGTAGGCGGTGGCGAGGTCCACCTCGTAGCGCCCCCGGATCAGCGGCAAGTACGCCGCTTCGACCTTTTGCCAGAGGTCTTCGTCCCCCGCGAGGCGGGGAAAGATGCTTTTCAGGCGGGCGGCAAGGCTGCGAACGGTTTCGCTGTAGATCGAGAGGCGCCGCCGGCTGAGCAGCAGCGACAGACCCGCGTCGCGCTGCTCGAAGGCGGCCTTGGCCTGCCTGGGGATCTGCCGGGACTCGACGTAGTAGGCGTCGAAGGCTTGCAGAACGCACGTGGCGGCGCGCGCCACCCTTTCGTCGTCCTGCCTCGCCGGACCGGTCGGTTCGGTGTGGTCGGCCGCCGCGGCCGGCGTTTTGCTGTTGAGCGACAAAGGGGCCGGGGCGCCTAGCCGGCGCCCTCCTCGATGATCGCCCGCAGGTAGCCGGGCAGGGCGAAGGCCCCCTGGTGAATCTCGGGGGTGTAATAGCGGGTATCGAGAGCCGCCGCCCGGAAGCGTTCGCTGAGCCGCTCGAGCGGCACGTGGCGCAGGCCGGGGTCGTCGGAGCCCCAGGAGAACACCATGTCGCCCCCGTAGAAACTGGGCACCGCGACCCGGTAGCAGGCCACGTCGGTGAATTGTGTCGCCAGGTTGCGCATCGGCGTCGAGAGCCCGGCCCGGTCGGTGAAGGGGACGGCGTTCTGGGTAACCAGGACGGCGCCAGGGTTCATGCAGCGCTTGCAGTTGGCGTAGAATTCGACGCTGAACAGGACGGCGCTCGGACCCTGGGGCTGGCCGCCGGTAAAGCCGGTCGGATCGGTCGAATCGATCAGCACGAAGTCGAAGCGCTCCGCGCAGTGTTCCAGGTATTCGACGCCATCCGCGATCACCAGCTCGGTGCGCGGGTCCTCGAACGCGGTGCCGCAGATGGTCCGCAGATGCTGCTTTGCGACCGCCACGACCTGGGCGTCGATTTCGGCCATGGTGACGGCCTCGACCGACGGATGCCGCAAGGTCTCCTCCAGCGCACCGCCGTCGCCGCCGCCGATGATCAGCGCCCGCTTGACCGCGCCGTGGGCCAGCAGGGGCACGTGTACCGCCATCTCGTGATAGAAGAACTCGTCGTTTTCAGTCGCCTGGACGATGTTGTCGAGCGCCAGCACTCGGCCGTAAAGCCGATTTTCGAAGACGGCGATGCTCTGGAACTCGGATTCTCCCTGATAAAGGATCCGGTCCATCTTGATGCGAAGCTGCCAGGCCCCGCCGTGGGTCTTGTCGGTTTCCTCGATCCAACTGGTCATGGCACGAAGTTTCCCCTCCCCAGACTTCCGGCAAGTGGCATTATCCGGCTATTCTGGCGCGAAAGCGGGGACGAAGAAATGACGATCTGGCACGGGCCGAGGACATGAGCACCGTGGAAGAGCGCTATGCCGGCTCGGTCATCGGGCAGGCCTTGGGCGACGCTCTCGGATTCGTGGTCGAGGGCCGTTCGGCGGCCGCCTGCCATGACTACGTCGAGGGCTATCTGCGCCGGGGGCGGGCCGGCGAGATCGGCCGGGCGCCCTTCGACTTCGGCCAGTACACCGACGACAGCCAACTGGCCCGCGAACTCCTGATCAGCTTCGTCGCGGTCGGGGCCTTCGATCCCGCCGATTTCGCGCGCCGGGTCGCCGCCATCTTCACTGAGCGGCGGATCGTCGGTCGCGGCCGGACCACCGAGGCGGCGGCTCTGCGCCTTGCTTCGGGCGTCGCCTGGCACGAGGCCGGCACGCCCGCGCCGAACGCCGGCAACGGCAGCGCCATGCGGGCGGGACCGATCGGCCTGATGTTCCGCGGCGACCTCGAGGCCTTGGTCCAGGCGGCACACGACCAGGGCCGCGTGACCCATGCCGATCCGCGCTGCTCGGCCGGTGCGGCGGCGATTGCCGGCGCCGTGGCGCTCGCCCTGGAGGGGCAGGTGGCCGCGCCCGAGGCTCTGGCGGCGCGGGCCGCGGCCTTCGAGCCGACGGTGGCGGCGGAGATCGCCAGGCTGCCGAGTTGGCTCGCGCTGGCGCCGGGGGCGGCGGCCGCCGAAATCGTCCGGGCCGGTCTGCAGCCCGGCTATTCGGATATCTGGGACGGCATCTCGCCCTTCGTCACTTCCAGCGTGATCTGGAGCCTCTATGCCTTCCTGCGCTCACCCGACGACTATTGGGAAACCATCTGCACGGCGATCGCGGTCGGCGGCGATGTCGATACCACGGCCGCCATGGCCGGTGCCGTCAGCGGTGCCTATAACGGCCTCTCGGCGGTTCCGGGAGCCCTCGCGAGACGGCTGAACGACCGCGGCACATGGGGTTTCGACGATCTGGTGGCGCTTGCCGGGCGCGCTCACGCGGTCGCGCTGAAGAGTCGAAGCTTGTGACAAATCTGTGTTTAATGACTGCTTAACCATGTCGTTGATATGCAATTAACGGAGCCCGGCTAATGATGTCGTGTCGGTTCATCGCAACAGGAGTGAATGACGCACCATGTTTCAGGCACATAAATCCTCGAACGAGGGTCACGACCAAGTCACGCAGACGACGGCAAAGAGCTCGCACAAGCCGCAACACTCGATCATCGGCCGCGACCTGAAGATCACCGGTGATATCGTCAGCACCGGGGACATCACGGTCCATGGCGAGGTCGAAGGCACCATCACCTGCCGTTCGCTGACGCTCGGCGACACGCCGGTGATCAGCTCGGTCACCGCCGAGACGGTACGCATCTCGGGCGTCTTCGACGGCGAGATCAGGGCCAAAAAAGTTTCTCTGGGCCGGAACGCCCGGGTCACCGGCAACATCTACCACGAAAGCCTGGAGGTCGAAGCCGGCGCGTCCATCGAGGGCAAGCTGGCCCGGCTTGGCAGCAAGCGGGCGGCCGCCATCTCCAAGGTCTCGGCCCTGGAGCCGGCCAAGGTGAGCAACGGCTGACACCGGAGCGGCGGCCCGGCCGCCGCCTCCGGCCTTTTTCGCGGACAGGTTTCTAGCCCGGTTCCGGCCGGACGATCTTGGGGCCGAGGACCTTGAGCACGGCGCGCGCGTCGTAGGCCGGACCCAGGCCTTCAGGCGCCTTTTGCTGGAACAGCCGTATGCGCAGGTGACCGATATAGCTGTTGCTTGGAGTCAAGTTGGATGTCGCAACACCGTACCCGACATAGGATTGGTAGGGATAGGCGCGCCCGAAGTAGAAACCGCCGTAGGGATAGTTGACCGCGCCGTAGTAGGAGATGTCCTTCTCGACTTCCTCCTGCAGCACCACGAAGCCGTCGGCCTTAGCGGCCGTGGCAATCTCGGCGGAGCGATAGAGCACGTAGTCCTCGACCCGCCAGCGGTCGGTCGCACGGTTCCCGGCGAAGCGCACGCGCCAGGTCTCGGGGTCGATCTGATCCTCGCTATAGCCATAGCGGCCGGACTCGATCAACGGCTGGTAGGGCGTCGGCGGCACGGCGCAGGCGGCCAGCGCCAGACCTGCCGCAGCAAAGATCGCAATTCTGATTCCACGCATGGGCCTTACCTCGGTTCGTCAGCGCGGCTCCGCAAGCCATTGCCTCGGCACGATATTAGCCTATTCGCATCACGCCGTCACTGACCAGGACCGCCTGGCCGCCGACCCGCACCGCCGCGATCTCGCCGTTCCGCTTGTCGGCCTCGACTTCCAGGATGCTGGGGCGGCCCATCTCGAAGCCCTGCTCGACCGTCCAGCGCAGCGTTCCGCCCTCGCTGCTGTCGAGCGCGCCCATGTAGCCGCCCAGCGCCGCGGCGGCCGCGCCGGTCGCCGGGTCTTCGGCGATGCCCATGGCCGGGGCGAACATGCGGGCATGGAGGTGCGAGCCCGCTAGTTCCGTCTCGCGGGTCAGCGCGAAGATCTGGGGTGCCCAGGTGGCGGCAAAACGGTTTTCCCAGATATCCCGTTTAAGGCGGATACGTTTAATCGCCGCGCGGCCGGCCAAGGGGACGAAGAGAAAGGGCACGCCGCAGGATACCGCGCGCGGGCGCATCTCGCCGGTCAGGATCTCGGCGGGATCGAGCGATAGCAGGGCGGCGATGTCGTCGCTGCTTGGCGCTTCGGGCCCGAATTCGGGTGGTTTTGCCACCGACAGCTGGGCGAAGTCGGCGCGGCCCTCCTTTGCCCGGATCGTCACCGGCACCGGCCCGACCCCTTCCTCGAAAACGATCGATGTCGTTTCGCCGGTCAGCGCCACGCGGCCGATCGACGCCAGCACGA
>JBFJPL010000097.1:0-15207 GCA_041617155.1 Kiloniellales bacterium
ATGGGCGCAGTCGGCGAAGCCGCATTCGTGCGCGATTTGGGTTACCGTCCTGGAGCTGTTCATCAGGCGCCAGCGGGCGTGCTGCAGGCGCATCTCGCGCCAAAACCTGGACGGAGACACCCTGGCGTGGCTGCCGAAGGCGCGATCGAGCTGACGCACCGTGGTGCCCATCTTGCGCGCCAGCGCCTCGATCGCCAATGGCTCGCCGATATTCTGGTGCATCAGCTCGATGGCGCGCTCGACCCGCCAGTCGCCGCAGTTGGCCAGGTCGTCGTAGGGATTGCGTACCGTGTGGTGGGCGGCCCGGTGTTCGTCGATCACCATCTGCGCCAGGCCTTTGAGCGCTCGGGCCTTGCCGCAATGGCGCATGATCAACTCGACCGCCACGTCGATCGCCGCGGTCCCGCCCGGACAGGTAATGATGTCATGATCCATGACGTACATCTCGTCGGAAACCGGGATGACATTGGGATAGAGATCGATCAGTTCCTGCCGGTGGCGGAAGTGCACCGCGCAGCGGCGTCCGTCCAGCAACCCGGCTTCGGCCAGAGCAAAACTTCCGGTACATAGCCCAATCAGCGGCACCGCTCGAGCAGCCGCCTCGCGGATAAAGTCGAAGGTCTCGGGCGCGTGCTCCCCGAAGGCCGTCAATAGGCCGCCGACCACGACGATATAGTCGAAGTCTGCCGGATCGCCATAGACTACCCAAGGCCGCGTTTCCATACCGCAGCTGGCCTTGATCGGATCCAGGCTGGCCCCCAGGCAGGTCCAGCTGCAGTAGATCTGGCGGCTGCGGTCGGCTTCGTCCGCAGAGTGGCGCAGGGCCTCGATGAAGCCGGCGAAGGCCAGCAGGGTGAAGCTGGGCGACAAAACGAAACCGACCCGTATATCTGGCTCCGGATGGTGCTCTCGAGTGTCGGCGGCTTGGCCATTGCCGGTTTGGCGCGTCATACCTTGCTGCTTGTCTGAATCATTCTCAAAAATGACTGTTCTATTCTATATGAGCGACAAGACGCTGCGCTAGGCTTATCATTGGCTCCAGTGCAGCAAAATCAGGTGCCTGACCGGACGGGGCGAAGATCCCGGTGGTCGGAATGGGGAGGCAGGCGATGCGGTGGTCCAAGATGGTGACCGTGGTCGGCGCCCACGCCGAGGGGGAGGTGGGGCGGGTCGTGACCGGCGGCGTCATCGACATTCCGGGCAAGACCATGCTCGACAAGATGGTCTATCTGAATCGGGAAGACGACGCGATCCGCCGTTTTACGCTGTTCGAGCCGCGCGGTTCGGCCCAGATGTCCGTCAACCTGCTGTTGCCGCCAACCGATTCCCAGGCCGACGCCGGCTTCATCGTCATGCAACCGGATGCGGCCCACGCCATGTCCGGATCGAACGCCATGTGCGTCACCACGGTCCTGCTCGAGACCGGTATGCTGCCCATGACGGAGCCGGAGACCCGCGTGGTCCTCGACACACCGGCGGGGCTGGTCACCGCCGTGGCCGCCTGCCGCGACGGCAAGGTCGAGACCGTGACGATCGACGTCGTCGCCAGTTTCGTCGAACATCTCGATCATCCGCTCGAGGTTGCGGGGCTGGGCCGCATCAAGGTCGATGTCGCATTCGGCGGGGTCTACTTCGCCCTGGTCGACGCCAAATCACTCGGCATTTCCATAGGCCCGGGCGCGGCACGCGAGATGGTCGAGTTGGGCATGCGGATCACCGCGGCGGCGAAACGACAGATCGAGGTCATCCATCCGGAAAGAGCGGAACTGGACTCGGTCGGCTACACTATGTTCTGTGGCCGTGAGGAAGGGCCGGGCGGCAACCTGAAAAGCGGCACTGTGATACACCCGGGACGCATGGACCGTTCGCCCTGCGGCACCGGGACGGCCGCCCGCCTGGCGACGATGCATGCCCGCGGCGAGATCGAGGTCGGCGAGAAGGTGACCCAGCTGTCCACCATCGACAGCCGCTTCGATGCGGAGATCATCGGCACGACGACGGTCGGCAACCGGCCGGCCGTGCTGCCGCGCATTTCGGGCCGGGCCTGGATCTACGGCCTGTACCAGCTCGGCGTTGATCCGAGCGATCCCTATCCGCTTGGCTACACGCTGTCGGATACCTGGGGTCCCGCGACCGCCGAGGCGTGAGGCGGCTCGGGGAGGAGAAACCAACGCACCTGGAAAAGGTGCCTAGATAAAGGAGGCAGGAAAGATGAGGGTATTGATCAAGGATAAGATTGCCGGCCGAGTGCGCGCCGCTGTCGCGGCCTTGGTTTTGTTCGCCGGCTTTAGCACGGCGTCGGGCGAGGCTTCGGAGCTCGAGACGATCGAGCCGGGCAAGATGATTGTCGCCTTCAACGGCGATATGCCCGGCACCGGCTGGGAGAACGGCCGTCTGGTCGGCCTCGACGGCGAACTCATGCAGTCGATCGTCGAGGGCCTCGGCCTCGAGGTCGAGCCGGCTCTGATGGAGTGGGCGGCCGAGATCGCTTCGGTCAAGGCCCGCCGGGTGGATATCATGCACGGTATGATGGGGTGGAACGATCAGCGCATCAAGGTGATCAACATTTCCGACCCGATCTACTACGGCAAGGCGAACATCACACAGAAAAAATCGACCAACTACAACAAGGTCAGCGATCTGGAAGGCAAAACCATTGCCACGATCCAAGGTTTCGGTTGGATCGACCAGTTGAAGCAAATCCCGAACAGCGAGCTGAAGCTCTATGACACGAGCGATGCCGCGGTACGGGACCTGCTGGCCGGCCGCATCGATGCGCTGTTCGCCGATCCGCCGCTGATCCAATACGCGATTTCGAAGAACCCGGACTGGGACATTCACGCGCTTTCGATTGTCGACGAGTTCGATCCGAAATACTCCCTGCTGACGGCGAAATGGAACATGGTGTTCGGCCTGAGCAAGGAGGCGCCCAACCTGCTGACCGCGGTCAACGAGAAGATCGCCGAGGCATGGGCCAGTTGCCGGAACCTGCAAATCGCCGAGAAATACGGCCTGGGCGACAAGTCGTGGTTCGATCCTGGCCCGCTCAATCTGCGCGCCGGCATCGACCGGCCCAAGGATTGGAAGCAACCAACCCTGCCGGCCAGCTGCAACTAAGCTGGCCTCACCTTGCGGCGGGCGCGCTTGGGCTTCGCGGCCCGGGCGTACCTGCCGGATTTGTTCCCCGGGAGCCGGTGACCCATGCTTAGATAGGCTCCTAGGGCGCTCGTCGGGGGCTTCCGATGTCGCAACCTTTGTTGCAGG
This sequence comes from Kiloniellales bacterium, assembly GCA_041617155.1. Taxonomy (GTDB): domain Bacteria; phylum Pseudomonadota; class Alphaproteobacteria; order Kiloniellales; family JAKSDN01; genus CAMYKD01. Next base: position 3,265 of record JBFJPL010000097.1, read on the forward strand.
TCGAAGATCTTTACAAGAGTTTTGGCAGCCTCGAGGTGCTGACTGGCGTCAGCACGACTCTCGAACGTGGCCACAAGACGGCCGTGATCGGACCGAGCGGCTGCGGCAAGTCGACCATGCTCCGCTGCATCAACTACATGGAGACGCCCTCCAGCGGACATATCTATCTGGACGGCGAGTTGTTCGGCGAAAAGCGGGCGAATGGAGGGACGACCCGCATGACCGAAAAGGAACTGGCCCAACAGCGCGCCCATATCGGCATGGTGTTCCAAGGCTTCTATCTCTGGCCGCACCTGAACGCCAGGGACAACGTGGCTATCGCGCCGATGAAGGTGCGCGGCATGAGCAAGACCGAGGCTTATGAACTAGCTGAGGCCATGCTGGCCAAGGTGCACATGTCGCACAAGGTGGAAGAGTTTCCCGAACGGCTATCCGGCGGTCAGCAGCAGCGGGTGGCCATCGCCCGAGCACTGGCCCAGGAACCGAAGCTCATGCTGTTCGACGAGCCGACCTCGGCCCTTGACCCGGAACTGGTCGGCGAGGTGTTGAAAGTGATCCACGAGTTGGCCGACGAGGGCCGGTCCATGGTGCTGGTGACCCATGAGATTCGCTTCGCGCGGGACGTCGCGGACTGGGTGATCTTCATGGGCGACGGCGGCATCGTCGAAGAGGGTCCGCCCGACGAAGTAATCGCCAAGCCGCGGCACGACCGGACGCGGGCGTTCCTGCGGCAGATCCTGGAACACTAGTGGTCCAAATCAGACATATGTGTCCCCTAGGACGACCTTCCGAGGTCATCCGGCTAGGCGCGCGGCGCGGCGTGATGCCGGCGCATCACAAGCGCCGCGCAACGACGCCGGCGGGCTCGCAAGGCCGCCCGATGGGTCGCCTTTGCCGCTTCCGCGGGACGTCAGGCACGCTTGACGATACGCACGGCATCGCCCGCGCGCGCCTTCCACCCGAGCAAACGGCAAAGGCGATCCTAGGGGACCCATATGTCTGATTCAGACCACTAGTCGCTCGGGTGGGGCAGGTCATGGATTTCGAAAAGATCCTGAACCTGGGCGGGCCGCTGCTGCTCGGCGCGGTGACGACAGTGGAGATCACGCTGGCTTCACTGTTCTTGGCGATTGTCATCGGCCTGGGGTTCGCGCTGCTCAAGCTGTCGCGCTTCAAGCTCCTGCACTGGATGATCGACATCTATGTCGAGCTGTTCCGCGGCACGCCGGTGCTCGCCCAGCTCTTCATCATCTACTTCGGCTTGGCCTACATGGGCTTCAAGGTCGCTTCCTTCCCGGCGGCGATCATCGGCCTTGGCCTCAATGGCGGTGCCGTCTTGACCGAGGTATTCCGGGCCGGATTCGGAGCCATACACCACGGTCAGCGCGAAGCGGCCCTGGCCGTGGGTATGACGCCGTGGTCGTCGCTACGCTACATCATATTGCCGCAAACCTGGCGGATCACCTTGCCGCCGCTCGGCAACTACGCGATCGCCTTGTTGAAGGACACCGCCGTGGTCTCGGCGATCGCCGCCCCGGAGATCATGTTCTACGCCCGCAACCTGGTCACCTCGACCTTCGAGACGACCTTGATCTATGTACTTGCGGCGGCGCTCTATTTCTGCCTCAGCTTCCCATTGGCCCGCTTGGTGGAGCGCTTCGAAAAGCGCCAGAGCGCCTGGCAATGATCGAATTCCTGTCGGTCTACGCGGAGAACTGGGCCAGCTGGTGGCCGCAAATCGCCAAGGCGACCGGCAATACCATCCTGCTGACCGTCTTTTCCTTCGCGCTCGCCGTCGTGATCGGGGTTCTGCTGGCGCTCGGCAAACTCAGCGGGATCAAGCTGCTGCGTGGCTTTTGCACGGCCTATATCGAGGTTGCGCGCGGTGTTCCGGCGCTCGCCCTGCTGTTCCTGATCTATTTCGGCCTGGTGCCGTTGGGTATCGTTCTCGATGCCTTCGTGGCCGGCTTTATCGGCCTGGGCATGAGCGCCGGCGGTTACATTGCCGAGGTCTTTCGAGCCGGCATCCAGGCGGTGCACAAGGGCCAGCGCGAGGCGGCACTTGCCACGGGCATGACACCGATCATGAGCTTTCGGTACATCATCCTGCCCCAGGCCGTGCGAATCATCTTGCCGCCCCTGCTCAACATGTTGATCATCCTGCTCAAGGACACCTCGATCTGCTCGCTGATATCGACGCCCGAGCTGATGTTGCGCGCGAAGGACCTGGCGATGATGTCGTTCCTGCCCATGCATCTCTTTCTGCTGGCCGGACTGATCTATTTCCTGCTCGCCTGGCCGCTGTCGCTGGTCACGCGCCGGATAGAGGCGCACCTGCGGCGCAGCTTGCGTAGCGCCTGAGCACAGGCGGGTGGATCGGTCCATGGCTCGCTATTCGATCTTCAGCCTCGCGCGCAACGCACTTTCCCATCACGAGAACTGGCCGCGCGCCTGGCGCAGTCCGGAACCCCGGCCAACCTACGATGTGATCATCATCGGTGGCGGCGGGCACGGCCTCGCGACCGCCTACTACCTGGCCAAGAACCACGGCATCAGCGATGTCTGCGTGATCGAAAAGGGTTGGCTGGGCGGTGGCAATACCGGACGCAACACGACGGTGGTGCGCTCCAACTACCTGTGGGACGACGCGGCCTTCCTTTACGAGCATTCCCTCAAGCTGTGGGAGAGCCTGTCGCAGGAACTGAACTACAACGTGATGTTCAGTCAGCGCGGCCTGGTCTCCCTGCTCAGCACCCAGCACGACATCGACTCGATCCAGCACCGGGTCCATGCCATGCGCATGAACGGGATCGACACCGAGATGCTGACCCTGGCGCAGCTCAAGCGCTGGGTGCCGATCGCCAACTACTCGCGCAAGGTCCGCCACCCGATCAACGCCGGAGCGGTGCAGCGCCGGGGCGGCAGCGCGCGGCACGACGCGGTGGCCTGGGGCTATGCCCGGGCGGCCGATGGGCGCGGCATCGACATCGTCCAGCAGTGCGAGGTTACCGGGTTCGATATCAAGAACAACCGGATCCGGGCGGTCGAGACGACCCGTGGGCGGATCGAGGCCAAGAAGGTGGCGGTCTCGGTTGCCGGGCACTCCGGGGTGATCGCCGCCATGGCCGGATTGCGCCTGCCGATCGAAAGCTATCCACTGCAGGCCTGGGTGTCGGAGCCCCTGAAGCCGGTGCTGGATACCGTGATCAATGCGGCCTTCCTGGGCGTCTATTTGAGTCAGTCGGACAAGGGTGAGCTGGTGATCGGGGCGGCGCGGGACGGCTACAACTCCTATGGCCAGCGCGGCTCGTTCCGCATCATCGAGCAAGCGGTGGCGGAAATGCTCGAGCTTTTTCCGATATTTAGTCGGGTCAAGCTGCTGCGCACCTGGGGCGGAATCGTCGACGTCTCGCCGGATACCAGTCCGCTGATCGGTCCGCTTCCGGTCCGCGGCATGTATATCAACTGCGGCTGGGGCACCGGCGGCTTCAAGGCGACCCCGGGCGCCGGCGAGCTGATGGCCGCGACCCTGGCGAACGACGCGCCGCACCCCCTGGTCCAGCCCTTCGGCCTCGAGCGCTTCTCGACCGGCCGCCTGATCGACGAGAGCGCCGCCGCCGGCGTCGGGCACTGAGGGCCATGCTGCTGATCGACTGCCCCAATTGCGGTCCGCGCGAGGAGAGCGAGTTCCGCCCGGCCGGCGAGGCCCACATCGCCCGGCCGGAGGATCCGCAAGCGCTCGACGACGAGCAGTGGGCGAGATACCTCTACTACCGCACCAACCCGAAGGGCCTGCAGTTCGAGCGCTGGCACCACTTCTACGGCTGCCGCCAGTGGTTTAACGTGGCGCGCGACACGGTCAGCCATGAGATCAAGGCGGTCTACCCCATGGGCGCGGCCAAGCCGAAGGACCTGGCGTGAGCGCCCGGCGCTGGCGCCTGGCCGAGGGCGGGCGGATTGACCGCGCCCGGCCGCTCGGCTTCAGCTTCAACGGCCGGCGCTATGAAGGCTATGCCGGCGACACCCTCGCCTCGGCGCTGCTCGCCAGCGGCGTCCACCTGGTCGGCCGCAGCTTCAAGTACCACCGCCCGCGCGGCGTCATGAGCGCCGGCGTCGAGGAGACCAACGCCCTGGTCCAGCTCGGCGGCGGCGCGCGCTCGACGCCCAACGTGCTCGCCACCCAGCTCGAGCTCTTCGAGGGGATGGCGGCCCGCTCGATCAACTGCTGGCCCTCGGTCGAACGCGATTTCGGCGCCGCCGCCGGGCTCGTCTCGCGCCTGCTGCCGGCCGGCTTTTACTACAAGACTTTCATGTGGCCGTCCGGCATGTGGATGGGCTACGAGCACTTCATCCGCCGCGCCGCCGGCCTGGGTCAGGCGCCCCGCGAGCCCGACGCCGAACGCTACGTGCGCCGCTGGGAGCACGTCGACGTCGCCGTCGTCGGGGCCGGCCCGGCCGGCCTGGCCGCGGCGCTGGCCGCCGGCCGCGCCGGCGCCCGGGTGCTGCTCTGCGAGCAGGACCGCGAGCCGGGCGGCGCGCTTTTGTCCGAGGCGGCCGAGATCGACGGCCGCCCGGCGCTCGACTGGGTCGCCGAAGCGGCCGCCGAGCTGGATTCCATGGCCGAGGTCACGCTGCTGCCCCGCACCACGCTGTTCGGCTACCACGACCACAACTACCTGACCGCGGTCGAGCGGGCGACCGACCACCTGGGCGCCGACGCTCCGGCTCACCTGCCGCGCGAGCGCCTGTGGAAAGTCCGCGCCCGGCAGGTCGTGCTGGCGACCGGGGCGATCGAGCGCCCGCTGGTGTTCGCCGACAACGACAGGCCCGGCATCATGCTGGCCGGCGCCGCTCGGAGCTACCTCAAGCGCTTCGCCGCCCGGCCGGGCCGGATGGCGGTGGTCTTCGCCAACAACGACGGCGCCTACCGCGCCGCGCTCGAGCTGAACGCCGGCGGCGTCGCCGTCACCGCGCTGGTCGATCCGCGCCCGGCCCCGAAGGGCGCGTGGTCCGAGGCGCTCGAGGCCGGCGGCGTCGAGCACTTGGCCGGCCACGCGGTGGTCGCGACCCACGGCCGCAAGCGGATCCAAGGCGTCGAGGTTGCGCCGGTCTCGCCCGACGGCCGCGAGATCACCGGCCGCCACCGCTTCATCACCTGCGACTTCTTGGCCAACTCCGGCGGCTGGAACCCGGCGGTCCACCTCTTCTCCCAATCGGGCGGCCGCCTCGGCTTCGACGACGAGCTAGCCTGCTTCGTGCCGGAGCGCGCGCGCCAGCCCCTACGCTCGGCCGGCGCCGCCAAGGGCAGCTTCGCCCTGGCCGACTGTCTCGCCGAGGGCTTCGCCGCCGGCACCGGGGCCGCCGCCGAGAGCGGCTTCGGCGACGGCAAGCCGCCGCCCACGCCCGCGGCCTCGCCCTCTCCCGATCCGGCGCCGCTCGCCTGCTGGCAGCTACCGGTCGCGCGGCGCGCGGCCAAGTGCTTCGTGGATTTCCACAACGATGTGACCGCCGCCGACATCGCGCTGGCGGCGCGCGAGGGCTTCGTCTCGGTCGAGCACACCAAGCGCTACACCACGGCCGGCATGGGCACCGACCAGGGGAAGACCGGCAACGTCAACGCCCTGGCGATCCTGGCCCGGGTCCGCGGCGAGGCAATCCCGGCGGTCGGCACCACGACCTTCCGGCCGCCCTATACGCCGGTCACCTTCGGAGCGATCGCCGGACCCGACGTGGGCCCGCTGTTCCTGCCCGAGCGCAAGACCCCGATCTTCCCGTGGCACCAGGCCCGGGGCGCGGTCTTCGAGCCGACCGGCGACTGGCGCCGCCCGCGCTACTATCGCGAGAACGGCGAGGACATGGCGGCGGCGGTCAGCCGGGAGTGCCTGGCCGTGCGCAACGCGGTCGGCATCACCGATTCCTCGACCCTGGGCAAGATCGACATCCAGGGCCCGGACAGCCTCAAGCTACTCGACTGGGTCTACACCAACGCCTGGGGGTCGCTTGCGGTCGAACGCTGCCGCTACGGCCTGATGCTGGGCGAGGACGGCATGGTGTTCGACGACGGCGTGACCGCGCGCCTGGGCGAGCGGCACTACCTCATGAGCACGACCTCGGGCGGCGCGGGCCGCGTGTTCGACTGGCTCGAGGAATGGCTGCAGTGCGAGTGGCCGCATTTCGCGGTCGATCTCACCTCGGTCACCACCGAATGGGCCAGCATCGCGCTGGCCGGGCCCCGGGCGCGCCAGGTGCTGGCCAAGCTCGAGCCCGACTTCGACATCGGCGCCGAGTCCCTGCCGCACATGGCGGTCGCCGAGGGCCGGGTCGCCGGCATCCCGGCGCGGGTCTTCCGGGTCTCCTTCACCGGCGAGCTCAGCTACGAGATCAACGTGCCCGCCGGCCACGGCCTCGCGCTCTGGCTGGCGCTGATGGTGGCGGGCGAGCCAGAGGGCATCACGCCCTTCGGCCTTGAGGCGCTGCTCACCCTGCGCGCCGAGAAGGGCTACATCGTCGACGGCGTCGACACCGACGGCTCGATCACGCCCCACGACCTGGGCATGGACTGGATCGTCAGCCGGAAGAAGGCCGACTTCATCGGCAAGCGTTCGCTTAGCCGCAGTTTCGTGGCTGGAGCCGGCCGGCGCCAGTTGGTCGGCCTCTTGACCGAGGACCCGGCCGAGGTGCTGCCGCCCGGTGCCAACGTCGCCGGCGAGCTCAGGCCCAAGCCGCCCATGCCGATCGCCGGCAACGTCACCTCGAGCACTTTCAGCCCGACCCTCGGTCGCTCGATCGCCCTGGCCCTGGTCAAGGACGGCCGTTCCCTGATCGGCCAGAAGGTCGCGCTGCCCCTGGCCGGCAAGGTGGTGCGCGCCGAGGTCGTCCGGCCGCTGTTCTACGATCCCGAGGGGGAGCGCCTTCATGGCTGAGCCCGCCCCGCCGATCTCGCCGCTCGATCACCTCGGCGAGCCCCGATGGCAGACCTCGTCCGGCAACGTGGTGCTCGAGGACCGCTCGCTCTGCGCCAAGTTCGTGCTGCACGGCCGGGCCGACGACCCGGCGTTCGAGGAGGCGGTCTCCGCCGCCTTCGGCGTTGCCCCGCCGGCGGTCAACAAGGCGGCCGAGGCCGACGGCCGGACCCTCGCCTGGCTCGGCCCGCGTGAATGGCTGGCGCTCTGCCCGGCGGCCGAGGAAAACGAGGCGGCGGAAGCCTTGCGCGGCGCCGGCGTCAGCCACGTCCGCGTCGGCCACGGCCGCGCGCTCATTTCTCTCTCGGGCCCCCGCGCCCGCGACCTGCTCCGGACCGGCACCAGCCTCGACCTCCACCCGCGTCGCTTTGCCCCGGGCGACTGCGCCCAGACCCGCCTGGCGCGCCTCGCGGTGCTGTTGATCCCGCGCGGCGAGCCGGCCGCCGTCGACATCGTCCTGGACCGCGGCTTCGCCGAGTACCTTTGGCTCTGGCTCAAGGACGCTGCGCGGGAATTCGCGGTGGGTTGAGATCTCTTGCTTGCGCAGTGGCTGAGGCGTGGTCGGAAAAGAGATATTCACTGCAGATATCGGATGACAGTTTACTTATCTAGCGAACACCCCGTTTCCGCTTAAGGCTTGAAGGGCGGAGCCGTGCAATTTCTGCCAAATGCCGCCAAGCGCCGTTAGCCGTTCCCTCGGTTGCGGGCCAGCCATTGCGCGCGGGTGATGCGGAAGCCGGGACATTGGGCGGCGTAGGCGCGGCGGGTTCCCTCAGCGGTCAGGCCGCTTTTCGTGAGCACCTTCTGCGAGGCCGCGCTGGCCGGGTCGGCGACCGCAACGACTTGCTCCAGCGGCGTCTTCTCGAACGCGAACCGCAGGAGGCGCTTGCAGGCCTCGGTCGCGTAGCCCCGGCCCCAGGCCGATGGCTTAAGGATGTAGCCGATCTCGATCTCGCAATCGGGCAGGCCGTCGCCGGTCACCAGGTCCCAGTCGGTATCGACCTGCTCAATGGGCAGGGGCAGCAGCACGGCCGTGCCGAGCTTTTCCCCGGTCGCGCGCTCGATCACGCACCAGATGCCGATCGCCCCGCCGGCGCTGCGCTTCATGACGGTCGGCAGCTCCCGGACGACCCGGTCCCGGTTGTAGGGCTCGCCGACGTACTTCATCACCGCCGGGTCGGTGAGTATTTCGACCGAGACATCCAGGTCGGATTCCGTGAGCGGCCGAAGCAGCAGACGTTCGCTCGTCAATTCGAGGTTCATGGCGCGTTTGGCGGGCAGCTTGCTCATCCCGCCAGCATCTCGTTTCACTGAAGGACCGGCAAGGGCTGAGTCATGGAAAGCGGCCCACCGAACCGGGCGAACGGGCGTTTGACCGGAGGTCGCCCTGGTAATACCTTTCCGGCACAATCCGTACACCGGGGCGGCGCCGCTGCGCGAATGTCCCGCCTTGAAGGAGTGTGCCGATGGATGAACGGGCGTTTCGCGAACATGCCGAGCGCGACGGCTATCAAGACCCGGCCCTGGTCGATTGGGCCGCCGATACCGTCAACGAGACCCATGCCCACGTCTACGACTGCGCCCTCTTCGTGCTCTCCGGCGAGTTGACGCTCGCGACGGACGACGGGGAGAAAACCTATCGTGCCGGTGACACGGCGCTCATGGCCCGCGATAGGCGGCATGCCGAGCGTGTCGGGCCAAACGGCGTAAAATTGCTTGTTGCCCGGAAATAGCTCTTCGATTTGAGGATAGGGGTCAAGTCCCGTCTGCAAAGATTCTTACCGTTGCCCCTGCTGACAGTTTGCTCGACCCGTAGTTGAGGCGGACCTCACAAAACCCCCGGCAGACTGTAAAATGTTTCGAGACAAGATCGGCACCCAATCACCTCCCTCACCCCTCCTCATACTCGATCTTCACCACCTCGATGCGCCGCGCGCCATTGGGGGTTTTTAGCGTGACCACGTCGCCTTCCTCGGCCTTCATCAAAGAGCGGGCGATGGGCGAGACCCAGCTGACCTCGCCGCGCGCGGCGCTGGCCTCGTCGATGCCGACGATGCGCAGGGTGCACGCCTCGTCATCCAAACCGCCGTCGGCGTCGACATAGGTGACGGTGGCGCCGAAGAACACACGGTCGCGGTTTTTCTGGCGCGCCGGGTCGACCACCTCGGCGCTCTCGATACGCTTTATCAGAAAGCGCAGGCGGCGATCGATCTCGCGCAGGCGCTTCTTGCCGTAGATGTAGTCGCCGTTCTCCGAGCGGTCGCCGTTGCCCGCGGCCCAGGCCACCACCTCGACCACCTTGGGGCGCTCGACCCGGCGCAAGTGGTCCAGCTCGTCGCGCAGCAGACGCAGGCCGTTCGGCGTCACGTAGTTCTTGGAGCCCTTGGGCAGCGCGCCCGGGGCGTCCGGCTCTGCCGCCTCGGTCTCGGTCTCCTCGGTCAAGGCCTTGCACATGGGGCGCCGTTGTACCAAAGGTCATTGATATTGGCCAATTTCACCGGGACGATTTTGTCCGCCAGTCAGGCGCGCGCTGCGCCGTGGTGCTGGCACCACAGTCGCCGACCCCAATCCAACAAACCGACAATGCAGGCTTGCCCCCGAGCCATGTCCACGGATTCCGAAGTGGCAGCGGCACCGCCACCCACGATCTCGGCCGTCAAACGCTCAGATACATGATCAGCACCAGCGTCAAGGGCACGGCCATATCGTTCGCGGTCTTCGCGACGGTGGCGATCTGGTCCTTCGTGACGGCTTGGCCGGCGGCCGCCGATTGCAGGATCGGCCGGACATCTTTCCACATCAGGTGGACTTTCATCAGTTCCGCTCGTATTTCCGGCGTGGCGGCGGGCAGCAGACGACGTTCGATATCGCCATGGATCAGTCCGTTTATCGTCTGGTCGAACTCCCTCGTCGATTGGGCCAGCCGTTCTCTGTCCGGCGTTGCGTAGTCGCTATAGGCGGCCATCATGAGGCCGCGCAGCACAAGCTGTGTGCTCGCGCGCAGCTGTCCCGTCCCATTGATCGTGGACGACAGAATTGAATGATGGGCGCCGCCATAGACAAAATACTCGTAGGACTTGACCACTTGCCTCAAGGCTTCGATCGTATTCGCATGGCTTGTCGTCAACGCTTGTATCTGCGCCTTTGTAGCGCGCTTCGACGTGACGATCTCGCCAAAGATCACGTCGTACTGCCGCCATTGCAAGTCGGCACGGCCCAGCGGTTCGAGTATATCCGGCTCCGTCGTGGGGCTCAGGCCGACATAGGGGTCTCCTTCGCGAAGGTCCCTTTGCATTCGATCGAAGCGGTTCCGCGACCAATGGATCGAACTCAAGCGAGGCGACGCGTCGATGCCAAGAGCCGCAAGCAAGGCGCTGTTGGTCATCCTCTCGATCAGCAGCAATTGACGCTCGGCCAGAGTGAACGACCGGTGGTTCTGCGGCTGCGTCTGCAACTGCGCCGCCGCCGGCGACGCAGCCAGAATCAAGATGATGGCGGAGAATAGGCCGGCAATTTTCAAGGTCCCTCCGGCGGCATTCGTGTCCATTCTAGCGGTCTTTCTTTTGGTCCATGCGATGGGGTGATGTGGGCCAAACCTCGATGATGGTTCCCAAGCTGAGCCCTAATGATCCGGACACGCTATCGAGACAGGGACTCGAGATTCGCCCATACGATCGCCTCGACATCGATCCCCACCGTTATGGCACCGATTACCTTGCCGGTCGCCTGATCGGTGATCGACATGCTCAGCTGCGACTGAAACGTCTGCGTCGACTCGTCCAGTTCAACTTCGTCGATCAGGATGGCATTCGGACCGACCAAGTAGGTCTTCTTCCACTTGGCCTCGTCGCCCTGCCAAAAGTCGGATGTGACGGCATTTTGGCCAACGTTCAGGCCACGATTGTCCATGATGAAGACTTCCGTGACCACGCCGTGCTGTTCTTTGCTGACCTGCGCCAGAAAGCGCGAAAGATTGTTTGCCAGCGTCCGCTTGATCATCGGTCGATAGGTCGCCGAGGTCTCGGCGCGCCATTTCTTGTCCATGGCGTCGATGTCACCTTGGCTCAGGTTGGCGTGCCGTTTGTTCTGATCCCTGATTGCCTTGATGACGATCGGATCGCTGACCCAAGCCTTGACGGTGCTTTCGGCGAACTCTCGGATCGGCACTTCATGAGGGCCGGCGGCCCAGGCCGCGGCTGAAATGGCGAGCACGACGTAGACTGCCGCGCCGCCCGCAAAAATACGCAGAGACTTCATCGTCCATTCCCGGTTGTAACTGGCGATGGATCCACCGGTCGTCAGCCGGTTAGAGGGCAGGTTTTATCTGAAATGTTCTAAAAATGGCTTAAATGGCCCGCCCTGAATAATACCGAAGGTCATTATCAACGACCTTTGGTATGAGTTAAGAGACTTTGAATTTTGAGAATTCGGAGATCTGGAGACATGGCGTAATCGAGGTATGGCATTCAGGAAATGTGGCCGCGACCGCGGCCAACCGCGCGCCGGCACGATAGGCATTCAATAGTGCGAGACCGTCCCCGATTCTTGCTTGATCAACCAGCCCTCCGGCCCACTAGATAACCACCCAAGTGCTTGTCGCTTTCCATGATGTGGCTGATCAGCCACCGCTTGATGAATTCGGTGATCTCCGGTCCGATCTCCATACCAGCGGCAAATTCCTTCCGGAACGCCTCGATTTCCTCTCTGAGCGCCTGGTGGACCATGGCGTGGTGCTCGGCGTCCGGATAATTCTCCCGCGCCATGATTTCCTCTTCGCGCCGAAAGTGTGCCCCGGTGCGCGAGATGAGCTCGTCGAGGGTCTGGGCTATCTTGTCGTGTCCCGCCGCACGCCCGACTTGGACATCGAGTTGATTCAACACGTCGATGAGTTCTTGGTGGTCGGAATCCAGCTCCTCAACGCCCACGCTCAAGTTCGGACTCCAGTGTGCGACGGACATGAGCTTCCCTTCGTTGAGACCCG
>JBFJPL010000098.1:0-15027 GCA_041617155.1 Kiloniellales bacterium
GGCACCGCTTTTCGGCCTTCTCCTAGCCGAGCACGCCGCCTGAACGCGACGCAGGCCATGGCCAGTATGAGAAATGCGGGTTAATCGGCCGCCCCGACGGCCCCGAACGGCCGTCGGGCACTATCGATCAGCCGGCGAAGGGATCGCGCACCAGGATGGTGTCGTCCCGTTCCGGGCTGGTCGACAGCAGGGCGACCGGTGCCTGGATCAGCTCCTCGATACGCCGGATGTACTTGACCGCGGTCGCCGGCAGCTCGGCCCAGGAACGAGCGCCGGCGGTGCTGTCCTGCCAGCCCTCCAGGGACTCGTAGATCGGCACGGCCTGGGCCTGGAGCAGGCCGAGAGCCGGCAGATAGTCGATCGTCTGGTCACCGAGCCGGTAGCCGATGCAGACCTTCAGTTCCGAAAGGCCGTCCAGCACGTCCAGCTTGGTGAGCGCGATCCCGTCGATGCCGCCGATCTTGATCGCCTGGCGAACCATGACGGCGTCGAACCAGCCGCACCGGCGCTTGCGGCCTGTGACCACGCCGAACTCCCGGCCGCGCTCGCCCAGGGTGCGGCCGACCTCATCCTCGAGCTCGGTCGGAAAGGGCCCACTGCCGACGCGGGTGGTGTAGGCCTTGGTGATGCCAAGCACATAGTTGAGCGCCGAGCTGGCCACGCCGGCCCCCGCGGCGGCCTGACCGGCCACGGTGTTGGACGAGGTGACAAAGGGATAGGTGCCGTGGTCGACATCCAGCATGGCGCCCTGCGCGCCCTCGAACAGGATCCGCTTGCCGGCGCGTCGCGCCTCGTCCAAACGTTGCCACACCCGGTCCGCGAACGGCAGCACCTTGGGCGCAACCTCTTCCAGCTGATGGATCAGCTCCGCGCGTTCGAACTCAGGCTGGTCCAGGCCGCGCAACAGGGCGTTGTGATGAAGCAGCAGGTCATCGACCCGTTGGCCCAATGCCGCCGGATCGGCCAGATCGCATAGCCGCACCGCACGCCGTCCAACCTTGTCCTCGTAGGCCGGGCCGATGCCCCGACCGGTGGTGCCAAGCGCCGATTTGCCGCGCGCAGCCTCGCGGGCACGATCGACGGCGCCGTGCAGCGGCAGGATCAGGGCGGCATTGTCGGCGATCTTCAAGCTCTCGGGTGTGATTTCCAGTCCCTGCCCGCGCAGCCGCGTGATCTCGTCGATCAGCGCCCAGGGATCGACCACGACGCCATTGCCGATGATGGACAGCGTCCCGGCCCGAACCACGCCGGACGGCACCAGTGACAGCTTGTAGGTGACGCCGTCGACCACCAGCGTGTGGCCGGCGTTGTGACCGCCCTGGAAGCGCACCACCACGTCGGCGCGCAGCGACAGCCAGTCGACGATCTTGCCCTTGCCCTCGTCGCCCCATTGGGAGCCGACCACAATGACGTTTGCCATCGCTCTAAACTTCCTCGATCTGATCGCCGTTCAGGCGGTGACTGCAGCCCAGCCGGCGCGCCTCGGTTTCCGGGTCGGCACGATCGTCCAGACCGGCCAGTGTGACCCAGCCGGCGGCGCGCAAGTCTCGCCCGCGTGCCGGGTCGGTGTCGGGTGGCAGGTACAGCTTGGCCTGGGTCTCGGCTTCAGGCAGAGCGCGCAAGACGGTATCCATGTAGAGCGTGAAGCCGGTCGCCGGCTCCTGTCCGCCGTCGGGCAGAGCCGCGAGATAGCGGCCGCCGCGGCCCAGTTCGCCACGAACGCCATGGGCGAAGACCGTGAAGCTGATGCCGGTGTGGTACTCGAAGCCGCGGTGCTCGACCGGATCGATGGTCATGGTCAGCTTTGGCGCCGACTTGCGGATCCGGCCGATAACATGTGCCAAGCCGTCGACTTCCGCCGCTGCCGCTTTCGGTAGCTTCAGCCGGGACAGCGTCTCGAGCCCCGTGTCCGCCGGCCCGGCGGCATTCAAGAGGGCCTGGAAAAGCGACGCCCGACCGCCGGCCAGACTCTTTACCGCGGCCGCGTCCTTGCGGTCGAGCGCCTGGCGCAGAGCTGCAACCGTGCCCGGTTCTAAAGCCAGATCGGCGATCAGTCGGGCAACCAACGGCGGTAGGCCGAGGTCGACCGACAACCCGGCCACGCCCAACGCCTCCAGAGCTTCGGCGGCCAGCAGCACGACCTCGGCGTCGGCCGCTTCCTGGAGCGTGCCGATCAACTCCGCACCGACTTGGCCAAACTGCCGGACACTGCGCATCTGGCTGCCCTTGACGCGCAGAACCTGACCGCCATAACAGAGCCGCAAGGGCCTGGGGGCCCGCTCCAGGCGCGTGGCGGCAATCCGTGCCACTTGTGGCGTGATGTCGGCCCTCAGGCCCATCATGCGCTGGCTGACCGGATCCATCAGGCGGAAGGTCTGTTGCGCCACAGCGGCCCCGGCGCCGGCCAGCAGAGTTTCCTCAAACTCCATGAGCGGCGGCTTGACCCGGTCGTAGCCCTGGGCCGCGAAGCCGCCGATCAGCCGCTCCACGACCTCCGCCTCAAAGGCGGCAGCGGGCGCCAGGATATCCTGGAGACCCGCGGGCAGAAGGGCCTTCTTACCGAATTTGCTCATTTGACGAAGGCGCCTTTCAAGGGGAAAACCGGGCCGCTTTCCGGCCGCGCTGCGGCCTGGAGGCCGCCCAGGGAAATAGCCGTTTTGGCCGCCCACGGCAAGCGACTCGGCCATGACTGGCAGAGGGTGAATACGAACAATACCAAAGGTCACTGAAGATGACCTTTGGTATAAAGTGGCCCGATGTCGTCGACCCATCCCAACTCCCTGGCGGCAACCGTGCAGGGCCCGGACCGTCTGCTCGGCTGGCTGCTCTTGACCGCCGGCGTCCTGCTGGCGATCGGCTGGGTTCTGCCGATCATGACCGTCAAGAAGCTGTGGTTCCTGTCGGAACGGGTCTCGATCCTGCAAGGCGCCGCCGAGTTGCTGCGCCACGGCGACTATTTCCTATGTGCCGTGATCGTCGTCTTTTCGGTCGCTTTCCCGCTGATCAAGCTCGCCCTAGCACTGCACCTCTGGTATCGGATCGACGCCGGCAGCCGGGCGCTCGGTCGTTCGCTCACCTGGATCGAGCAGCTCGGTCGCTGGTCGATGCTCGACGTCTTCGTGGTCGCGCTGCTGGTGGTCGCGATTCAGGCGTCCTTGATCAGCGAAGTGGCCATTCACGCCGGCATCTACGTCTTCACCGGCGCCGTCGTGCTGTCGATCCTCGCGGTCCAGCGCATGGCCGTTCTGGCGCACGGCGTGGCGGCGGATCAACGCAGCAGCTGAATCAGGGTGCCGTCGGCCAGGCGATAGGCGACATCGGCCCGGCCGTTGCCGTCGCGGTCGGTGATCTCGAAAACGCCGGTGATCGGCTGCTGGTGATCGAGCCGGCCGAGCTCGCGGAACGCGCCGCCTGCAAAGCTGATCAGCCGCAGGCGCCGGCGTCCTGCATCAGGCAAAATCAGCTCGACACTGCCGTCGCCGTCCAGGTCGAGCAATGCCGAGAGCCCAAGCGTCCGCGAGCCGATGGCGTGATTGGAAAAGCCGCCGAGCGATCCCAACTCGACCAGGCGGCCGCCCTCCAGTCGCCAGATGCGCAGGATACCGCCGATGTGCGGCGTCTCGACATAGGCCAGCTCGATCCGACCGTCGCCGTCAAAATCGCCGGCGCCCAGAGGGTTGAGCCAGCGATAGGGTCGGCCGATCGGCGGCGTCTCGGCGCGCAGGCGGAGGGCGTCGCCGACCACGCCCAGCACCGCCAGCGCCGCGCCCGCCGCTACATAGGAGCGCACCACCACGACCTCGTCGCAGCCATCCCCGTCGAGGTCGGCGAGGCGCGGCTCGAGGTCCTCGAAGACAGAATCGTCAGGCAGGGTCAGGTCGAAGCGACGACCGTCCTTGGCGATTACCAGAAGGCCTCCGGCCTCGACCGCATCGCCCAACACGCCATGGCCGTAGCGCGTCGTCGGGCCGGTCAGCCAGGCAATCGCGAGTTCGCCCACGCCGAGACCCGGGCGGCCGTCCGGCAGCGCGCCGGCCGGCCGGCTGAGCGCCCCGGCGGTCCGCGGCGCGAACGCGACGCCGGGGCTTTCCACGACCCGGATGCCGAGCCGGTCGAGCTGACCGGCGCCGGCACGGCACGGCCACAGGCCGGCCGCCGCCAGCAGTATCGCCAGGCCGACCCGTTGCATGGTGAGCTTCACTAGAATCTGAGTGGCATGGCCCGCTTGATGTACGGCAAGGCGCGAACCTTGGTCAGCACTTCCTTCGCGATCGGTTCGTCCAGCTCGATCAGCGCTATCGCGTCGGAACCGGCAGCGGCCCGACCCAAATGGAAGGTCGCGATGTTGACCCCGGCGTCACCCAGGGTCGTCCCCAAGGCGCCGATCAAGCCCGGCTTGTCCGCGTTGGTGATGTAGAGCATATGCGGGGCCAGCTCCGCCTCGATCGGGATTCCCTTTATCTCGACCAGGCGCGGCTTGGTGCCGCCAAACAGCGTGCCGGCGATCGACCGCTCCTGGCGTTCGGTCTGCACAGTGAGACGTATCAGGGTTTGATAGTCGCAATCGCGCTCGTGCTTAATTTCACGCAGGGAGATATCGCGCTCCCGGGCGATCACCGGCGCGTTGATCATGTTCACGGAGTCCAGTATCGGCGCCAGCAGGCTGGCCAGAGCGACCTGGGTCAAGGGCCGGGTGTTCAGCTTTGCCACCTGTCCCTCGTACTCGATCGACACACCTTTCAAACCGGTGCGCGTCAGCTGTCCCGCGAAAGAGCCGAGCTGCTCGGCCAGTTCCATATAGGGCTTCAGACGCGTTGCCTCCTCGGCGGTCAGCGACGGCATGTTGAGCGCGTTGGTCACGGCACCGGTCAAGAGGAAGTCGGCCATCTGCTCGGCAACCTGCACGGCGACCTTTTCCTGCGCTTCGCTGGTCGAGGCACCCAGGTGCGGCGTCGCCACCAGGTTCTCGGTGCCGAACAGGACGTTTTCACGCGCCGGTTCCTCTTCGAAGACGTCGAGCGCGGCGCCTGCCACGTGGCCCGACTCAAGCGCCGCCTTGAGGTCTTCTTCGACCACCAAGCCGCCGCGTGCGCTGTTGACAATCCGCACACCCTGCTTGGTCTTCGCCAAAGCGGCCGCGTCGATCATGCCCTTGGTCTCTTCCGTCAGCGGCACGTGCAGGGAGATGAAATCCGACCGCGCCAGCAGATCGTCCAGCGAGACCTTTTCCACACCTAGATCGAGGGCGCGGTCGGGCGAAAGGTAGGGATCGTAGGCGATCACCCGCATCTTCATGCCGAGCGCCCGGTTGGCCATGATGGCGCCGATGTTGCCGCATCCGATCACCCCCAGTGTTTTGCCGGTAAGCTCGACACCCATGAAACGGGATTTCTCCCATTTGCCGGATTGGGTCGAACGGTCGGCCTCCGGGATGCGCCGCGCCAGAGCCATCAGGAGGGCGATGGCGTGCTCGGCGGTGGTGATGGAATTGCCGTCCGGCGTATTCATCACCACGATGCCGCGTTTGGTCGCGGCCGCCAGGTCGACGTTATCAACGCCGATGCCCGCCCGGCCGATCGCCTTGAGCTGCTTGGCGGCATCCATCAGTTCGGCGGTGACCTTGGTCGCCGAGCGCACAACAAGGCCGTCGCAGTCGGCCATCCTTGCAGCCAATGCCGCCGGGGCCAAGTCGGTGGCGACCTCTACCTCGATCTCCCGTTCGCGGAGGATGTCGGCGGCGAGCGGGCTCATCGCGTCGGAAATAACGACTTTGGGCATTAGCGTATCCTCATGCGACAGCGGCCTGCTCGGCCTTGAGTCGCGAGTAGGCCCAATCGAGCCAGGGCAGCAACGCCTCGATGTCGTCTTGAGCCACGGTCGCACCGCCCCAGATCCGCAGGCCGGGCGGTGCGTCGCGATAGGCGCCCAGATCCAGGCCAGCGCCGGCCTCGGCTACCCGCGCAACCAGGGCCTTGGCGACCGCGGCCTGTTCGGCGGCTTCGAGGCCCTGGAACCAGGGGTCGACAATCTTGAGGCAGATCGAGGTGCACGAGCGGGTCGCCGGGTCTTGCGCCAGGAACCCGGCCCAATCGCTGGCCTCGACCCAGCGGCCGACCGCCGCCAGGTTGCCCTCCGCACAAGCAATCAAAGCCGCAATCCCGCCGATCTCCTCGGCCCAGGCAAGGGCGTCCAGAATGTCCTCGACGCAGAGCATTGATGGCGTGTTGATCGTGGCGCCCTTGAACAGGGCCTCGTTCAATTTGCCGGCCTTGGTCATGCGAAAGATCTTGGGCAGCGGCCAAGGCGGCCGATAGCTCTCCAGACGCTCGACCGCGCGAGGCGAGAGCGCCAGCATGCCGTGCGCGGCCTCGCCGCCCAGCACCTTCTGCCAGGACCAGGTGACCACGTCGAGCTTGTCCCATGGCAGGTCCATTGCGAAGACCGCCGAAGTGGCGTCACAGATCGTCAGGCCCGTACGCCGCTCCGAGATCCAGTCGCCGTCCGGCACGCGGACGCCCGACGTGGTGCCGTTCCAGGTGAAGACCACGTCGCGATCCCGATCGACCTGATCGAGATCGGGCAAAGCGCCATAGTCGGCTTCCAGAATGCGAACGTCGTCGAGCTTCAGTTCCTCTGTAATGTCGCTCAACCAGCCCCGGCCGAATGACTCCCAGGCCAGAATGTCGATCCCGCTCGCACCGAGCAGGGACCACAGCGCCATCTCGACCGCACCCGTATCCGAGGCCGGCACGATGGCCAGGCGATGGTCCGCCGGCAAACCGAGCACGCGGCGCGAGCGTTCGATCACCTCGCCCAGCTTGCCCCGGCCTTCGGCCGACCGGTGTGAACGACCCAGGCAAGCCCGTTCCAGGGCCTCGAGGCTCCAGCCGGGACGTTTGGCGCAGGGGCCGGAGGAAAACCGCGTATCGCGCGGCCGGATCTTCGGCTGGCGCGGTCCGGGGGCGGTCATCGGACGGGTTCCTCCTCGACAACTATAATGGAGATCGCGAAAAGGCGACGGGTGACGCGGCGGGCGATACTAGGCATCATGCTGCAGTGCGTCAATGTGACCTTTGTCGTTTCACATGCATCGCTGCCGGCCGCGCTGCTCAGATGAAGTCGAGCGCGTGGAGGTGGTCGAAAAGGGCCTGCTTGTTGTGCGGCTCCTCGTCGCCGTAGATCTCCATCAGCCTTTCGTAGGCGCCGGTCAGCTTTTCATGCGAGCTTTCCACCATGGCGGCGCTCCGATCGAAGAACAGCCGCCGCCCCGACTCGCGCCACGCATCTAGATAGGCGCGCTGCTCGCTGATCGCCTCAAAGATCAACGCCTCGACCGGCACCAGATGTCCAGGCGTTTTCAGCGCCAGGATGCCCGCGAGGATGTCGTCATAGTTGGACTTTTCGGACTCCGCCGGCTCGCCGGATTGCAGTTCGAGCTGGATCGCGACCCGCTCCGCCAAGGCCGCATCGGTCAGGGCGAAAAGCGAGCTCAGGTAGTCCGCCTCGTCACGCGATGCCTTGGTGATATCGCTCCGGTAGGGCGTCCTCTGGCGGGCGACCGAGTTATAGGCTTCGTCCACCGGGATGGCGTGCCAAATGATGCCCCGGTTGGCCGGCTCGCCGTGGAGCTGTTTCTGCAAGGCGTAGTCGGTGTGTCCGCTGGGTTCGAAATAGCCGAACATGAAAGCGCCGGCCAAACCAAGGAGGACGACAATACCGGCGACGATCAGATAACGCATGCGATGGACTTTCAGTGATGTTTGTCAGCAGCGCCGCTGGTCGCGACGCCCCGTTAATCTTGTAATTTTGCCGGCAGAGTCAAACTTTGCTTGATGGTTAGAGAAGCCATCCCGGCGGCTGTCAGGACTCCGGCCGCTGGGCCAGTATGATGGTGGTGCGAAAGGTCATGACAACCTCGTCAAGCTGGTTCCTGACCGAAAATGCCATTTCGACGCTGCCCCGGTCCGGCTTTGAGCGCGACGCGCGTGTGGCCGTGACCTCCGCCTCGGTCCGCAGCGTGTCGCCCGGCCGCACCGGCCCCAGCCAGCGAAGCTCGGACATGCCGGGCGAGCCCATCGAGCAGGCATTGATCACCTTCTCCTGATAGAACATGCGGAAGGCCAGCGCGAGCGTGTGGAAACCGCTGGCGATCAAGCCGCCATAGGGCGAAGCTTCGGCCGCCGTCCGGTCGAGGTGGAAGGGCTGCGGATCGTAGGCCAGGGCAAAATCAATAATCTGCGCTTCGGTCACCGTCACGCCACGACTGACAAAGCGTTGGCCGGCTTCGAAGTCGTTGAAATAACGGTCGGTCACAACACCTCCTCTTTGACCAAGGACGGGCGGATTATGACCCGTCCGTCCGGCCCGGCCTAGTGCCGTCCGTCATCGGGGTTGAACGAGGCAAGGGCCTGGCGCAGAATCGGGCCGGCGGGACGGTCCGCCTTCCAGCGAGCGGGGCAAGACACATGGCACTCTGGATCCGTTTCGAACGCGCCGGACAAACCGGTTTCGGAACCCTCGAGGGCGATGCCGTCGCGGTCCATGACGGCGACATGTTTGCCGATCCGGTAGCGACGCCGGAAACCGTGGCGCTCAAGACGCTCAAGCTGTTGATGCCGTGCCTGCCCAGCAAGATGGTCGCGCTGTGGAACAACTTTCACGCCCTGGCCAAGAAGCTGGAGCTGAGCCCGCCCGAGGAGCCGCTCTATTTCCTCAAGGCCAACAGCTGCTTCCTGGGCCCGGGCGAAACCATCCGGCGACCCAAATCCTACAGCGGGCGAGTGGTCTACGAGGGCGAGCTCGGCATCGTCATCGGGCGTACCTGCCGCGCCGTCGCCGAGACCGCGGCGGCCGACCACATCTTCGGCTACACCTGCATCAACGACGTGACCGCCGTCGACCTGCTCAACAAGGATCCGACCTTCGCCCAGTGGACGCGGGCCAAGAGCTTCGACGGATTTGGCGTCTTCGGGCCGGCTATCGCGACCGGCCTCGACCCGGCGGGCCTGCGCGTCAAGACCGTGCTGAACGGCGACGAGCGGCAGAACTACCCGGTCAGCGACATGATCTGCCCGCCGGCGCGGCTGGTCAGTCGGATATCCCAAGACATGACCCTGCTACCGGGCGATGTCATTGCCTGCGGCACCTCGCTCGGCGTCGGCTCCATGAAGGAGCCGAGCAACAGCGTCGAGGTTACAATCGAGGGCATCGGCACGCTCGGCAACAGCTTCGTGCAGTGACAACCGGGAGTGAACCATGAAGATTTGCGTCGTGGGGGCCGGTGCGATCGGCGGCCTTATGGCGGCCAAATTCGCCCTGGCCGGCGAACAGGTCACCGTGATCGACCAGGGCGCGCATTTGGCTGCGATCCGCAAACGCGGTCTCAAATTGCTCTGGGAAGACGGCACAGAAGCGGTTGCCGACATCGTCAAGGCAACCGACAAGCCGGCCGAGGCCGGCCCGCAGGACTTGGTCGTCCTGGCCCTCAAGGCCCACTACCTGGACCAGGTGGCGCGGGAGATTCCCGCGCTCATGGCCCCCGAGACCATGATCGTCACAGTTCAGAACGGCATTCCCTGGTGGTACTTCCACAAGCACGGCGGCCCGCACGACGGCCACCGTCTGAAGAGCCTCGACCCGAGCGGCGTGCTGACCAAGAACATCGACGGCGCCCGCATCATCGGCTGTGTCGTCTATCCGGCGGCGGACGTCCCCGAGCCGGGCGTGATCCACCACGTCGAGGGCGACCGCTTCCCGATCGGCGAGCTCGACGGATCGGAAAGCGAGCGCGTGCAGCGGCTTTACGATGCCCTGGTCAAGGCCGGCTTCCGGTCGCGCATCCTGCCCGACATCCGTTCCGAAATCTGGCTGAAGGCCTGGGGCAACCTCTCGTTCAACCCGATCAGCGCCCTGACCCACGCCACCCTGGTCGAGATCTGCCAGTTCCCGGACACCCGGGAACTGGCCGCGACCATGATGCGGGAATCCCAAGCGATCGCCGAAAAGCTCGGCATCACCTTCCGCCACACCATCGAAAAGCGAATCGAGGGCGCCGAAAGCGTAGGCGCCCACAAGACCTCCATGCTGCAGGACGTGGAACTGGGCCGCTCGCTGGAGGTCGAGGCCCTGATGGGCGCGGTGCTCGAACTCGGCCGCCTGACGGAAATCCCGGCGCCCTCGATCAGCGCCGTCTATGCCTGCGTCAAGCTCTTGAACAAGATCATGCTCTTGAGGGGCGCCGGCGTCCATGTCGGCGCGGCGGCTTAAGAAAAGCTCAAGGCGATGGCTCTAGACTCGTCTGCCTGACTGGCACGTGAGGCAGTTGACGAATGACGCAACCGGGAGCCCTGCGGACCCTGGCGACATGGGGCGGCCTGCTGTTCGGCGGCATGGGCGCGGGCTGGCTACTGTCCAACTATCTGGCGCCCGAATCCGACTGGGCCCAGGTCATCGGTTTCATGACCCTGCCGCTGTGCTTCGGAGCCGGCATGAAATCCTGGTACGGCGTCGTCTCGGCCACGCTGTTCTCGCGGCTGCTCAACGCCGGCTTCAAAGCCTTTCGCGGCAAAGATTTCAAGCAGTCGGTGTTGGAGAACATGGAGGAGTTTCGCGGACGCATGCCGGGCACCTATGTCTTCGTACCGGTCTGCCTGCTGATCTCCGCCATCGCCGGTTTCCTGATGGCGCTCAGCCCAAGCGCCATCGGTTTTGTCGAAGTTTTCGGCGCCATGGTGCTGAGCGGCCTGGCCTTCGGTCTGCTGCTGCGCTGGATGGCGCGGACCGGGCGCCTGCCTCTGCCCGACCAGGCTTAGGAGTTCAGGCCTCTGCGTTGAGCCGCAATTCGAGATAACTCACGTCCAGGTGCGGGTTGTGGTAGTAGGGCGGGATCTCCCGGAAGCCCAAGCTTTCGTACAGCATGCGCGCTTCCGCCATGAGACCGCCGATGGTGTCGAGGCGAAGCGCCCGATAGCCGGCCGAGCGGGCGGTACCGATGGCGGTTTCGGTCAGGCGGCGGCCGAAGCCGTGGCCGCGAAAGCCGGGCCTAATCCACAGCCGCTTCAGTTCCGCCGCTTCTTGGTCCAACGGCCGCAAGCCGACGACTCCGGCTGGCTCGCCAACGACGCGGGCCAGCCACAAACCCCCACCCGGCGGTGCGTACTGGCCCGGCAAACTTGCCAGTTCCCGATCGAAACCCTGAAAGCAGAGGTCGAAGTCGAGCCACGCGGCATACTCCAGAAAAAGCTCCCGCACCGTCGCCATGTCCCGAACGCCGGAGGCGGCCGAGATGGCAGACGCCGGCTTGCCGTGCAAAGTCATTTCAGTAGGGTTCGCCCCGCTTGTTGGTGAAGACATGGCCTCCCGGCCCGCATTTCAGGAACAGGTCGACATCCGGATAGTGCACCTCGTCCCCGGAGTCCCGGTCGCCGACCTCCAGATAGACCGCCGGTGCGTCGCCGCGGTTGATCAGGTGGTGGCCATCGCTCTGGCCGCCGGGAAAGCCGGCCGCCATGCCCGCGCCGAGCGTCTGCTCGCCGGCATCGGTCACCAGGGTCAGTTCGCCTTCCAGCACCAGGACGAACTCGTCCTCCTTGGTGTGCCAGTGACGCTGCGCGGACCAGACACCGGGTTCCAGACGCACCAGATTGACGCCATAGCGAGTCAGCCCCAGCGCGTCGCCCAGCGCCCGCTTTGAGCGGCCTTCAACCGGCCCTTTGAAGGCGGCCGGATAGCCCGAGCCACGCCTCGGTGGAAGGCTTTCCGGATCGAGCGCCGGCCGCGTCGGTTCCCGTTTCATGGCTTCCGTCTCGCTGCGGTTCATGATTTCAGACCGTTATACGCCCTTCCAGATAAGGCACCACCCGACCGGTAAGCAAAACGCGCTCGGCCCGATCCTCGACCATGAGCTCGCCGCCTCGCGCCGAAATCTGCCGGGCCGCAAGTTTCTGCTTGTCGAGCCGGCGAGCCCAGTAGGGCGTCAGCACGCAGTGCGCCGAGCCGGTCACCGGGTCCTCGGGAATCCCGGCATGGGGCGCGAAGTAGCGTGAGACGAAGTCGCAGTCGTCGCCCGGCGCGGTGACGATCAGGCCGTCGCCCGGCAGGGCGGCGACCTTGGCCAGGTCCGGCTCGACCGCGCGCACCGCCGCCTGGTTCGCCAGCACCGCCATGTTCTTGTCGGCGCGCCACAGCTCGAGCGGCGTGGCGCCCAGAGCCTCGACGAACTGCGGGGCGATTTCGATCCGCTGCGGCGCCTTGGCCGGCAGATCGAGGGTGAAGAGCTCGCCTTCCCGGATCACCGTGAGCGGGCCGCTTCTCGACTGGAAGACGACGCGGTCCAGGTCGGGCGCCAGGTGCCTGGCGATCACATAGGCGCTGGCCAGTGTGGCGTGGCCGCAGAGGTCGACCTCGACCGCCGGCGTGAACCAGCGCAGGTCGTAGCCTTCGCCTTGCTTCACGAAAAAGGCCGTTTCGGACAAGTTGTTCTCGGCGGCGATCGACTGCATCACCGAGTCGGGCAGCCAGGTCTCCAGTGGGCAGACCGCCGCTGGATTGCCGGCAAATACCGCGGATGCGAAGGCATCGACTTGATAGATCGGCAGCTCCCGTGTCACCGCACCATTCCTCCACCAATTCGTTTCAGGATTGCTTGTGGCGCGCGCCGCCTTGGGCCAGTAGCACGCCGCCGAGGATCATGGCCGTGGCCAGCAGCAGCGACCAGGCCAGCACCTCGCCCAGCATGGCCGCCGCCAACACCAGCCCGACAACCGGCTGAAGAAACTGGATCAGGCCGGTGCGCGCGATGTCGCCCTGCCCGAGCGCCCAGTACCAGGCGGCATAGGCCAGGATCGAGGAGACCGCGGAGAGGTAGAGCAGGCTCAGCCAGATACCGGCCGACGCCGACGTCAGATCGCCCGGCGCGACCACCAGGGGCAAGATCGGCAGCAGCACAAGCCCGCCCAGCAACAGACCCCAGAAGGTCGCGGACCAGGTGCCGGCCTCGCGGGCGGCGCGGGCACCGGCGACATAGCCCGCGGCAGCCGCCAGCGCCGAGGCGAGCACCAGCAGGTCGCCGACCAAACTGGCTTCCGCATCGGACGGACCGAAGCGGACGGCGATCAAGAACAGCGTGCCGCCGAAGGCCAGCAGCGCGCCCAGCCACCAGCGCGGCCGAGGCAGGCGGCGCTCCAAGGCGGTCGCGATCAATCCGGTCAGGACCGGCAGGATGGCCAGAATCACCGCGCCATGGGCGGCGCTGGTCAGTCCGAGCCCGAGGCTGAACAGCACCGGAAAAAGCACGAAGCCACCGAGCGCGGAGACGGCGAGAAAACCGCGACCGGCGGCCGAGCGCGGCGGCGCCAGCCGACCCGCCACCAGCAGCGGCACCGCCAGGACGCCGGCCAAGAGGGTCCGCAGCAGACCAACGGCCAGCGGATCGAGCCCGGCAACCGCCAGCTTGGTGGCGATCGGCGTAGCGCCCCAAAGAGTGACCGCCAGAACAGCCGCCGCCGCGACCGCAAACCGCCGCCCCGAGGCGGCGGTCGAACCTGCGGTCAAGCGGATCGGCATGGAATTTCCCAGGCTTGTCAGACGGCTCATCGACCTTCAGTGTCACAGCGGCTCGGGTCAAGCCGATGTACTTGAGCCATTGCCCCTGAAGACAATAGAGATAATCTTTGACTATTGTCACCGTCAATCATTACATTGTCACCATGACAAACTGGACCCCAGCGCTGCAGGGCCGACCGGGGCCACGTTACGTCGCGATCGCCGAGGCCTTGGCCGATGATATCGAAAGCGGCGCCCTGGCAGCCGGCCAACGACTGCCAACCCATCGGGACCTGGCTTGGCGGATCGGAGTCACCGTGGGCACAGTCACCAGGGCCTATGCCCAGGCGGCGCACCGTGGGCTGATCGCCGGCGAGGTCGGCCGCGGCACCTTCGTGCGCGAAGCGGTGCCGCTCGGCCTGCCCGAACCGAAGGCGGGCGGGACCGGTAGCGACCTGATCGACCTTTCTTACAACTTTCCGACCAACCAGCCCGGCGATTCGGTGGCCGAGATCGTGGCCGAATTGAATGCCGAGGGCAGTCTGAGCCGTTTCATGGCCTATGAGGTGAGCCGGGGCCATCCGCACCACCGGGCGGCGGGCGCGGCCTGGATAACCGAAAGCGGTTTGCCGACGGACCCCGGGCAAGTCGTAGTCACCGCGGGCGCCCAACACGGTATGCTGCTCGCGGTCGCCGCGCTCGCCCGTCCCGGCGACGTGGTGCTGACCGAGGAACTGACCTACTACGGCATAAAGTCGATTGCCTCGCTGCTCGACCTGCGGCTGCACGGTGTCGCCATGGACGAGCAGGGTCTACTGCCGACGGCACTGGAGGCCGCCTGCCGAAGCACCGGGGCCAAGGCGCTTTACTGCACGCCGACGCTGCAGAATCCGACGGCCGCAAACATGCCAAAGGCCCGACGCCGGGAGATCGCGGAGATCTGCGTGCGCCATCAGGTCGGTATAATCGAGGACGACATCTACGGCTTCCTGCCGGAGCGCCCTTCACCGCCGCTTTCGGGCTTTGCGCCGGACCTCTCTGTCTATGTCACCAGCCTGTCGAAATGCGTCGCACCGGGCTTGCGGATCGGTTTCGTCAGGGCCGAGGAACCCATTGTGGAGCGCATCGGCAATGCCTTGCGCGCGAGCACCTTGATGGCACCCCCCTTGATGGCCGAGGTGGCCACCCGCCTGATCCGTAACGGCCGCGCCCGTCAGGTGGCAAACTGGCAACGCGAAGAGGCCAAGGTGCGCCAGACGGCCGCGAAGGCGCTGCTGGCCGGTGCCGACTTCGTTACCCAGCCGGAATCCTATCACCTCTGGCTGAAGCTGCCGGAACCCTGGCGCCGCGAGGTCTTTACCGCCGAGGCGCGGGCCCGCGGCGTCGGCGTGGCGCCGGCCGAGGTCTTCGCCGTCGGCCGCCAGTCGGTACCGCATGCGGTGCGAGTCTGCCTTCAGGCGGCACGCAGCCGTGGCGAGGTCGAAA
>JBFJPL010000099.1:0-15005 GCA_041617155.1 Kiloniellales bacterium
GATTCATGGCTCCCATTCCCAACATCCATGCGCCTAGATCAGCGCACAATATAGTAGCAAACTCATAACCTAATAATTTTAATATCCAGATAATAATTTTAACTAGAATTTCTAAATCCTATCTTGTCTCAAATGGATGGCTCCGCTGTTGTAGACCTGAAGCAAATCACGAAAACGGCGTGACATGCTTTCGGCGGTGGAGTCCACCGGCGCTCAGCCGGCCGGGAATTGCCCGACCACGTTGTCCCGCAGGCCGTAAGTGGTTGTCACATGAATTCCGGTGGCTCGCAGCGGAGTTGAGCCCAAGGTCAGGCCGTCACGCCCGCACATTGCCAAGCCTCGAACGATGTGACTCTCCGCTCTTTGTAGATGAGCCACTCGAGGAGCTGACGTTGTTCGTCGAAGGCGTCGCAGGTCAGGGCAAGAATGGAGCGGAACCGTTGCAGCGGGCCGAGCGAACTCCCGCCCACAGGGTCGGACCTCGGCGCTTGAGTTGGTTCATCGGCCTGGAGCCGCGACCTTTGCTCCGTCGCAGTTATGGACGGGCTGAAGTGCCGCGGCTCAAGGGAGGAAGGGTTCTTCGGCCAGTTCCGCGGTGAGGCCTTCCTCGTACGATTCTTCCGGCGTGAAAGCGTCGAGGGTTTCCGCCACCACCTGTTTCCCCTCGACTCGAACGATGTGGAACAGGCCGTCGCCCTCGTGCACCAAGGGCAGATTGGTGCGGCCTATGACGACACCGTCAGTCGGCGAATGCATCTCAACCTCCTTCTCGCCGAAGGGATCGGAGACGAGCCCGAGGCTCGCTCCCGCCCGGACTTGGGCGCCCAGCGCAATACTGGCGCGCAGGATCCCACTCGCCGGTGCCCGCACCCAGGTGCTCGAACCTGCCACGATGGACTCCAGGGGTGGGCGGCGGTTCTTCTTGGTCGGCAGCATGCCGATCGCGCGCATCACACGCAGGACCCCCTTGACGCCGGCGCGAATCGAGAACTCCTCGAAACGCAGCGCCTCCCCGGCCTCGTAGACGATGACCGGCACGCCCTTGGTGGCGGCGGCCTGACGCAGGCTGCCTTCGCGCAGGCTCGCGTTGACCACGACCGGGACGCCGAAGCTCTTGGCCATCCGCGCGACCTCCTCGTCGTCGAGGTTCGCCCGGATCTGAGGGTAGTTCGCCCGATGCACGGCGCCGGTATGCAGGTCGATTCCGTGGGTGCATTTGGCCACGATCTCGTGCAAGAACAAATGGGCAAGCCGCGAAGCCAAAGATCCTTTCGGAGAGCCGGGGAAAGACCGGTTGAGGTCGCGCCGGTCCGGCAGGTAGCGCGACAGCGAGATGAAGCCGAAGACGTTGACGATCGGCACCGCAATCAGCGTGCCGCGAACCTGACCGATCGCGCTCAGCTTCAAGAGCCGCCGGATGACTTCGACGCCGGTGATCTCGTCGCCGTGCAGGGCGGCGCAGACGAAAAGCTTCGGTCCCGGGCGTTTGCCGCAGATCACCTGCACCGGCATGGTCATCGGCGTATGCGTGGAGAGGTCCGTGATCGGCAGGTCGATCGTGCGACGCTCGCCCGGCCGAACCAGATTGCCGCCGATTTCGAATGGCTCTGCAGGCGCCTTAGCCACGGCCGCGCGTCTTGGTCTTGTACGGTTTGGCATTCTTTTCCAGGAACTCGATGACCTTGCCCGCGATATCGATCCCCGTGGCCTTCTCGACGCCTTCCAAGCCGGGCGAGGAATTGACTTCCATGACCACCGACCCGTGATTCGACCGGAGTAAATCGACGCCACAGACGTTCAGCCCCATTGCCTTGGCCGAGCGCACCGCCGTCGAGCGTTCCTCCGGCGTGATCCTGATCGTATCAGCTGAGCCGCCGCGATGCAGGTTCGAGCGGAAGTCGCCTTCGGCGCCCTGCCGCTTCATGGCGGCCACCACTTTGTCGCCGACGACAAGGCATCGGATGTCCATGCCCCCGGCTTCCTTGATGAATTCCTGAACCAAGATGTTTATCTTCGCCCCGCCGAATGCCTCGATGACGGACTTGGCGGAATTGTGCGTCTCGCCGAGTACCACACCGATGCCCTGGGTGCCTTCCAACAGCTTGATGACCACCGGTGCGCCGCCGGCGACCTTGATGACATCGTCGGCGAATCTCGCGGAGTTGGCAAAGCCGGTCACCGGCAGGCCGATGCCATCACGCGCCAAGAGCTGCAAAGAGCGCAACTTGTCGCGCGACCGGCCGATCGCCACGGACTCGTTGAGCGGATAGACGCCCATCATCTCGAACTGCCGGAGCACGGCCAGGCCATAGAAGGTGATCGATGCGCCAATGCGCGGGATAACCGCATCGTAGCCGGTCAGCCTATCTCCCTTGTACCGTAGCTCCGGCCGATGCGAGGTTATGTTCATGTAGCATTGTAGTGTGTTGATGATGTTTATGCTGTGGCCCCGCTGTTCGGCGGCTTCGACAAGCCGTTTGTGCGAGTAGAGGTTAGGATTTCGGGCCATCATTGCGATTTTCATTTTCTATTCCTCTTCTTCAATTGAGACAACTTGGCGAACTGGTTTTCTGGGTTTGCGCACCCTCTTGATGCGTTTTGGTTTGCTGTGGCAGTAAGAAAGTGCCGGGTCCACGATGAGACGCCTTTCCATTGCGGTTCGGCCGAGCAACATCCGGAACCCCATCTGGTCCCTGTCGGTCAAGGTCACCTCGATCGGCCACGCGTCGGCGCCTAGGCGCAGCATGGTCACGATGACGAAGCGCTTTTCCCTTCCACCGCCCGAATTCGTTACCCAACGATAATCCACGACCGGCGCCTGGCAAGTCTTGTAGACCTCATCGTTGCGTTGCAGGGGATGTACGTCGAAGCGTACCCAGTCTTCGCGGTGCTTGCGAAAAGGCACAATGTTGAAGGCATGAACCGCCGAGGTTCGCGCGCCGGTATCGATCTTTACCTTGATCGCGTCGATATCGAACTGCGGCAGCGCCACCCACTCGCGCCAGCCGACAACTGCCTTTGGATCCAATGCCCGTCGCTTTTTTCCACCGCGACTAGCCGTAGCTGTCCTCGGCATCTTCGTCGTTCTTTTCGACTCTGAGCCGGGATTGCTGCGTCGAGTTCGAGGTGTGTTGGAAATCTTCCACGCCTGCACGATGCGCTCCGCCATGTTATTGGTGACCTGGGATTAGCTGGTGATTGGCCGCTGGCGTCGAATGGCTAAATCGGCCTCGTTTGAAGGACGATACTGAATTTCCCGCGTGCGCGCTGCCTCAGGATCTTATGGACTGCGCCTGATTGCAAGACCGCAGGCCGTGCCCGTGCGGTCATACTCTTCCGCATTCCTGTGACTGGGATTGCGATGCCCCGTTGGCGGCGGTCACGGCCGTGAGACAGCTGTCACTGACCCGCCGGTAGCTACGGAACGTGCCCTGAGCCAAGACCACGAAGAACGTCTCGAGATCGATCAGTACATAGCCGAACTCGAAGAGCTCTTCGCTGATGCTTCGGATGGCCTCCCCCGGAACGCGCTTGCGGCCGGTCAGCGCGCGCATCTGCTTCATCGAAATACGGTAACGGCCGCGCATTTTGCCGCCGAACTTTTCCTCGTACAGCGATGCGAGCCGTTCGGCGATCAGGCGTTCGTCGGGCCTGCCTTGCATGGTTTCCTCAATCGACATTATCGCTTTCAGAACGGTGTATGGTAGATTTTTTCCTTTATGTCAAAAAATTTTTTGCTATAGCTAAAAAAAATTTGGATAGGAGCAGATAGCTTATGGAATCAACCATCGAGGCAAGGCCCTGGGATTCACTGCGCGATCTGGCCCTCGCCGGCGATCGAGCAGCCTTGGAGACCCTGCTCGAAGAGCTGCCCGCCAGCGAGGCCGTCCGGGCGCTGCTGCAACTCGGTCCCGAGGATCAACAGCGGTTGTTGACCACGCTCGACCCCTCCCACGCGGCGGAGCTGATCGAGGAGGTTCCCGACCAACAGGCCGCCGACATGGTGGAGCGCCTGCCGGCCGCGGAGGCGGCATCGATTCTGCAGGCACTTCAAAGCGACGATCAGGCCGACCTGATTGGCGACATCGAACCGGAAGAAGCCGAAGCGATCCTCGCCCAGATGGCGCCCGAGGCGGCCGAGGATGTGCGCCGGCTGGCCGAGTACGATCCGGCGACGGCCGGCGGCCTGATGATGACCGAGGTATTCGCCTTCGACGACACGGCGACGGTACGTGACGTCCTCAACCAATTGACCTCCGACGCCGTCGACGTGGAAAGGTATCACGGTCAACACCCCTATGTCGTGTCGCGGTCGCGAGAACTGTTGGGCGTGGTTTCTTTGAGAAACCTTCTGCTGTCGCGGCGCGATACGCCGCTATCGGCCATTATGGCGGCGCCTCTGTCGGTCAAGCCCGAGACCGCGCTCGACGACCTTGAGGATTTCTTCGACGAGCACGACTTCTTGGGCGTCCCGGTGAGCGATGAGGCGAACCATCTGTTGGGCGTGGTCTCGCGAACCGCCGTCGCGGAAGCCGCGCTCGAGCGTGCCGACGCCGATCAGCTGAAGATCCAGGGCATCGTCGGCGATGAGCTCAGGTCGATGCCCACGCTGCTCCGGGCCAGGCGGCGGCTGTCGTGGCTCAGCATCAACATCGTGCTCAACATCATTGCGGCCAGCGTCATCGCGCTCTACGAGGAGACGCTCGCGGCGATGATCGCCCTCGCGGTGTTCCTGCCGATCGTCTCGGACATGAGCGGGTGTTCCGGGAACCAGGCGGTCGCCGTCAGCTTGCGGGAATTGACGCTCGGCATTGCCAAGCCGGTCGACGTGGTCCGGGTTTGGCTCAAGGAGGTCGGGGTCGGTGCCATTAACGGGCTGGCCTTGGGCCTGCTCTTGGCCGTAGCGGCCTGGCTGTGGAAGGGCAACCCCGTCCTCGGGCTGGTCGTCGGTGGCGCGTTGGCCACCAACACGGTCGTCGCCGTATCGATCGGCGGCACGGTCCCGCTTCTGCTCAAGCGATTCGGCGTGGATCCGGCGGTGGCATCGGGTCCGATCTTGACCACTGTCACGGACATGTTCGGATTCTTTCTCGTGCTGAGCTTCGCGGCCGCCCTCCTGCCTTTCCTGATAGGTGGCTGACGGATTACCGAAGCGCCACCGAATTAGGTCGAGGTAGTGGCAGTATCGCACTTGCCGGAAGCGGTAAAGAAGTCGTTCGAGTTTCTCAATCGGTATTGACGCAAGTTCGCCGAATACGTCCGTGCCGCCGTCGCCTTAGGCAATAACTCACCTTCACAGCTAGATACAGAGACCACCGCTGGGCCGGCGCAGCTGGTCGGACCAGCTACCCCAGTTCGCGGGGAACGACGAAGCTGTGCAGCTCGCAGGCGTGCGGGCTCAGATCCCGCCAGCGGTCCCGCTTCAGAACGAGCGTGGCCAGCCCGGCGGTCGGAAACTTCGCCTCGAGCCGGGTCATGGCGTCGGGATCGCCGGCACCCACAAGACATACGGCCAGAGCCTGCAGGCCGGGATTATGGCCGATGATCAGGACCGACTTGACCTTGTCCGGCAGCCGGCGAAGCCGGTTCATCAAAGCGTCGGCCCCGGCGTGGTACAGAGCCCTCTCGTACTTGACCGGCACCTCCCCATCAAGCCCCGGCAGCGCCTTCTCCAGGGTTTCCCGGGTCCTGGCCGAAGACGAGCACAGAACCAGGTCGGGGCACACGTCGGCCAGCCTCATGTAGCGCGCCATGGACTCGCTCGCGTGCCGCCCGCGCGGCGCAAGCGGCCGATCGAAATCCGCCAGAAGCGGATTGTCCCAGCTGGATTTGGCGTGGCGGAACAGATAGACGATGCGCGGCGGCTTGCCAAACGCAGCGGAGGCGCGTCCGCCACTTGCGCCCACCTCTATCGTGTCGGGCAAGCGGCGAAGAATCTTCCGCAGCTCGGCATGATCAAGCCGCTTCGCCGCTTCCTTGATGGTCACCCACTCCCTGCGCCTGAACGCGCGCTCGGGCCATTCCTTCAGTTCGGTCGCAACTTTCATCGGGAAAACCTCGACCTCGCAGGTACCGCCCCATTTCTTGTAGCCATACTTGCCAAGGCTTTGCTCCATAACCCGGCCCTCGACGCCCGCCTCTTCCACAGCTTCCTTTGCCGCGGAGGCGGCCGCGGTCATGCCGGGCTCGACGATCCCTTTCGGCAGAACCCAGCGCGTGCCCTTGCGCGATGTTATGATCAGGACCTCGGGCTGGTCGCCCCGCAGTCGATAGGGCAAGATGGCCGACTGCGTGTAGATCCAATTCGGAAGCTTTGCCAATTATCAACCTCCCGGATCCCATTGCTGTTTAGGCTTCTGACCCTGCTTTGCGAACTTCCGCCGCCCCTGTGGCCGTCCCACGTAACCTGAAAACCGGGTCAAGAGAGCGGGAACAAGCCGGGCAAGAGCCGGGACCGAACACCTAGACCGGGAAGCCCTGCCAGAGGTCCTCGAACCGCTTGCGTTCCTCGACACTCTCGTCAACCACGGAGCGCAGCAGATCGCGCACGGAGATGATGCCCACGACCCGGCCGCCGTCCTTGACCAGCAGGTGCCGGGTCATCTGTGACTTCATGGCGAAAATTGCCTCGAGCACCGTGTCCCCGGGACCGATTGACACCGGGTCCGGTGTCATGACTTCCCGCAAGGGGGTATCAGCGGGCGGCAAGCCGGCGGCGGCGACCCGTTCCAGCATGTCGCGGTCGGTGAAGATACCGCGCATCTCCTCGCCCTCGCAGACCAGCATGGCACCAACGTGACGACTTGCCATGCGCTGCGCGGCCTCGGTCACGCTGGCATCGACCGGCATGCGCACGAGTTCCTGATCCCCAATCAACTCGACGATCTTCCGTTGCAGCATTTTCGCCTACCAATGGTTCCGGTGAATGGTCCGATCGTAAGAACCCTAGCACATTCCGCAAGCCATGGCCGCGCAAGTTCGCCGTGCTCCGATGCCCCGCTCATCCTCTTGATCAATAGATTTCGAACCGCGTGGATGAAGGCTGCCGTCAAGACGAGAGCTGGTGCAAGACGCATTGTCCGAAAACCCCAAAGCCAGAGTTGCCGGCGCGCCAAAAGGCAGCCGCCGATCCCCTTGGCTTTACAGGCTTTAGGATGTCTGCCACCCGGGGTATGATCTGGCGATCGGTCCAGTCTCGAGAACGCAGTGGAAACCTAGCCACTTACCGATCGGCGGCAGGCGGCTAACCGAAGTTTTGAAGATTGAAATCCAGAACGAACTGTTTCGTTCGCGTTGCTGTATCTGCGCGGCCCTGCACTCTCTTCGAGGTCGATTAAGCGCCTCTTATGCGCTAGCCTGTCTGGGAAGGGCGCGTGGGGAAACGCGGAACAAGCGAACCGAAGGGGGGCGCGATGACCTCTACGCGATACCTCGTCGAGGACCTCCGACAGCGGCGTGAGAAGATCCGCGCCGGCGGCGGTGCGGACAAGTTGGCGGCGCGCCGCGACCAGGGCCTGCTCACGGCGCGCGAGCGGATCGAAGAGCTCTGCCAGCCTTACACCTTTCAGGAATCCGGCGCCCATGTGCGCCAAGCCGCCGGTCACCTTGGCACGGACGAAAAGGAGCTTGCGGCCGACGGCGTGATCGTCGGCACCGGCTATATCGACGGACGCCCTGCCGCCGTCGTCAGTCAGGACTTCACCGTCGCAGCCGGAACGCTGGGCAAGGCACACGCCATGAAGATCGTCGACGTGATGCGGTTCGCCAAGAAGATCGGCGCACCGCTGATCGCCTTCAAGGATTCCGGCGGCGCCCGGATCCAGGAGGGGGTCGACGCGCTGTCCGGCTATGGCCGGGTGTTCTACAACAACGTGCTGCTCTCGGGCGTGGTGCCGCAGATCGCGATCATCGCCGGTCCTTGCGCCGGCGGCGCCGCCTACTCGCCGGCGTTGATGGACTTCATCATCATGATCGAGAACCAAGCCCACATGTTCATCACCGGGCCCGAGGTAATCAAGGCGGTCACCGGCCAGGAGACCACCATGGACGAGATTGGCGGCGCCGCGGTCCACGCGACCGTGAGCGGCAACGTGCATCTGGTCGCCAGGGACGACCGCCACGCCGTCTCGCTGGTCCGGGAGCTGCTCGGCTACCTGCCGTCGAACAATTCCGAGGACCCACCGCACCGTCCGACTGTCGACATGCAGCTCAACCCCGACGAACTCATGGGGGGACTCGTGCCCGACGATCCCGGCGAGCCCATGGACGTCCGCGCTGTGATCGACCGCCTACTCGACCCGGGCCAATTCCTCGAGATCCATGGCGGCTGGGCGCGCAACCTGATTGTCGGCTTCGGGCGCATCGAGGGCATGGTGGTCGGAGTCGTCGCCAACCAGCCCATGGTCAAAGCCGGCGCGCTCGACATCGACGCCTCCGACAAGGGCTCGCGATTCATTCGTTTCTGCAACATCTTCAACATCCCCTTGGTGACGCTGGTCGACGTGCCGGGCTTCCTGCCGGGGATCGAGCAGGAGCGCGGCGGCATCATCCGCCACGGCGCCAAGATGCTCTATTCCTACGCCGCCGCGACCGTGCCCAAACTCACGGTTATCCTGCGCAAGGCCTACGGCGGGTCTTATCTCGCCATGTGCGCGCTCGAGATGGGGGCGGACTACGTCTACGCCTGGCCGACCGCCGAGATCGCGGTCATGGGTGCCGAGGGCGCGGTCAAGATCCTGCATCGCCGGGAGCTCAAGGAGGCGGAGGACCCAAAGGCTAAGGTCGCGGAGCTCGCCGCCGCCTACCGCGCCGAGTTTGCCTCGCCCTACCTGTCCGCGTCCCACGGCTACATCACCGATGTGATCGAGCCCTCGGAGACGCGCTGGATGGTGGCCCTGGCGCTGCGCAAGGCGCTCACCAAGCGCGAGCTCAGGCCACCTAAGAAGCACGGCAACTCACCTATGTAGGAGACCCTTGCGCAACTTCGTCACATCGCCTGAAGGAAATTCGCCCCCAGCCCTCCTCCAAGACGACGGGGCTTGTCGGCGCTGCCAAAAGGAACCCGACCCGGTATGAGCGACCTTGTACCGCTATCGCTCGGCATCTACGGCATCGCGATCGTGATCTCTTTCATAGTGGCATTGCTGATCAAGGGCATCGTCGTGGCCCTGCCGCTGTTGCGGCAGTTGTCGAAGCGGGAAGCCGCGCCGGACACCGCGCCGGCGTCGGCTGCGACGATCCCGCCCGACCACGTAGCCGCCATCGCCGCCGCGGTCGCGGCGACGGTCGGCGCGCATCACATCATCCACATCGAGGACCCCGGCCGCGGCGCCGTGTGGACTGCCGAGGGACGGATGATTCACCAGACCTCCCACGCCATCGCGCGCAGCCCAAAGCGCTGAACCCGGCGTGGCGCTCGAGGACAGTCCGGGGGATGATATTGTGCAAAGAAGATTCAAGATAAGCGTCGACGGCCAGGCCTACGACGTCACCGTCGAGGAGGTCGTGACCGGTCCCGGCAACCTCTACCCGGACCGGGGGACCATGACGGCGGCGCCGGTCAATCCCGATTCCTCCACCGCTCTGGCGCCCACGCCCGTCAACGCCGCCGCCCGTGCCGCGGGTCCGGGCGACGTGGTCAGCCCTCTGGCCGGCGTCGTGGTCTCGGTCGACGTGGCGCTCGGGTCGACGGTCACCGAGGGCGCGCGGGTCGTCACCCTGGAGGCGATGAAGACCAAGACCGTCGTCACCGCGGGGCGGGCTGGAACGGTAAACGCCATCGCCGTCGCGCCCGGTGACCCGGTCGAGGCCGGCCAACCGCTCTTGACCATCGCCTAGGAGCCAGTCCGAGTATTGATCATGGACCGCATCGGCCAGACAGACGCGAGTGGTAGGAGCGTAGGCGCGGGCGATGCCGTGCCCATCGGCAAGCCTGCGCGACGCGGCACTCGGGTCTGTCCGGCCGAGCCTGAAGGCCGCGTTTTCACGGCCTTGGGGCGTCGTCCGGCACCGCTAGCGATGCGCCCGGCATCGCGGCGCGGCACCGTCCTAGCCCAAGGCCTTGAAAACGCGGTGCAGCCCGTGACCAATACTCGGACAGGCTCCTAGCCACGCCATGGAAAACCTGGATCTTCTGGACATCTTCCAGGGCCTCGCCACCCTCGTGACGGCCGAGCCCAAGGTCGTCGTCATGCGCCTTTTCCTGGTTGCGCTCGGCATGCTGCTGATCTACCTCGGCCGCAAGGGCGTCCTGGAAGCTTTGCTGATGATCCCCATGGGGCTCGGCATGATCAGCGTCAACGCCGGCGTCCTGTTCCTCGCGGACGGTAGCCAGGGCAACCTCTTCGTCGACCCCCTGGTCGAGGATGTTGGCGACCTGATTACGGTGCTGCAGATTGACTGGCTGCAACCGGTCTACACCTTCACCTTTTCCAACGGCCTGATCGCCTGCCTGGTGTTCATGGGCATCGGCGCCCTACTCGACGTCGGCTACGTGATGGCGCGGCCGTTCCAGAGCATGTTCATTGCGCTCTGCGCCGAGTTGGGCACCGTCGCGGTCTTCCCCTTGGCCCACGCCATGGGCCTCTCGATCGCCGACTCCGCCGCGGTTGCGACCATCGGCGGTGCCGACGGCCCCATGATCCTGTTCACCTCGCTGATTCTGTCCGAGGAGCTCTTCGTTCCCATCACGGTGGTCGCTTACCTCTACCTGGGGCTGACCTACGGCGGCTATCCCTACATGATCAAGCTGCTGGTGCCGCGGCACATCCGCGGCATGAAGATGCCGACGGAGCGAGTGCGGGAAGTAACCTCGGGCGAGAAGGTCCTGTTCTGCGTGGTTGCCAGCACGGTACTGTGCCTTCTGTTCCCGGTGGCGGCACCGCTGTTCCTATCGCTCTTCGTCGGAGTCGTGGTGCGCGAAAGCGGCCTGACCAAGTATGCCGAGTTGTTCAGCGGCCCCCTGCTCTACGGCGCCACTTTCTTTCTCGGTCTCCTGCTGGGCGTGCTGTGCGAGGCGAACACGATCCTCAATCCCGATGTGTTGATCCTCCTGGTGCTCGGCATCCTGGCGCTGACGATCTCCGGGCTCGGCGGGTTGCTCGGCGGCTATGTCCTCTATTTCGCGACCGGCCGCCGGTACAACCCGGTAATCGGGATCGCCGGGGTCAGCTGCCTGCCGACCACGGCCAAGGTTGCCCAGAAGTGCGTGGCCGAAGTGACCCCCGACGCCGTCGTCCTGCCCCACGCGCTCGGCGCCAGTATCAGCGGCGTGATCACCTCGGCGATCTTCGCCGGCATATTCATCGCCGTCGTCCATTGACCGACGGAACCGCAAGACTTGCCTGATTCAACCTTCAAGTTCGGCATCACGCCCTTCTATTTCTTACGCCATGGCGAGACGCCTGAGAGCCGCGACGGCATTCTCCAAGGCCATAACGAAACCGAGCTGAACGCCGCCGGCCGCAAGATGGCTGAAAACGCGGCGCGAAGCCTTTCGACAATCCCCCTGGGGTCGATCTATGCGAGTCCGCTCAAGCGCGCGTGGCGGACGGCGTCGATCATTTCCGTACTGACCGGGGTCCCGGTTTATCCGCTGCCGGGCTTGATGGAGCGCTACTGGGGTATTTACCAGGGTCAGCGGAAGGACCGGCGCCCATCTTCGCCCAATCCCGAGTCCGCCGAGCCGATAGAGAAATTCACCCAACGCATCGTGCGTGCGATCGAATCGATTCCCGGGCCGTCACCGGTCCTGATTGTGACGCATTCCGGCGTCTTTCGCGTCATTTGCGAGCACATAGGGATTCCCGTGAGCAGACACATCTCGGTGGCAAGTGGACAGGTGCTGAAGTTTGAACCCCCAACGAGCCAAACACGGTCTTGGCGAATCAGCGCGGTTTAGTTTGCCGATGAAAAGCCAGCCTCTCGACGCGGCGACCCTGAATTTCATGACCTCCTGAGCGGCGGCATTCCTTGAAACGAGATTACGCCGAATAACAAAAAAGTGCGCGGGACGGGCCACGCGGGATGACCGTCCGGTCATTCGCGGACGACCCACACCGAACATTTGGCGTGCCGGACGATCTGTGACGCATTGGAACCCAAGAGGTAGTCCGCCATCTCAGGTTTGTGAGCACCCATGACGATCAGGTCCGCGTCGACATCGCGTGCAAAGTTCAGTGCCTCCTTGTAAACGCTGCCCAGGCGGACCGTCTGATCGACTTCCACGCCTTCCAGCGCATGCTCTTGGATTAGCGCGGCCAGCCGTGCTTTCGACTCGTCGGCAAGTGTCCGCTCGTAGTCCTCCGGAATAACCTGCGCGACCACGGTCATCCTAAACATGCCGTCGGGCACAACGTTGAGAACGTGAAGCCGCGCTCCTGCATGCTTGGCATAGTCGATCGCCGTGGGCAGTGCCTTGCGCCAGGAGTTCTCGTCGTCCAGGTCGACGAGGGCGACAATGTTCTGAGTCATGAGTTCACTCCTTTGTTTCAGTTGCCAAGCGACTCCGGACCAACTGCCGGAGCAGCATCGACTCGTCATTGAGCCAAGTCAGCGGCACCCAGGCTTGCGATCCGGGCGGCCGACCAAGCGAGTTGTCGCCGTTGCGAGGCGTTACCGGGTCGGGCCATGAACCGCGCGCGTTGCCGGCCTTTCGAGGCATTACCAAGTCTCCGCAGCGCAGGCTCGCCAAATTGCTTGACATAAATCAATGACGGTCGACCACCGAGTTGAGATTGTCACTGCTCTTGAGTGTCAGATTCACGCGGAACGGCTATCGATTTTTGGGGGGATCTTCGAGAGTTTCAAGGCACTGAATGCCGGGGTACGACTACCCCCGTTTGCAAACACTTGTGCTTTCTCCAAGGGCCGATGTTCGTTGCGCGTAGGGAGGATTGCTTATGGCCAGATCCAGTGCCTTGACGAGCCTGTTCGGGCGCTCGCCGTTCAAGCCCATGCAGACGCATATAGGCGTGGTGGCGCGTTGCGCCGCCCAAGTACCAGAGTTGTTCGAGGCTCTGTCCGCGGGCGATCAGAAAAAGGTCGTTGCCATCAAGGACCGCATCTACGAGCTGGAACAGGAAGCCGACGACATCAAGAACGAGCTCAGGGCGCATCTGCCCAAGAGCCTTCTCCTCCCCGTCGATCGGCGCGACCTTTTGGAGGTCCTGGACATGCAGGACTCCATCGCGGACACCGCTCAGGACATCGCCGGGCTGCTATTCGAAAGACCGATGGAGGTTCCGGAAAACCTGAAAGATCCGTTGCTCGCCCTGACCCGCCGCTGCGTCGACGCCTGCGACCAAGCGGCCAAGATCATCGGTGAGCTGGACGAGCTGGTGGAAACCGGGTTCCGCGGCCGGGAATCGGATCGCGTGTCCGAGATGGTCGCGGATTTGAACAAGATCGAGACCGATACCGACGAGATGGGCACTGAGCTGGTCCGCCAGCTCTTCGCGCAGGAGGACGAGATGAAGCCGGTCTCCGTGATGTTCTGGTACGAGCTCATTCAATGGATCGGCGACTTGGCGGACTACGCCGAGAAGGTCGGAAATCGGTTGCGCCTACTGCTCGCGCGGTGAACCGCGCGCAGCCGAGGGGGGAGGAAACCTAGATGGAAATCATTGCCCAGTACGGTACCGTTTTCGTTGTCATCGCCATCATCTTCGGTCTCTATATGACCTGGGGTATCGGCGCCAACGACGTGGCCAACGTCATGGGGACGTCGGTCGGATCGGGCGCGATAACGGTCATGACGGCGATCATTATCGCCGGCATATTCGAGTTCGCCGGCGCCGTGATCGCCGGTGGCCACGTCACCGCAACGATCCGCAAGGGGATTATCGACCCCAGCCCGATCGTCAACAATCCGGAGGTCCTCGTCTTCGGCATGCTGGCGGCGCTGCTCGCGGCCGCCGTATGGCTGATGATCGCCTCGATGCGCGGCTGGCCGGTCTCGACGACCCACTCGATCGTCGGCGCCGTGGTCGGCTTCGCCATCGCCGGCATCGGGATCGATGCCGTGAAGTGGGGCAAGATCGGTCAGATCGTGGCCAGCTGGGTGGTCTCACCCGTGCTCGGCGGGACGATCGCCTTTATTCTGATGATCTCCATTCGGCGATTGATTCTCAACACCGACAACCCTTTCCAGAGCGCCAAGCGCTGGGGGCCGGTGTATGTCTTCCTGGTTGGCTTCATCATCTCGCTGGTGACCCTGTTCAAGGGCTTGAAGCATCTGAATTTGGAGCTGAGCGGGCCGATGAGTTTTCTGGTCGCCGCGATCATCGGCCTGGTAATCGCGGCCATCGGCTGGGCCATGATTAATCGGGTCAAAATCGACGAAACCGCCAACAAAGACTACCACTTCGCCAGCGTGGAAAAGGTCTTCGTGCCGATGATGATCTTTACCGCCTGCGGCATGGCCTTCGCGCACGGCTCGAACGACGTGGCCAACGGCGTGGGGCCGCTCGCCGCGGTCTACGGCCTGGTCCAGTCGGGCGGCGAGGTCGCGCAGAAGTCCGAGATGCCGATCTGGATTCTTCTGCTCGGCGGCTTCGGCATCGTGGTCGGGCTGGCGACCTTCGGCTATCGGGTCATGCGCACCATCGGCACCAAGATTACCGAACTGACCCCGACCCGCGGCTTCAGCGCGACCATGGCCGCCGCCGCGACGGTGGTCCTGGCTTCGCGCACCGGTATGCCGGTATCAACGACCCACATTGCCGTCGGCGCGGTGATGGGCGTCGGGCTGGCCCGCGGCATCGGCGCGCTCGACCTTCGGGTCATCGGCGGCATCGTGGTGTCCTGGATCGTCACACTGCCGATTGGCGGCGTCTTGGCGGCCCTGTTCTTCTTCACCTTGAAGGGGATCTTTACCTAGGAGCCTGTCCGAGTATTGGTCATGGACTGCATCGGTCGGACAGACGCGAGTGTTAGGAGCGGAGGCGCGGGCGATGCCGTGTGCCAATCGGAAAGCCTTCGCGACGCGGCACGCGCGTCTGTCCGGC
>JBFJPL010000100.1:0-14803 GCA_041617155.1 Kiloniellales bacterium
ATCCTCATCCGGACCGGTCCAGGCGCGCACGCTGATCGGATCGCCGACGGCGAGCCGGCCGGCATACTCCTCGGGCACGGTGAACCTGACCTGAATGAAGGACCGGTCGTCCAGGGTAGCGACCAGAGTCTCCTCGGTCACACGGTCGCCCGGATCGACCTCGGACAGGCCGATGATGCCGTCAAACGGCGCGTACAAGGTGCGATCCTTGAGCGCGGTCTTGGCCTGGGCGAGCCGTAAACCGGCGCTCGCTAGTTCCGCCTGCGCCGTTTGCAGAGAGACGACCGAGACGGTACCCGAGGGCGCCAGCCTCTCGTAGCGCTTGACTTGGCGTCGGGCCTCGTTTTCGGCGATCTCCGCCAGACGAACCGCCAAACGCTCGTGCTCGTCGTTCAGGCGAAGCAGCGGGTCGCCCTTCTTAGTCCGCTGCTCCGCCCGGAACAGGACTTCGACGACCTCGCCGGCGACCTTTGGGCGGAGCGACGCGGATCTGAGCGCTTCGCCGGTGCCTACCGCGCGCAGAACCACCCGGTCCTCCGCCACGGCAAGCGACTCGACGAGGACCAGAGTCGCAGAGGCGCCTTCGCCCTTCGGCTCACGTGACTGGACCGGGTCCCCCCAACCGGAAAGCCACAGCCATCCGGCCAAGAGCACCGCCGCCAAAAGGGCGGTAAGGCCTATCTGCATTCGCAGCGCCATTCTCGAGGCATCGTCCGATTCTGAGCGGGCGCCTGGCAACGGCGAGCGCCCAACCGCTCCAGTATATCCCATATATCCCAGAATGCCGTGACCAACCTATCCAATCAGGAGGCAGCCCGCCGAGCTCGGCGGTCGCGCCCAGTCTTCTCTATACCTGCTACGGAGCTTCGCCACCAAGCATCCCCGGCCTAACCCGGCGCCGCCGGGGGAATTCCGGTTGCAAGCGCCACTGCAAGCGGCTCCGGGTTCCTGTCGGAGAACCGAACAGGCCGGCATGTGCCGGCCGAAGCTTCAGAGGTCGATCGGGACTTCTGACTCCCGTTACAACATAGACTTTAGTATAAGACAGCATCTTCCAAACGGGCGGCCCCGGCCGCGTCCGCGTTTTCGGAAGCCGAGACAGCCGGGGCACTGACCGTCCATGTCCAGCACCAGCTTTTCGCCATCCAGGCCGGAATCCGCCGGCCAGGGCATCGCCTGGATGCTGCTGACCTCCTTCATGTTCGTGACCCTGGACGCGCTGGCGAAGCAATTGACGCAGGTCTACCCCGTGCCGCAGGTGGTCTGGGCGCGCTATGTCTTCCACGTTGTGATCCTGGCGATCTTCCTGGGCCGGCGTCTGCCGGCGACATTGCGCACCCGGCGCATTGGCTTGCAGCTGCTGCGCTCGCTGTTCCTGCTCGGCGCCACGGGGCTGTTCTTCTCGGCGCTCGCTTTCATGCAGCTGGCCGAGGCCAGCGCGATCATGTTCGTCGCGCCGCTGCTGGTCACGGCGCTGGCCGTGCCGCTGCTCGGCGAAACGGTCGGGCCGCGCCGCTGGGCCAGCGTCCTGGTCGGCTTCCTCGGTGCGCTGATCATTATTCGCCCGGGTGGCGGCGCGGTTGAGGTCGCCGCGCTCTTCGCGCTCGGCGCGGCGGGGTCCTACGCGCTCTACCAGATCACCACGCGGCTCTTGAGCCGCAGCGACGCGCCGCTCACCACCCTGGCCTACAGCGCGGCGCTGGGTGCGCTCGCCTCCAGCGTCGCCGTGCCGTTCTTCTGGGTCACGCCGGATTTCACCGGTTGGGTTACCATGGTCGGCCTGGGGTTGATCGGCGGGCTCGGCCACTTCACGCTGATCAAGGCTTTCGAAGCGGCGCCGGCGGCGACGGTGACGCCGTTCGGCTATGCCAGCCTGATCTGGGCGACGCTCTACGGCTTCCTGCTGTTCGGCGACCTGCCCGACCTCTGGACCGTAGTCGGCGCCGCGATCATCGCCGGCAGCGGCCTCTACATCTTCCACCGCGAACAGCGGGCGAAGATCATGACGCCAGTGGCCCCAGCGTCTCAACAAGACTAGAGAGTGGGGCGCGGTAGTGCCTCGAATGGCCGATCTCTCCGGACGTAAATGACGCTTCCAGCTTTGCGGCTCCGGGATCCAGGCCGCAGAAATCGAACAGTTTCGCGACCGTCGCTCCCGGTTCACGAACCATGTCCTCGTAAGCGACCGTCAGAATTCGCTTGCCGTAAAGCTCATGCCAAAAGGCCGCCAACTCGTCATAGAGTCGGTAATAGGCGCCGAGCTGCCGCAGGTCGTAGCTGTAGTGGTTTCCACTCGCGTAATGCCGGAAATACATGAAGAGGCAATTGTCGCGCGCGTCTCTTCGGCAGTGAATGACCCGCGCGCCCGGGAAGACCTCGAAAATCAATCCGACATAGTCGAAATAGCCTGGCCAGGTGTTGACGACGAGGCCCTGGGCGGCGTTCGCAACATCGTTGAAATAGGCCTGCTCGAGCGTTGCCTTCCGTTCGGCGGTCAAGCTGCCGGCAACTTCGGGAAAGCGGCGCCTTGCCCCAAGGCTTTCCAATCGGGAGTCGATCTCCGTGGCCCAGAGCGAGCGCTCGCCGGCCGCGGTCACGCCGGGGTGGCCTTGCAGCAGGCGCTCGACCAAAGATTTGCCGGAGCGCGACATGCCGATCACGAACACCGGAACAGGCTCGGCGGTCGCTGGCGGCGCGGCGATGGCGGGGGCGGCGGCATAGGCCGCCCGTATGCGTTCGACGCGGGCACGTTGCGGTGCGAGGTCGAAGGCGACGCGCTCCGCCATGGCCTTGTTGGCCCGCCGGAAATGGCTGATCGCCTCGTCATAGGCCCCTATGTCGTCAAGCGCCTTGCCAAGGGCGAAATCGAGTAGGGTTTTCTGTTCAGGTTGGAGAGAAGGCGAAGCAGCAAGCGCCT
The DNA here is from genome assembly GCA_041617155.1 of Kiloniellales bacterium. GTDB lineage: Bacteria > Pseudomonadota > Alphaproteobacteria > Kiloniellales > JAKSDN01 > CAMYKD01. Next base: position 2,918 of record JBFJPL010000100.1, read on the forward strand.
GCAGTGCAGCCAGGTCACCGCTGTTCGGCGTAAAGCGGATGATCTGTGCCAGGTTGAGATGCGCCTTGGCGTAGTGGGGGCGAAGTTCTAGCGCTTTTCGAAAGGCGGCTTCGGCCTCCTGCTTCCGGCCGAGTTCGGTGAACGCCAGACCCAGGTTGTTGTGCGCCTCGGGGAAATCGGTCTTGAGGCCGAGCGCATGGTCGAAGGCCTCGCAGGCCTCGGCCAGGCGGCCGGTCTCCAGGAGCAGCGCGCCAAGACCGTTTTGGGCGATGGCCGAGGTCGGCCGCAAGTCAAGGGTCCGGCGGTAAGCTTGTTCGGCACCTCGTGGCTGATTGAGTACGCCTAGCACATTGGCCAGATTGACAAAGGCCTCGGCGAAGTCCGGCTTCAGCGCAGCAGCCTGACGGTAGGCGGTGGCCGCTTCACCGAGGCGCCCGCCATGCCGAAGTGCCTTGCCGAGGTGAAAGTGAACCTGAGGATCGTTTGGTTGTTGGGCCGCGCTTTGCCGCAGCAAGCCGGCGCCCTCGTCGAACTTACCCATGCGGCACAGGGCCAGGCCGGCTAGGTGAAGCGCGTCGGCATTGCCGGGATCTTCCGCCAACAAATTCTGGCAGAGCCGCAGAGCCTCTTTGGCCTTGCCTTTCTTGAGAATGTGCAGAACGGATTGCAGAACGCTGCGATGGCCTTCGTTCAAGCGGCCGCCCCCAATTCGGACCTTGCGGGTAACTTGAGTGTCGCGGTTTTAGGAGTTCGCATCAAGGCCTTGGGCGGGCCTGGCCGCCTGAAAGGATATTTACTTGATCACTTCGTAGGCTCGCAGCCGGGTCAGGAGCTCTCTGGCACGGGCGCCGAGCTTGTAGGCCGCGGTATAGTCGGCGACCGCCCGTGTCGGGCTGCCGAGCCGTTCGAGCAGGACTCCCCGGAACACCAGGGCGCTGGGGAAATCCGGTTTGAGTTCAAGAGCCCTGTCGTAGTCTTCGAGCGCTTGTTCGGTTTGCCCGAGGGCAGCGTGGCTGTGGCCGCGGAAGTAGAGTGCCGTTGGGTTGGCAGGTTTGAGACGCAGGGCTTCGTCGAAGTCCGGGATCGCCCGCTCATGGTCGCCGGCGCCAGCTTTGACGATACCACGTTGCAGCCAGAATCGGGCTTCCGCCGGCAGCAACGAAATCGCGACACTATAGTCGCTCATCGCGGCCGGGTTGTTTCCGAGCAGGGAGTAAAGGACACCGCGCCGCATCACCAGCTGCGCCAGGTCCCGGCCGAAAAACACGCGGGAATCGATGGCCCGCGTGCAGATCTGTATCTGTTCGGCCTGGGTGCCTTTTTTCCGGGCGCAGCTTTGGGCGTCCTCCTGCGGCCCGGCCGAGGCGCCCGCTGCGCCGGCACCCACATAGGCCCATAGCACGGCAAGAGCCAAGCCGATGTGCGGTTTGCTTTTCATGTTCTTTGTTGTCTTTCCCGCTTCTTGTTTCTTCTTCTGATCGCGTTGCGGCACTGAAAGCCCCCGGCGCCGTGTTTCCCTCGTGACAGTTGGGCAAGGTGGCCGTTCGCGGCCCCTCTAGGCGCTCCGTTCGAGCGCGGCGGCGGCCTGTTCGAGAATCCAGGCCCGCTCGGCCCGCGACAGGTCCTGCGGCGTATGGGCCAGGGTCCAGGGGTTGATCCAGACACTCTCGCCGTCGTCGTTGTATTGCTCGACGCTGGCCGCCAGCGTGCGCAGGGGCGCTGGTGTCGTCTCTTCCAGCAGCAGCCGGGACAGGCGCCGGATCACGACGCCGCGCGGCGGCTCGGCGAAACACAATTGCCCGTTCGCGCGCTGCGCCTGGCTCTCGAACCGGTCGCCGTGCCAGATGAAGGACCATCCCGGCCAGCGCTCGGCGGCCCGGCGCGCGATATCCGATGCGCCTTCACCCCACCACATCTCCAGCGCACAGCCATTGGCGTCCAGATGCAGCCCACCCAGGACCGCGTGGGTGCCGTTGACCGCGACGACCAGCTCGGGCTCGGCTTCCAGGTCGGCCAGATGGTCGATCAGCGCCGGGCCGTGGTCGAACAGGCTCTCCGGATCCCAGGCCATGGGGTAGAGGCCGAAGGAGCCGTCCGGCCAACGCACGCTGCATACTGTCTCGGGCGGGAATTCTTTGGCGCGCTCCGGCGGCCCGGGAAGCGGTTGGGGTGCCGGCTCGTTCGACAGCACCAGCGAGAGGTCGAGCCCCAGATAGTCGACGAATTCGGCCAGCCCATCGGTCGCCCAGGAGACCTGCCAGCCGCTCCAGACCGTTTGGAGCAACGCCATGAAAAGCCGCCGCAACGGCAGGTCAATGCCGAGTTCTTCGCCGCCGAACAGCAACAATCGCCGTTGGCCGGGGTCGATCAGAGCGCCGCCCTCGGCCCAGATGTCGGTTAACCAGTCGTCGCGGCGGCAGCGCTTCTGCCGACGCAGGAAACGCATGGCATGGACCGGTCCCCAGAACAGGTCCTGGGCAATGCTGATCGCGCCCCAGTGCGAGTAGTAGAGCGTATAGCCGGTGCCTTCGACGACGATGTAGTTCGCTCGGTGGCCCATGGTTCCCCGTCCCGATCCGATGCTGTTTCTAGTTCTGGGCCATGTGCCAGAGCACCGACTGGTCGTTGACCGAGTAGTGCACCTGGTAGTGCGGCAGGCCGGCCAGTGACACGACGCGGCTGTGCAGGTTGTCGAGCACCAACTCCTGGCCTTTCTGCCGCACCACGAGCACGGCATGGGCGGCTTCGCGCTTCAGGTCCCACAACACCAGAAGGCGCATGTCTTCGGTCCGGAAGCCGAGCGCCCGCAGCGACAGATATTTTGTGATGGCGAAATCTTCACAGTCTCCGCCGCGGGCGAAAAACTCGCGCGGTGCTGCCCAGTAGTCGCGCCGGCCCCAGTTGCGCTCATCCGTGCGATACCGCACCTGGTTGACGAAGCGGTTGACCCGGTCGAGCTGGTGGGCCGGGGACTTGCCGCGCAGGCCCTCGATCAGCGCGTGCCAGGTGTGCAGGTTGCAGCCGCGGCCCAGCTCGCCGACGCATGTCTCCTCGCCGCCCCAATTGCGCGCCACCATGGCGTTCCAGTAGCCGGCGTAGAGCATGCTGGCGGCCTGCACCTGCCTCGGTGTTTCCATGGGCCCGTCGGCGGACGGCGCGCCAAGCGGCACCGTGGCGCTATCCTCGGTCGCGCCCAGCGGTGCTGGGAGCAGCAACCCGGACACCAGCACGCAGACGATCGCTAGACCGTGGCGCCTGCTTGACGGAAATCGAGAATTTGGAGTATCCGCGGGCAAACAATCTCTCCTGCGCTAATGCAAGAGAGATAAGACAGCAGAATTATTTGTGTTTTATTTAACTTTGTATTTGGATCAATTTTGATTTGAATTTGGTTTAATTCATATAGAGAGTAATTTTTGCTGTTTTATAGTGGACCAACTCGAAACGAAGTGTGTGATAACCGCTGGGAAGAGCTTTTCAGTCATCGCCGGGCTCCGTTTGAAACCCCCTCCCCAACGCGGGGAGGGGGTGGCGGGCGAGCGGCCGGTCTGTATCAATCTGATTTGGAATGCGTTTGCCCCCAAAACTTCAAGAGCGCGTCCGCCATGCTGACGTAAATCGCCCGCCGCTCCGCACCTTTCGCAGAGCGCTCAATGTATCCGGTCCAAAGCGGCGGCTTCCTGGCTCGGGCGACAGAGACCCGCAGGCGGTATGAATCTTGGTCGCTCACGGAGAGCGCGGCTGGGCTGGCAAATGCGACGGAACGAAATCCTGCACGGTCTTCGTCAGCCTGGTCCGTGTCGATTGCCGGGCCGGCGTGGCGGGGCCGACCCTCCCCTTGGGCGTAGGTCGGCTCCTCCGCGGCAAAGCGGAAAATCAATTCGCCGTCGACCGCAACCGTCGTGTAGCCCCGCTTCATCAGCAAGACGGAGAAGTGGTCGGCCAGGGTTACGGCAAGCCCCAGATCATCAGAGCCCTCTTCGACCGGCAGGCGGATTTCAACCGTGGCCGCCTTCGGCAGGGGAGCGAGCGACAATGTCCTGATCTTTGTCCCGGCGGCCCTGGCATCGCCGATCGTGGCGGCAGAAAACACGATACAAAGAAACCAGCCTGCGAGGGACAAGCCAATTAGCCGCGAAACCGTTCGGGCTGGTCGAACTTCTTCCGTCGATCTACGAAGGTGATGCATCATTTGGCGCCTTTCATCCATTTCGCTTGGTTGGTCGGTTGCGCGAAGAGCACGAGAGTTTGCCGGCATGATCATTGCTCGTACAGGCTCCTAAGCTCGTGATCCGAACCCAACTTTGTCCGCCATTTTCTTGCTAGTCGGCCAACTCGTGCCAGACCTGCTCGGGCTCGAGGGCAAGCAGGCGGCAAAGGCGGGCGAACTCTTCCTTCTCGGCGTCGCGAATTTTGCCGTCGGCGGCGATGATCAGATAGGCCACGCGCATCAGGGTCCGGCTACGCTTGTGGTCGCCGGTCAGGCGCCGAACCCTGTCGTAGAGGGTCTGCCGGGCCGACTCACCGTGCGTGCGCAGCTCATAGATATAGTCATAGAGGATGTCGATCGCCTTTTGCGCATCGAACATCCGAAGCGCCGGTTCGTTCGCCAGGATTTCGTCGGCACGGTAGTGTTCGGCGAGCACGACCTCGTTGTCCGAGGTCGCGGCCAGCGCGCAAACCGCCATGGCCGCCCTGAGAAAGTCCTTGTTGTGATAGTGACGCACCTCGGTCACCAGCTTTTCCAGCAGCGATTTTTGCATAGGCAAGCGTTCCAAATTAGAGGTTCGGCCGGAGTCCGGGCTCGATGATACCTCAGCCCGACCCGATAAAACGAGCCCTGCCGCCTCCAAAGCCGCCACGGCCTCAGACATGTTTGGCCAAGATTGATCGGCAGGCGCCCAATATCCGGACAGGCTCCTAGGGTTCTGCGGTGCCCGCCATGATCAGGGCGAACAGCGTTTCGACGTCGTCTTCCGAATAGTTGCCGGATAGGAGCCTGACGCGCAGGTCGGCCAGGTCGGGAACCGGCTCAGACTTCAATTGCTTGAAATTGGCCGGTGGCACGAAAAGTTCCGCGCGCTGCGCGCCCTCGACGATCCGGCGCAGCTGAAGACGACCGCCTTCGTCGTCCTCGCTCAGCAGGGTGGCGCCGATTGCCGGGTCGTGCCAGCGTGTCTCGGTCTGGGCGACGAAACTGCCCCTTGGTTCCGCGCAGTACCACTTCGTGGTGGTGCGGCCTTCGACCAATTGTCGGCCGCGCGGCTCGGCTCGACGGAATTCCCAGCAAGGCGCGTCGTCCACCAGACCGGTCAACAGCCGCGCGGCCGTCACGCCGAGTTCGTGCGGCAACTCAAGGAAGCTTCGTTGCGCCGCGGTCACAGCCCAGCTTTTTTTTGACTTGTGATTGACGATCACCTCGAAGGCAATTTCCTCATCCGTGCCGGGCGCAAGGGTGATTCGGAATCGGCTGCCGGTGGTGTTGGCGGCCAGGGTGCCGCTGTAGTTTGAAACCGGATGCTCGGAATGCTCGAACACCACTTGGGCTGCAAAGCCGCGGTGTACCGGATTGGCCGAGGCTTGCGGTCCTTGGCAGCCAGCAAGGCCGAGGGTGGTCAGCAACAAAAGGCACGCAGCACGCATGATTTTCAGGCCCCTCTCCGGCTGCCGGGGGTCGCGGTTGGCTGGAGGTTCCGGCGGTTCACGCTTTTGGCGGCGGAACTTGCTCCGCTTTCGAGCACTAAATCGAGTTTGCGGCACATTAGCTAATTTATCATCAATCCGCGGTCACTATGGCGGCGGGCGGCAATCTTAGGTAGCGGGCAGTGCCGTTTCGTCGGCTAAGCTTTTGTTCATCGTTCTCGCGCGTTCCACTATCCTATCATCGTTTCGTTGCTGAGAATGGGCGTCATCGGATGCGACATGTCGAAGACACAGCGCGCGTGTTCGCGGTGGCCGGCTCCATACTGGCTACCGCCTTTGTCTGGGCTGCGGCACAGGAGGCCGCCGCGCAGCTTGTGCAACGTGAATCGCCGCCCCAGGGTCGGGTGCTCAGCCTTATCTGCGGCGAGCTTCCGGAAGACGCCGCCTTCGACGTCGCGCCCTTCGGGCATAGTGACCTCGACCTGGAAATGGCCCGCGCCTTCGCGGCGGAGCTCCGCAAGTTGAAGCGCGAGGTCAAGCCCGGCGAACGCTTCGAGATGACCCTCGAGTCCCAGATCACGCGCGGTGTCATCGAGGGGCAGGAGCGCTCGCTGGGACGCCTGAGGATCAAGAATCGCGGGGTCGAGGTGCAATTCAACATTTGGTCGTCGACTAAGGACAGCCTGATCGTCAGGCGGCGTAGGGAGGAGGCCAGGGAGACAACCTACCTGATCGTCACGGCGCGGCTGCGTGACCGAAAGACGGGGCGAGGCCTTTGGACCGGCGAGGCGACCGGCGAACTCCGCGGCGCCACACCGCGCGCCGTCGGCCAAGCGCTCATGCCGGCGCTGGTCGAAGCTTTCGCGTGCTCGCTGAGTCTGGACGACGTCCCCGAGCCCAGGAAATGAGAGGCCGCGCGCCATGGATCGCAAAGGCGAAGGGCGGCGCCAAGTGCGCCGCCCGAAAGCCGTGACAAGGTTCCGGCTTTAGTTGCCGTCAAGGGACGCAACCCTGTTATCGTCATCGTCATCGAAGACGGCGTCGATCACCACCATACCGTCGACCATGCAAATCATGGGGTTGGCCGGCTGGAAAGCACCTTCCTGAACAGCCAGGGCCCGCCGCCGCTGCGCCGCTGCGTGGTGATCGTAGAGTTCGGCGAGGGCCGATCCCAGCTTGGCCATGGCGCCGCTTTTGGCCGCAAGGTCGCGGGCGATTGCTTCGGATTGATCGGCACGTGTCGCTGCCGCGGTCAGCGACGAAATGTCTCGGCCGTGCTGTGCCTGACCAACCGTGCCGGCAAACATCGCCGTGGCAAGGCTCAACGCGCCTATCGCGATCGAGCTGCCCAAGTGAGATTTCGGTATGTCGGTCACGACCTTTTCGCCCGCTCACGCTTGTTGTCGCTGGCGACGGACGAGGGTGCCTCACCGGGTCAAGAGGAGACAGGAAAGGATAAATACGACGCACCGGCAACCATCGTGGAAACGGCCCACCGTCGCGCGGAAGTACTGAATAACGCGCGGCCAAGTGTTTGCCGTGATGATCGCATGACAGAACCGGGACCGTGCTTGGGCCGACGGCTGTCCGGTCCAAAAGTGGCGATCCGCCGTGAACTTGCCGTCCGTTTGCGGCGCAAGCTTGACGTCGAGGGCCCGGCGCGCCTAGCTGACGGGCAACACCGTCCCGGCGAAATGGGTCATTGGCGATGCACTTCGATTTTCTGCGCGGCCCGGCCGAGCGGGCGAAACTCCTGCGCTTGCCGTCGGCCGCGATAACGCTCGCCTTGACCGCCTGCCAAATCGGCCTCGCGCCGCCGATCGAGGGGACGGTGCCGCAGGATGCGGTGGAGAGTTTCCAGCCGGTCCCCCGGGGCGTTCGGGCCGTGGCGTGGGTCGAAGGTCTCGAGGTTCCCTGGTCGCTGGTCTTCCTGCCCGACGGGCGAGCGCTGGTCAGCGAGCGGCCGGGCCGGATTCGCCTGGTCCGGGACGGCCGGCTGGCGGATCGGCCCTATGCCAGCTTCGCAACGGTGGACGGCAGCGGCGCCGACCTGGCGAGCGGCTTTCTCAGCTTATTCGTGGGCGGCGAGGGTGGCTTGATGGGGCTCGCCGTCCACCCGCGGTTTCCGGTCGAACCCTACATCTACGCCATGCACACCTATGAAGGGGCCGCCGGCGTGGCCAACCGGGTGGTGCGACTGCGTGACGAGGGCGACCGTGGACGCTTCGACCGGGTTATCCTCGACGGCATCCCGGGACGGGTGTTTCACAACGGCGGGCGCATCGCCTTCGGGCCGGACGGCCTGCTCTATGTCGCGACCGGCGAGGCCTTCGAGGCCGGCCTCGCGCAGGACATGGCGTCGCTCGGCGGCAAGATCCTGCGCGTGACGCCCGAGGGGCGGGTGCCTGCGGACAATCCCTTCCCCGGATCGCCGGTCTATTCGCTCGGCCACCGCAACCCGCAGGGCCTGGCCTGGCATCCGCAGACCGGCGATCTCTTCGCCTCGGAACACGGGCCGTCGGGCGAGGTCGGCTTTGGCGCCTACGACGAGATCAATGTGATCAAGCCGGGCGGCAACTACGGTTGGCCCCTGGTGGTCGGTGCGCCGGGCAAGCCCGGTCTCGAGGATCCGCTCGTGGTCTGGCGCGAGGACAGCGTGCCGCCCACCGGCATGACCTTTCATCGCGGCGCCCTCTACCTCGGCATGCTGGGCAGCGGCGCGCTGATCCGCGTCGCGCTCGGCGGCGCCGGCGCCGATAGCCGGGTGACCGCGATCGAGCGTTGGTTCGCCAGCGGTCCGGACGAGGGCGTGCTGGGCCGAATCCGCGATGTCGTGAGCGGTCCCGACGGCCATCTCTACATCCTCACCGGCAACCGCGACGGCCGTGGCACGCCGAGGCCCGGAGACGACCGGATCTATCGGTTGGAACCGACGGACTAGCTTTTGTCATTGGCGCGCCGGGGCGGTTCCTTTCGACCGGGCTTGGACAACTGCGCGGCATTGGCGCATCCTGCCTGATCGATTGACGCAAAGGAGGCCGACCGTGGCGAAGATCGAGAGTCTTTACGGCACCACCCCGGCGGAGATCTTCGAAAGCGGCCTGGAAAACGCCGGCGAAATAGCGGGTGTCGCCGTGGCCGTACTGTGGAAAGACGGGCGGATCACAACCGGCTGGTCGAACGTCGACCCGGCGATCCTGGCGCGCATGCTGCTTCTGCTGGACGAGAAACAACGCCGGACCACCGTTCACGCCGGCGACCTCGAGCCGTAGTGCCCGGTTTCGGGCCCGGAAAAGTTCTGTGAACGGAACGCCAGATAAAGTGCCTCCCACCGTGTGAGACTTGCTCTTCGGCGTTCAGCTCTGCGGCACACGCGGGACAATAGAGAATCCAGCGCACATCATGGCCGCCAGGCGGCAGAGATCACCGCCGATACGCCACGGTCTTCTGATACAGGCCGCCGAACAAGGTCTGTTTCTCCCAACGGTAATCCCCGGGAGTGCCGGCGAACTCGACGATGTCATGCCGCCAAAGACTCTGCGCAAAAGGCTCGAGTCGAACCAACAGGTGCCGCATTATGCCGCGCAGCGGGTGCCATCGTGCCGGCTCGTGATAGTCGAGGAAAACCGCCTTTCCGCCGGGGAGCAGGCGTGCCAATAGCGCATCGACGACAGCGCGTTTGCGCTCGTCGGGAATTTCGTGAAGCAGGAAGAAGCAGGTGACGACGTCGTACACTCCATCGCCTGGCTGGGCGGCGTCGGCGACCCGAACAAGCGCCTGAGGGAACCCCCGTAGCTTGCGCCGACACAGTGCCGCCTGAAGCGGCACCACGTCGATGACATCGAGCTGACCGGTGCGGCCGACCGTTTCGGCGATTTCCGCAATCAGGCGGCCATAGACGTGAGCCACGTGCAGCACCCGCTGACCAGCGGCGATCTCCGAGAGCAGCGCGCGCCGCAGCCGCCGGTTGTTGCCCAGCAGGATGGCACTCACCACCGCGTCGCGGTCGAGCAGCCAGGCGTTGGTCGGGTTGAGGTAGGCCCAGCCATAGACCTCGCGCAGATAGCCGGGTATTTCCGGTGCTTCGCGGCGGCGCGACGGTTGGCAAGAGTCTGAACCCGCTGTGTCGCCCACCGGCCGGTCGGCAGTGAGATGTCCGGCATCGGGCGAGGTCACCTGCAGGCCTCCGCGGTCTCGTCGAAGCGCCTCAATTCCTGGCGCCTGAACCGTCGAGAAAGCGCTTGCTCGGCTCGATCTCCTGGTGAACGAGATTGTAGTGACAGTCGATGCAGGTCAGGCCGGATTGGCGCGCCTCTTCGTGCTGGCGCTGACCGCGCTTGCGTTGCGGTCTGATCGAGGCCTCCTCGTGACAGCCGCGACAGGTCACGCTGTCGTTGCCGCGAAACCACATGCGCACCGCCTCGGCGAGCCGTGCTTTCTCGGACTTCCAGACTTTCGGGTCCTCGTAATCGAACCGCACTTGGCCCCAGATGTCGCTGATGCCGTTGACCACGTGGGTGTAGGTTGCGACGACCAAGCCCTTGGGTATATGGCAGCCGGCGCAACCGGCCCGCACACCGCTCGTCGTCGTCCGGTGCGGGGATGTCTTATAGACCTCCGCATCCGCGATATACCTCTGCATGGCATGGCAAGAGATGCAGAATTCGTCGGTGGTCGTCAGGCGGTCGATCTCCTCAGCGGCGAGCGCGGCGACGACGCCGGCAATGCCGCCGACGACGAAGGCGATCAGCACCGCCTTTTTTAAAACAGGGAGGCCCTTCATGCGATCCGCCTTCCTTGCGCCGCGACAACGCATTTAGCGTAGGGGAATCCCAGCCGGCGAGAGGCCGGCTGGGAGTTTCGGTCAGTGGGCGATGTCAATCCACCTTGACGGCCTCGATATCCGCCTTGGCGCCGAAGCCCACGGTCATCGGAAACGCCACATGATGGCCACGTGTGGTGATGTTATCGTCGTGCACCGCGAAGCCGAAGGTGTAGGCGTTGCCCGCTTTGAGGATCTTGTCGTCCTCGGGATGGCCGGTGTCCATTTTACGGACCCATACAACGGTCCACATGCCGTCTTTCCAGGTTCCGACGACGTCGCTGTTGTCCGCCGCCGAGCCCTTGGCCATGGCACGGCTGACATAATATTCGGGAATCATGTCGCCCGCTTTCCAGCCCGCGTCGGGGTCGAACGCGACAGCGTTCTCCTCGGGGATGATCGAACTCGGCTGCGAGGTGTCACGGATTTGCTCCATGGTGCGTGACTTGAAGCCAACCTTTTGCGCGTCGAACATGTACTTCGGCTGGTTCTTCTCCTTGTCCCAGTTCTTCGAGAAAATGTTCTTGCCGGCATCGGTCAGCCGGTACTCGAGGACATAGCCGTCATCGCCCATGCCGATCGGCCGGGACCGGTGACCGCGCCATTGCATGAGATCGAGAAACCCGCCGGAGGCCTTGAGCGCGGCGATCTCGTCCGGCGTCTTTGTCTTGTCCCAACTGGCATCGTCGTCGGTGCGCGAGGCCGGCAGATACTTGCGCACATCCGTCTTGCCAATGCCCTTGCCCAGCAGCCGCTGCGCCTTGACGTCGCCGCTCTTGGCAACGTCCGGCATGTCGCGCATCGCGGTGTGGCAAGACAGCCAGCAGCCCTGCTCGGCGAACATGGGCACGCTGCCGTCGTCGACCAGCATCGACAGCCGGTCTTCGTAAATCGCCGGCTGACCCTCGTCCCACACCTTCTTGTGCAGGCGCGGCCAGCCCATCACCTTCCAATCTTGACCGTCGAAACGCCAGTGCGGGTGCGCAGTCCCGGGAAAACCGTTGCGCGTCTTCCACTGGAACCGGAAATAGGCATTCTCGCCGTCGTAGGCGGCCTGCACATTGAGGTCGATGACCGGCTGCTTGCCCTCGATCGGGTGCGGCTCCAACTTTTCACCGGATAGCATCACCTTGCCCATGTCCGCTTCCTCGCCTTCGTGGCAGGAAATGCAGGAGTCGCCCGCGATGACCTTCTTGTCGGCTCGTTTGTGACCGGGCCCGCGCAGCCACTGATAGCTCGATTGCCCGGGATAGAACAGCTTCACCGGCGTCGTCGGTATCGAGGACCAATCCGATGGCGGGGCCGACCAGGCTGGTGCTGAGATGCAGATCGCGGCTAACAGGCCGATACTGGCCCCTAGGTGACTCTTTGCTCGGGAATTCATCGCGTTGCCCTCTCGATCCAGGTTTTGCGGCATCTGC
>JBFJPL010000101.1:0-14742 GCA_041617155.1 Kiloniellales bacterium
CGGCCCGCTCAAGATCAAGGGCGCGGTCGCTGTCAATGACCGCACCTTCGCGTTCAAGAATGCGGAGATCCAGGTCGACCAGATGAACGCGACCGGCGACTTCGCGGCCGACACCGGCGGCGCCAAGCCCCATCTCAAGGGGCGCCTCGACATCGACCTGCTGGATCTCAACCCCTACCTGCCGGCGCCGGCCCCGGCCGACAAGAAAACCGCGGCGGCCAAGAAGGGCGAGGGCGGGCCGCCGCCCGAATGGAGCGACGAGCCGATCGACCTCAGCGGCCTCAAGGCCGCCAACGTGGATTTCGATCTCAGCGTCGGCGGGATCCGGATCCGCGACCTGAAGGTCGGCCGCGGCGTCGTCAAGCTTTCGCTCAAGGACGGCCTGCTGGTCACCGACCTTAGCGAGCTCAATCTCTACGACGGCAAGGGCCGGGGCAAACTGACCCTGGACGGCCGCGGTAAGGTGCCGGCGGTGGCGAACTCCTTCAACATTGCCGGCGTGGCGGCCGAACCGCTGTTGACCGATGCCAGCGGCTTCGATCGCCTGGCGGGGACGGGACGTTTCGATATCGCGGTCGACACCAGAGGCAACAGCCAGCGCGCCATGGTCAAGGCTCTGAGCGGTCGGGGTGCGGTCGCCTTCACGGACGGGTCGATCAAAGGCGTGAACCTCGCCGCCATGGTCCGCAACGTCAAATCCGCATTCGACCCGACGATTGCCAAGGAAGAGCAAAAGACGGATTTCGCCGAGCTTTCCGGGACCTTCAATATTTTGAACGGCATTCTGCGCAACGACGACATGAAGCTGCTGAATCCGCTTCTGCGCCTGGCGGGCGCCGGCCAGGTCGATATTCCCAAGCGGACCATGAACTACCGGGTCGAGCCCAAGATCGTCGGCTCCCTCGAGGGCCAGGGCGCCCAGGACGGCGCCAAGGGGCTCGCCGTGCCGGTCATCGTCGAGGGTCCGTGGCACGACCTCAGTTACCGCCCCGACCTGGCGAGCCTGGTCGGCGAGGTGGCAAAGGACCCGCAAAAGGCTTTGCAAGACGTCAAGGATACGCTCAAGGGGGCGAAGGGCGGCCTAAGCGATGTCCTGAAGGGTGTGACGGAACCGCCGGCCGAGACCGGTCAGGAAGGCGGCACCCCCGCCCTCGATCCGGGCAAGGCGCTGAAAAAGCTGTTCGGCGACTAGGAGAGTCGGTGACGCTCAGCCGATCACGGCCAAGCCCAAGGCGCCCAGGGCGCCGGCCAGCAGCACGATCCAGGTGAGGCTGGTGCCAACGGTCCGTCCGAAGGAGATGCCGCCGGAGGACGACAGACCCTGCGCATGGAGCAGGCGCCCGACGACCAGGGCCGCGCCGAGCGCGTGCAGGAACACCGCGGGCGCACCGTTCAATTCGCATACGGCCATGAGGATCAGCGCCATCGGCGCGGTTTCCACGAGATTGCCGTGAGCCCGGATGGCGCGGGCCAGCTGCTTGTTGCCGCCGTCGCCCAGTCCGATCCGGTGGCTGCGCCGCAGCCAGGCGATCCGAGCCGCCAGGGCGATCACCAGCAGTCCCAGAGGTGCGGCATAGATCGCGGTGATGGGCAGAGGCGCGGGCATGGGGATCGTTCAGACGGCGCGCGGCCGGCCGTCGTCCCTCAATAGGCGCGGTCGATGCAGAAGTCGACCACCTCGGTCAGCGCCCGGCGTGCCGGCGACTCGGCGAACAGCTCGAGACCCGTGCGCGCCTCGGCGCCAAAGCGCCGAGCTCGCGCCATGCAGACATCCAGCACCCGGTGCGCGGCCAGCAGTTCGAGCGCCCGCTCGAGATCCTTGTCGTCCTGCTGCAAATCTTCCAGGCAACGGCGCCAGAAGGCGCGCTCGGTCTCGTCGCCGCGCTGGAACGCCAGGACCACCGGCAGGGTGATCTTGCCTTCGCGGAAGTCGTCGCCGATCGCCTTGCCCAACTCCGCCTGACGGGCCGAGTAGTCGAGCACGTCGTCGACCAGCTGAAAGGCGATCCCGAAGCAACGGCCATAGCGCTCCAGCGCCGCTTCCTCGGCCTTCGGCCGCTCGGCGACGACCGCGCCGATCCGGCAGGCGGCGGCGAACAGCGCCGCCGTCTTGTCGCTGATCACCCGAAGATAGCTTTCCTCCGTCGTCTCGGTATCGTTCGACGTGACCAGTTGCAGCACCTCGCCCTCGGCGATCACCGCCGAGGCATTGGAGAGGATCCGCAAGACGTCGAGCGAGCCGTCCGCCACCATGAGCTGAAAGGCACGGCTGAACAGGAAGTCGCCGACCAGCACGCTCGATTTGTTGCCCCACAGCGTGTTCGCCGTGGCAAGTCCGCGGCGCAGGTCGCTTTCGTCGACCACGTCGTCGTGCAGCAGGGTCGCGGTGTGGATGAACTCGACGCAGGCGGCCAGTGCAAGATGGCGGTGCCCGCGATAATCGCACAGCCGCGCCGCCGCCAAGGTCAGCATGGGCCGCAGCCGCTTGCCGCCGGCGGCGATAATGTGGCCGGCCAGCTGTGGTATCATGTCCACTTCGGACTGCATGCGATCGAGAATGATCGCATTGACGGCCTTGAGGTCCCGGCTCGCCAACTCGGCCAGTCGTTCCAGGCCGCTGCGCGGTCGTTCAACGGTTTGTTGCCCAATTTCCACAGCCAGTGCCACGGACCTTCCCCCTTGGTTCTACCCCAAGACCCCACGTTTAATATATAAGTTGCGCGGGCCGGGCGGGTAGGACTATCGCAGCATAAGTTCAATGGCCGCCCCGTCAAGCCCGCCGGGCGATCGACCGGACAGAGCAGGGAACGGACATGAAGGAACTATTGCGCACCAACGACGTCGTAAAGCTGTCCTGGCTGACCGCCCTCTTGTCGGATGCCGGGATCGAGGCGCTGGTGCTCGACAACAATACCTCGGTCCTCGAAGGCTCGGCCGGCGCAATTCCGCGCCGCCTGATGGTGGTCGACGAGGACTACCAGCAGGCCAAGAGAGTCTTGATCGCGGCCGGGGAAGAGAGGGAACTGTGAACCGGGACGCGACCACGGCGGCGCTCGACGAGCACTTGACCGAGGACACTCTGCTGGACGGCCGGGTGCGGCTGCGCCAGCCGGCAAGGGGCTACCGCGCTGCGATCGACCCCGTGTTTCTGGCCGCGGCCGTGCCGGCCAGGGCCGGCGAGCGCGTGATCGACCTTGGGTGCGGCGCGGGCGCGGCGGCGCTTTGTCTCTTGACGCGCGTGGCCGGCGTCGAGGTGACCGGGCTCGAACTGCAGGGCGAGATGGCCCGCCTGGCGGCCGCAAACGCGGAACTGAACGGCCTGTCGGCCCGCTTTCGAGTTCTGCAAGGTGATATCCTGGCACCTCCCGCGGACCTGGAGCCGGGTTTCTTCGACCGGGTCATGTTGAACCCGCCCTATTTGGCCGCCGCCGCCGGGCGTCCCGCCGAATCTCCGGCCCGGGCCACGGCGACGCGGGAAGGCGAAGCACGGCTGGCCGATTGGCTTAGGACCGCGATCCGTCTGCTTCGGCCAAAGGGCAGCCTCGCAGTCATCCACCGGGCCGACCGCCTGGACGCGATCCTGGCTGCTTGCCGCGGCCAAGTGGGGGACGTAAGGATTTTTCCGCTTTGGTCGGCCACCGGCCAACCGGCGAAGCGCGTGGTGGTTACCGCACAAAAAGCCGTCGCAACGCCGCTCACCCTCACGGCCGGTCTGGTGCTGCACGGCGCCGGGGGTGGATTCACGCCGGCCGCCGAGGCCGTGCTGCGCGGTGCCGAGGGCCTGAGTTGCTGAGCCAGCCTCGGTCCGGCTTGGCAAGCCGCCGCCGCTGTTCTATCTAGCATTCCATGGTTTTCAATTCGCTGCTCACGCGTCTGCCTTTCGTGCCCGCCGGGGCGCGTCCGCCCGTGGTCGCGGTGATCCGCCTGTCCGGCGTGATCGGCGCCCTCGGTCCGCTTCGCTCGGGACTGACCCTAGGCGGTCTGGCGACCCAGATCGAGCGTGCCTTCAAGATCCCGCGTCTCAAGGCCGTGGCGCTGGCGATCAATTCGCCCGGCGGTTCGCCGGTGCAGTCGGCGCTGATTGGCCAACGGATCCGGGATCTGGCCGAGGAACACGACGTTCCGGTCATCGCCTTCACCGAGGACGTCGCGGCTTCGGGCGGCTATTGGCTGGCCTGCGCCGCCGACGAGATCTATGCCAACGAGAATTCGATCGTCGGATCGATCGGGGTGATCTCGGCCGGGTTCGGGTTTACCGAGTTGATCCAGCGGTTCGGCGTCGAACGCCGAATCCATACGGCGGGCGACAAGAAATCGATGCTGGATCCTTTCGAGGTGGAGAAACCCAAGGACGTCGAGCGGCTCAAATCGCTGCAAAAGGAGATCCACGAGAGCTTCAAGGATCAGGTCCGAAGCCGGCGCGGCGAGCGCCTGAAAGGCGGCGACAAGCTGTTGTTCAGCGGTGAGTTTTGGACCGGCCGCCGTGCCCTGGAACTTGGTCTGATCGACGGTCTGGGCGAATTGCGCCACGTCTTGCGGCAGCGCTACGGCGAGAAGTTGCGGCTCAAGCGGGTCGATGGATCGCGGCCCTGGTGGCGCCGGCGTCTGCCCTTCGGGGGTCATGGACCGGCGGCGCAGGACTGGGCCGTGGGTCTGCTGGCCGCGGTCGAGGAACGCGCGCTCTGGTCGCGCTACGGCTTGTGAGCCTGCTCGCGTGAAGCAGGATTTGCCGGACACCGATCGTCGGCGAACATAGTATTCGCCATGGTCGGGCGGCACGGAAACCAGAATTTCACAAGCACCGGTGAGTGAGCGGGCGGACCGGCAGTTTTGGCCGTCGGGTCCGGGTCCGGCCGCCGTTGTGAGCGGTATCATGTTTATCCCTGGTGCGCCGATTTTTCCCTTTCGGTAAAGTAATCCTTAATTTTCCCGGGTTACTTTGTCTTTGTCCCCCCTACACCTAATATTGTAGAGCAAATAAAAATGTTTCAATCTCGGAGTGTCGCCTTGACCGAAGCCCGGCTGCAAGAAAAATCCCGGGGCTTCGCCAAGCGAACGGCAAGATCCGCTCTCGGTCCCGCCGCCAAGCTGCTTGGCGCAGTCCTTGCGGTTTCGCTGGTGCACGGTGTCTCCGCCGCCTATGCGAAGCGCACCTTGGTGTTTGGCACCTACAGCCCGGACAAGCCGTCGGCCATGGTGCAGCAGTTGCGCCCAAGCTTGAATGAGATCGGCCGCAACATGAGCGAGATCCTGGGCGAGGAGGTCGAGATCAAGCTGCAGGTGGTGCGTGACTACGATGACGGCATCGCTTTGATCGTCGACGGCAAGATCGATTTCACGCGGCTCGGTCCGGCGTCCTACGTCAATGCCAAGACGCAGAATCCCGATCTCGAGGTCTTGGCCATGGAGAAGAAGAACGGCGCCAAAAGCTTCAAAGGCGTGGTCTGTGTCCGGACCGACAGTGACATCACCGAGATCGGGCAGCTCAAGGGCAGGTCTTTTGCCTTCGGCAACAGCAAGTCGACCCTGGGCCGCTATTTCGCTCAGCTCAACCTGATGCGCGCCGGTATCTACGCCCGCGACCTGGCGCGCTTCGAATACCTGGGGCGCCACGACAAGGTCGGCCGGGCCGTCGGCTCCGGTCTTTTCGATGCCGGCGCTTTGGAGGAAACCACCTTCCAGAAGCTGGTCAGGAACGGCGTGCCGATCCGCGCGATCGCGACCTACAGCAATTCGACGCGGCCGTGGGTCGGCCGTGCCGGTATGGAGCCCGAGATCAGGCAGGCCCTGCGCCAGGCGTTGCTCCGGCTGACCGATCCGGCGGCGCTTCGGGCCTTGCGGTTCGACGGCTTCTTGGAGGGCGCCGATACCGACTACGAGCCGACCCGCCAGGCGATCGAGGAAAACCCGCGGTTCTTTTTGCCAGGGCCGGCTAGAAGCTAAGGACATTATTGGGTGGCGACCGAATTAGCCAAGACTTCAGCGCAGCCGAAACCGTCAACCCGGAGCCACAGTCTCGGGGTCCAGCTCATCGTTGGCCTGACTCTGGTCGCCATCGTCGTCGCCTTGTCCGCCAGCCTGGCCCTGCGCCACATGGAGCGCGCTTATTTGACCGCGGCCATGACCATGGAGAATCAGAAGAAGTTCGAACTGCTTCTGTCCTCTTCGCTCGACGACATCATCAGCGAGGACCTGCCCCGTCTCGAAACCACGATGTCTCAGATCATCGCCCGGGACCCGGACTTCTATTCGGCCCGGGTCGTCAACGAGGACGGCGCGGTGCTCTATGCCTGGCAGCGACCGACTGGTCCCGCGCAGCGCCATTTTTGGCTGCTGTTCAAGAGCGACGACAATACGCTGCAGCGGTTCGCCAGAGACGTCACTTTCGCCGGCGAAGTGTTCGGCAAGGTGGTGGTCGAGTGGGACGGGTCGCGGATGGATGCCGAGGTCGACAAGCACGCCTACATCATGGCGTTCGCCGTCGTTCTCATATGCCTGCTCCTGGCGACCTTCGGCTATCTCATGGTCAGAGTGCTGGCGGTCGAGCCGGTCAACCGCATCGCGCGCCGCGTTGTCAGGTTCAAGGAGGGGGCCTACGACGGGCAGGTCGATTTGCCCGCCTTTGCGTCGGCCGAGCTTCGCCACCTTCACGAGTCGGTCGAGGCCTTGGGCGAATTCCTGATTCTGCGGGGCCAGCGCGAGGCCGAGCTGCAGCAGGCGAAGGAAGCCGCCGAGGCCGCCAACCAGGCAAAGACGGCCTTCCTGGCGGTCATGAGCCACGAGTTGCGCACGCCGCTCAACGCCATCAACGGGTTCTCGGAGGTCATTCAGAACGAGATCCACGGGCCGCTGGGCGACGCCCGCTACAAGGAATATGTCCAGCAGATCAACGAGTCGGGCGAACACCTGCTGGCGTTGATCAACGACATCCTCGACGTATCGAAGATCGAGGGCGGCACCACCGACCTGGAGGCGGAGGAATTCGATCTGGGTGAAACCGTCAACGGCGCGCTCAAGCTGCTCTGGGATCCGGTGCGTTTCGCGCAGGTCGAAGTGGTTGCCGAAATCGAGCCGGCGCTGCCGCAGATCCGGGCCGACCGACGCAAGCTGCGGCAGGTGCTGCTGAATCTGATTTCCAACGCTCTGAAGTTTACGCCCGATGGCGGCCGTGTGGTCATCTCGGCGGGTCTGAACGCGCAAGGCGGTGTCGTCGTCGAGATCGCCGACAACGGAATCGGCATCGCCGAGGAGAATTTGGACCTGGTGCTCCAACCCTTTGGGCAGGTCGAGAACGCCTTCTCGCGGACTCACGACGGCACGGGCCTGGGGCTGACGCTGGCCAAATCCCTGATCGAACTGCACGGCGGCGAATTCGCGCTCGCCAGTGAACTTGGGGTGGGCACCACCGTAACCTTCAGCCTGCCGGCCCATAGGACGGCGAAACGGCCGACCGCGGCGGCCTTGCCCGACGACGCGGTTGCCAGACAAGTCGGCTAGGAAAATTGAGCAGGCCGACGAACCATGTCGCCGGCCTTTGCGGTGAATAACGCCGGCCGATCAGGCCTTGCAGGCTTTCCGCCAGTCACCTGGAATGACGTCGGATACCGCCTTGACGAAGCGGTCCAAGGGGCACATCGGACCATCGCACCCCGGGACGGTGATGTCCTGCGCCTCGCCGTTGGAAACGAACCTGACGCGCACCGCAAAAGTCCGCTTGCCGGTCTCGTGCAGCTCGAACGCATAGTGTGAGGCCAGCGGCGGCACCCGCCCGCTGAACAGCGGGCCTTTGGTCCGCGCGGTCTCGATGCCGAGAGCCGCCTCGACACCCAGGATCGTCCGCTGGTGGGCGGAATAGAGGTAGAGCTTGCGAGCCTTGGGGCCGCCGGTCACGACCTCACGCAGGTTGTTGACGATCTCGCCGACGAAGGGACCGCCGGTGACCAGGCCGACCTTTCGGCCCAGGAACTGATGATGGTAGTTCCAGTCGGCCAGCTCCCTCATTTGCTCGAGATCCGCCTCGGAAATGCCCGGCGGCAGCGGCATCTTGTGCTGCACGTGGGCGCTGAGCGGTTCGTAGATCTCGTTGACCTGGTACAGGATCTTGCTGGTCTCCTCGCCTTCATTGAAACCCGTGACGGTCGAGATGTGTTTCAGGAACTCCTGGTACTTGCTGCCCTGCTGGCGGTAGAGATCGGTATGGGCAAGCTGCTTGACGTATTTCCGGTAGATCTTGCAGCCGGCCGCACCGGTCCAGGGCCGCAGCACCGAGTCGTTCTCCAGCGCCACGGAATGGATCGGCACGGGCGTGAAGGCGAGCTGCGCGGCGGGCGCGGCTTCCAGCGACTCGTCGTAGACCGCCGGGTCGGGCCCGGTGCCGAGCGGGAACAGCCCGAGCATGAGCAGCTGTGCGGTCTGCAGCGCCCGGTCGGTGTTGCTGGCCCGGACATAGATTTCCGAGCCCTTGTAGTGGCCCGAGATCAGGCCCAGCTCGTCGACGTATTTGCGCCGCAGGGCCTGGCCCTCCTCGTACATGGCGCGCATGCCGACCGCCGTAAGCTGGCGCGGTCCCATGGGCCATTCGGTCTTCACCTTCGGCGGGTTGTACTTCGGCGAGATGACGCTGTGCCGGAACAGCAGCGACACCGAGCGCAGCGTATCGCGGTCGTCCTTCGCCGACTCCGCCCAGGCGGGACCCCAGGCGCCGCCGGCAAGTCCGAGAACGGCCAAGGCCGCGATAAAGGTCTTCCTTAGCATGACGTCGTGCCTCCAACTTCGGTTTCATCTCCGGTTGTCATTGGGTTCGGTCTTTCTCCCTGCCTTCCGCAACCGTCGAGGTTCACTGCCGGTGCCGTCGCGCGATCCATCAGGCCACCAGGACCTTGTGCGCGAGTGTCTCGTCATGGCTCCGCTCCACGGCCACGGCGAACTTGGAAAAGGTGCTGTGCCGGATCCCCAGGCTGCGGAACCGCCGCAGCAGCATCTCCGGTACCTTGTCGGTGTATTTCAGCTCGATCACCATGAGATTGGCCGGCACCGCGTTGACAAAGGAATCTTCCGCGTTGTCGAGCGTCGTCTGCCGGCTGCAGCGGATCACGCGGTCGAAGGTGACCCGCACCCCCGGATAGAAGGCGCCGAAATAGGCCGTGCGATGGTAGAAAACGGTGACGCAAGGGGCCAGGCGGAAGCGGTGGGCCAGGTAGGCGAACTCGCCCATCGTCGAGGATTGCAGCGCACGACCGTCGATATCGACCGGGCCGGTGGCCAAGAGCTGCTCGGCCAGGTCCCGATCGATCGCCGCGCGGCGCTTGGTGACGATCCGGTCGTAGCGGCCCTTGAGCTCCATGAAGATCGCCTTGGGCGGTGCCTCGAGGGCGGTGCGGTAGAGCCTGATGCGCGGTTTGAGCCGGACCAGATTGCCCTCGCGCTTCTCGCTGTAGAACTGGTAGTTCGGCGAATCGAAGTAGATCGAATAGTTGAAATAGCCGTTGGTGCCCTTGCCGTTCTCGTCCGGCTCCAGGAAACCTTCGAGGGCCCGTTCGATCTCCGGCAGGCGATGGGCATGGACCAGGTATTTGATTTCGTAACGATTGCCGTGGCTCAGCCCGTTCATGCCGTTTCCCCTATCGCTCGGCCGTCGGCTGTTGCGCCGCAAGTCGGACCGGCGCCTAGACGTTGACGTTGCCTTCGCCGACCAGGACGTTGAGCGAATGCGGTTTGATGGTGCTGGTCAGGCGTTCGAGCAGGTCCTTGTAGGCAATGCCCCGCTTGAGCTCGACCTCGTAAATGATGTCCTCCACGTCGTCGCCGTTCGGCCGGCTGACCGAAACCACCGAGTAGCGCTTGCACAGCTCGCCGCAAAGCTCGGCGACCCGTTCCTTGTCCGACCCGTTGATCCGCATCTTCAAAACGTAGCCGCTGTGCGGCAGTTCGCCGAAATTCCAGAAATGGAATGCCAGCAGTATGGCCGCCAGAACCACGGTGAATATGGCGGCGAAGACGTGGAACTGCGTACCGCAGGCCATGCCGACGGCGATCGCCGCGAACACGAAGACCAGGTCACGCGAATCCTTGACCGGCGTGCGGAAGCGCACGATCGACATGGCCCCGACCAGCGCGAAGGCGCGGGCTATGTCCGAGCCGATGATCACCATGATCAAGGCGACCGTGACGCCGACCAGCACGATCGTCTGCAGGAAGCTCTTGGAATAGGAGTAGCCGCCGTGGGTGATCGTATAGAGCTTGGCCAGCACGAGATTGAGACCTGTGCTGCTGAGCAGGGCGATGATCAGCTCGAAACTGGTCACCGAGGAGACGACCGTCACGGGCCCAAAGATTTCTTCGGCGAGCGTTTCCATCTGAATGCCTGTCCGATCCCTACTTGCCCGAGGTCCGGCGCGGAGGCAGGAGAACCCAACCTATGCCCGGATTTTCCCGGCGTCCCGAATGCGCCGGTTGAGGCTGCTTAGGTTAACAGAAGGTTAACGAATTGAGTGCCGGCAAGGCTGTGAAGTAGTTCACTTTGGCAGGCGATTTATTGTTTTGCTCATAAGTTGAAGCTCTATCGGAAGAAACACCTCAAATTAAGCCCGATTGAGACTACAGTCACAAATAATGCGATTATTAAGCTAAAACAAACATCGCGCCACCATTCTGACGGGATTCTCTGGGCTTAGGCGCGACGGTCGGTCCAAGTTTGCCCGGACGGAAAGTCAAAGCCGGCCGCTCGTCTTTGTCCGTGGCGCCGGGCGCTGCGGCGCGACCGGGGGCTAGGAAAAATAGCCGTTGATCTGTCGCGCCCACCAGGTTGGCCGGTTGCGGGTCAGCTCGACGGTTTCGGTGTCCGGCACCGCCGCTATGGGGTGCCGGGCGATCAACCGTTCGCTCAGCTCGTCGGCGGCCAGCGTGACCAGGCGCAGCGCCACCGCCGCCGGCAGCCTCGGGCGGCCGATCAGGGCTCTGTGAACCGCCGCGCTGGTCGGGCAGCGGTCCAGGCAGGCCATCAGCACCGGCTCGGAAAGGCCGGTCGCGTGGTTGGCCAGGAGCGTTACGACGACGTCCGCTTGCGCGCCTTCGACCAGGGCCTGCGCCAACGCGCTCCCGATCGACGGCCGCCGCGCCATGGCCTTGCGGCGCGCGGCGCTTGCCGTTGCCGCCAGACGCACGAGCTCGGCTTCCGCCAGCACCGGCGAGTGCTCGAGGATCGGCAGGGCGACGGACTCGTGATCCTCGACCAGGGCCATCAGCACCCCGAGGGGCGCCCTCGGCGAGGATTTCAGGCGATCGGCGATCGACCGCCGCCGTGTCAGGTCCGCGTCGCGCAAGCGGGCGCTGAGCTCGCGTTCGGCGGCGGATCGCCGATCGCCGGTCAGCCGGTCCCCGGCCAGTGCGGCGGCCAGGATTTCCGCCCGGCCCGGCCGCGGGGTCCGCGTTGTCGGTCGCTCGGTCGGTGGGCCGTCTTGACCCGTCGGGTCGGCTGCCATGAACCCTCCGGAAGCCAGCGAAGTCGAGGACAGGGCGGTGCCACGCGGGCTGGCGCCGCGGCCGGCCTGTCGCTGTGGATTATCGCGGGCATTGGTAAAGCAGAGACGAATGGCGCGGCTCGAAACCATCCGGACTTCCGTTAACTCTGGCAGGGAGCAAAGGCCATAGCGGCATATTTCCGTGACCTAGGCGTGACGCTTGCATGAAGATGGCGGGGGACGGCGGATAGGCAGACGTCCGGCCTCCTGGCCACAAGGCGTCCGCGATCGTCGCTCGCCGCCGCGTCGGCTTGACCGGCCTCTGAGCGGGCCCTAAAAGACCGCATGTTCGGCTTTTCCCTGCAGAAGCTTTTGCTCTTGGCCGCGATCATCGGCGCCGTGTGGTACGGCTTCAAGCTGGTCACGCGCTTGCAGGAAGCCCGGGAGCTCGACAAAAAGAAGCCCGGAGGGCAAAAGCCGGGCCGTTTCTGGCGCCGCGCGACGCGCGCCAAGAGCTCCGATCAGGCCGCCGAGGACATGGTGCAGTGCCCGGTCTGCAAGACCTACGTCGCGGCCCAAGGAACCACAGGTTGCGGACGGCCTGACTGCCCCTACTGAAGAGGGTTTCCGGCCTGCGCCCGTCTTCGCCTAAGCTGTTGGACTAGAACGACTTAGAGGCTATTTTGCGATCGGCTAGGGGATAGTCCTATAACACTAACTTTTTCATAACAGTTTATACCTAATCTTTTACTCAGTTACACCTCAACCGCAGGCTGTCGAATTGTTCCGATATCGCTGCGGGCCATTGCTGCGGTGAGCCGGCCATTTCAACAGCGGGCGCGAAGACAACCAAGATGCATTTCACCGAAGATCCAGATCAAGCGGCGGCCTATGCCAAGTCGGCGTTGGCAAAGATGGCGGAACAGGGCATTCCCGCCAACCCCCTCAACTTCAGCGTCTGGTACGGCTATTGCTCGGGCCGTGATCCGGAGCTGGTGCGGGTGCTCGACGTCCTGCTTTCGAACAAGGAGGCGTTCACCGAGCAGCGCAACGCCGAGATCTACGGCGAATACATCGGCGTTGATCGCGAAAGCGCGGAGATCCGCGCCGCCAGCAGCCGCCTGCAGTCCGCGGTCAGCGAGATCCTCGGCAACTTGAGCGCGGCCGGCCGCGATCAAAGCGCCTACGGCGAGAAGCTGGCCGGCTTTTCCGACCGGCTCGCGGACGGCGGCGAGGCCGGCGACGTCGCCGACCTGGTCAAGGGGCTCTTGGCCGAGACCAGCGAGATCATCGAGAAGAACCAGACCCTGGAGAGCCGCCTCGGCGAGTCCTCGCAGGAGATCGACGATTTGCGTCAGCACCTGGAAGAGGTCCAGCGCGAGGCCATGACCGACGGTCTGACCGGCATCGCGAACCGCAAGTCTTTCGATATGCGCCTGAGCGAAGCCGCGGCGCAGGCCACGGAGCAGGGCGAGAGCCTGTGCCTCCTGCTGACCGACATCGACCACTTCAAGAAGTTCAACGACACCTACGGCCACCGGGTCGGCGACGAGGTTCTGCGGGTGGTCGCCCGCATGCTGCGAGAAGGCGTGAAGGGGCGCGACACCCCGGCGCGCTACGGCGGCGAGGAGTTCGCCGTGATCCTGCCCCAGACCGTCCTCGAGGACGCGGTCATCGTGGCCGACCAGATCAGGCTCAAGCTCGCCTCCAAGGAGTTGAAGAACACCAAGAGCGGCAAGAGTTTCGGCACCGTGACGCTGTCGATCGGGGTCGCGCAGTTCCGCTATGGCGAAACCCTGGACGACCTGATCCAGCGCGCCGACGCGGGGCTCTACCAGGCCAAGCGCGAGGGCCGCAACCGGGTGGTCGACGAGACCGCGCTGGATGCCGAGGTCGACCTCGCCGGTTGAAGCGGGGCGGGCGCCCGCTTTCGACGGCGTATCCACCACCATCCAGCGAAGCGGGCCGGGCCGCCCGCCGGTGCTTGATTCCGCTCGGCCCGGGGGCTAATCTGCGCGCGCTTTCCGCAGTGCACAAAACCGGGCGCCCCCATGTCTTCCGCCACCTCCAGCACCGGCGCCAGCAGGCTTCACGCCGCCAACCCCGAGAGCTGTTTCCAGCGCCTGATTCTGAAGCTCCAGAACTATTGGGCCGGCCAGGGCTGCGTGATCCTGCAGCCCTACGACCTGGAGGTCGGGGCCGGCACCTTCCATCCGGCGACCACCCTGCGCGCGCTCGGCCCCGGCACCTGGAACGCCGCCTACGTCCAGCCCTCGCGCCGGCCGACCGACGGGCGCTATGGCGAAAACCCGAACCGCCTGCAGCACTACTACCAGTTCCAGGTGATCATGAAGCCCTCGCCGGCCGATGCCCAGGCGCTCTACCTGGGCTCGCTCGCCGAGCTCGGCATCGACCTCATGGCGCACGACATCCGCTTCGTCGAGGACGACTGGGAGAGCCCGACCCTCGGCGCCTGGGGCCTCGGCTGGGAGGTCTGGTGCGACGGCATGGAGATCACCCAGTTCACCTATTTCCAACAGGTCGGCGGCATCGACTGCGACCCGGTCTCGTTCGAGCTGACCTACGGCCTGGAGCGCCTGGCGATGTACGTCCAGGGCGTCGAGAGCGTCTACCACCTGGATTGGGACGGCGTGGCAAAGGACCGCGGCGGCAAGACCTACGGCGACGTCTTCCTGCAGGCCGAGCGGGAGTTCTCGGCCTACAACTTCGAGCACGCCGACACCGAACGCCTGTTCCGCCATTTCGACGACGCGGCGGCGGAGTGCAAGCAGCTGCTGGCGCGGGACCGGCCGCTGCCGCTGCCGGCCTACGATCTCTGCATGAAGGCGAGCCACATCTTCAATCAGCTGGACGCCCGCGGCGTCATCTCGGTGACCGAGCGCCAGGCCTACATCGGCCGCGTGCGCGAGCTGGCCAAGGCCTGCTGCGAGCAGTGGGTCGAGACGCAGGAGGCGACTGCGTAGCGCGATGGCCGGAACCCACGCGCCCTCACCCTCCCATCGCCAAGGGGCAATGGGCCCCTCCCTCTCCCGGGAGGAGAGGGGGCGCTTTGAGCGGCCCGCCAGATTGCCCTCTCCCCTCGGGAGAGGGCGGGACCCGCGCAGCGGGAGGGTGAGGGCGGGTTGTTTTTTCCTCCCTCGGGCCCACCGGCGGGGCGCCGCCCATGGCTGAGCTGCTGCTGGAGCTGCTGTCGGAGGAGATCCCGGCGCGCATGCAGGCGCGCGGCGCGGAGGATCTCAAGCGCCTGGTCACCGACCGGCTC
>JBFJPL010000102.1:0-14655 GCA_041617155.1 Kiloniellales bacterium
CGCGCAGGCTTGCCGATGAGCACGGCCCATCGCCCGCGCCTCCGCTCCTAGCACGCGCGTCTGTCTGGCCGATGCAGCCCATGACCAATACTCGGACAGGCTCCTAGCCCGCCCGTCGATAGCAGGAACCGGACGCACCGCCGTTCCGGAGTCGGGCGGCAAGCCTGCTTGACAAGGCGCCGAGGAAGCGTCCGACCGTGGCGAATGCCTGGCGCACGGCCAGTCCGTGGAGCCGCCGGCCCTCGGCGATCGCACGATCGAGCCGCGGCGCCGTTATCACGGGCCGGGCCGGGCCGATCGAGGGCGGCTGGCGACTAGAGTCGGATCTCATGGCATCTTGCTCCCGAAAGCCGTTGATGTCTTGCTGAGTAGATAGACTTTGGCCCTTGGTTTTATAATATGGGAAAAACTACAATCTTCTTTGCCAAGGAGGAAAAAATCGGCTTGCCATGAACAGTCTGAGCTCCATGGAACTCTTCGTGCGGGTTGTACAATCGGGCAGCTTCTCGGCCGCGGCGCGGGCGCTCGACGTCACTCCTTCGGCGGTCAGCAAGCAGATCAGCCGATTGGAAGACCGTCTGACCGCGCGACTGATCACCCGCACCACCCGTCAATTCAAGCTGACCGAGGAAGGAAGGGCCTACTACGAGCGCTCGACCCGGATACTGGCCGACGTGGCCGATGCGGAACAGGCGGTTTCCCAGATCCAGGGTGTGGCCCGCGGCGGTCTTCGGGTCAATGTTCCGGTTGCTTTCGGCCGGTTGCACGTGGCGCCACTACTCCCGGCCTTCCTTGCCCGGCATCCGGAACTCAGCATCGACCTTACGCTGAACGACCGCTATGTCGATCTGATCGAGGAAGGTGTCGACGTCGCGGTGCGCATCGGCGAACTCGAGGATTCCAGCCTGATCGCCCGCCGTTTGGCGCCCAACCGCAGGATCGTTTGCGGCGCGCCTGCCTACTTCGAAGGCCGCAGCCAGCCCGAGCGGCCGGCCGATCTCGAAGCGCACAACTGCCTGGTCTATACCTATCGGGCGTCGCGCAACGACTGGCGCTTTTTCGGTCCCGACGGCAGCGACCAGGTGGTTCAGGTGACCGGAAATCTCGAAGCCAACAACGCCGAAGCTCTGTCGGCCGCCCTGCTCGGTGGCCTGGGGCTGGGGTTGCTGCCACTTTGGCTGGTCGGAAACGATCTCAAGAGCGGTCGTTTGATAGAGCTCCTGAAGCCCTATCATGCGCCGGACAGCGCGATCTATGCGGTCTACCCTCCGGGCCGCCATCTTTCGCCAAAGGTGCGCAGGTTCGTCGATTTCCTCGCCGCCCGCTTTGCCCGCAAGGAGGCTTGGTACGCCGAGGCGTGAGCCGACGCAACCGCCCCTTGCGTTCCGCGCCGCATTGACAAAACGCTTTCTTTAAGCGGTTGAGTGTGTCAAAGGGAGTCGGAACGAGGCGCAAAAAATTGGCGTGGCGAAGGTGACAATTACACGACGGCACAAAAAACTCTCGATCGGTTAACAAAGACGCAAGCCTGCCGCCTGTATTTTCGAGTTCCCATCCTCGGCAAAGAGACCTTCGGCACCCAATGACATTCGGATCTTTCCGCAGTGCCACTGTGGTGGCGGCATTGGCCGCACTATGGTTGGCTGGATGCTCGTCCCGGATACATACGCCTTTCGTTCCGGATCCCGCCCGTGCACCCCTCCTACCCGTCGCCTTTCAAATCGGCGCGTTCGACTACCAGCGGACCCTGGTTCGGCCCAGCACCGAAATCGAGGGCAAATCGGAGGACTACTGGATCACCTCGATGGTCCTGCCGTCGGTCGGTGAAAACGGCCAGGAAGGCAATCTGGTCACCGCGCGCCATTACAAGGGCAAGGGCCCCGGCGCCAAGCCGCTGGTCATCGTCCTGCCGATTTGGGGCAAGCACACCTATCCGCCGAACACCATTTCCAGATACTTGAGGGACCGGAGCCGCGGCAATATCGACGTGCTGCAGGTGTTCGGCGAAAACACCCTGTTCGACTGGGACGCCATGGCCGACGCGGGCAGCGAGGCGGAATTCCTGGCCCTGCTCGATCGCATGGCCGGGCGCATGGTCAGCACGGTGATCGATATCCGCCGCCTGGTCGACTGGGCTGAGCTGCAGCCCGGCGTCGATCCGGACCGCATCGCCCTGATCGGCTTTTCCATGGGCGCCATCGCGGGCAGCCTCGCCCTGGCCCACGAGCCGCGCTTCGGCGCCGGCGCCCTGGTGATGGGCGGCGCCGACCTGCATGACGCCTACGCTGTCTGCGACACCCTCATGGAGCGTGCGCGCGACGCCGTCACCGACCGTTTCGGCTGGACCGTCGATCAATTCAGGGACAAGCTCGAGCGGCCACTGGCGCCGATCAATCCCGCGCGCTACGGCGGTATGGTGGACCCGCGCCGCGTCCTGATCATCGATGCGGCCAACGACAGCTGCCTGCGGGCCCAGGGCCGCGAGCGGCTGTGGCAGGCCATGGGACGGCCCGAGCGCATCTCCTATCTCTACGACCACAAGATGGCGTTCATGGCGATGACGTTCTTCGGTGGCAACAACCTGCAGAAGCAGTTCTACCGCTTCCTGGAAAGCACCATCCTGCCCGATGTGCCGGAGATCCGCTACGAGGCCGACCGGCTTGTCGAGGATAGCCTCGATCCGCCGAACAACTGACGATGATGGCGGGCTAGTGCCTGAAGTGGCGCAGGCCGGTGAAGACCATCGCCAGGCCGGCCCGATCGGCAGCCTCGATCACCTCGTCGTCGCGCAGCGAGCCGCCGGGCTGGATCACCGCGGTCGCGCCGGCTTCGGCGGCGGCCAATAGACCATCCGCGAAGGGAAAGAACGCATCCGATGCCACCACGGACCCTTCCGTGCGCGGGGTCTCGACCCCGGCCGCCTTGGCCGCCTCCAGGCCCTTGAACGCGGCGATTCGCGACGAGTCGACCCGGCTCATCTGGCCGGCGCCAATGCCGACGGTCGCCTCGTCGTGGGCATAGACGATCGCGTTCGACTTCACATGCTTGGCGACCCGGAAGGCGAAGATCAGATCGCTCAGCTCCCGTTCGCTCGGCTGACGCTTGGTGACCACCTTGAGCGCGTCCCTCGTCACCCGCCCGTTGTCCCGGCTTTGCAGCAGAAAGCCGCCGGCCAGCGATTTGACGGTCATGCCGGCCTGCGCCGGGTCGGGCATGGCGTCGGTTACCAGAAGGCGCAGGTTCGGTTTGCTGGCCAGCAGGCTGAGCGCCGCCTCGTCGACCTCCGGTGCGATGACCACCTCGGCGAACAGCTTGGCGATCTCCCCAGCGGTCGCTTCGTCGAGCCGCTGGTTCACGGCGATGATGCCGCCATAGGCGCTGACCGGGTCGGAGGCCAGCGCCTTGCCGTAGGCCTCGCGCAGACCGGCCGCCACCGCGACGCCGCAAGGATTGGCGTGCTTGATGATGGCGACCGCGGGGCGGTCGAATTCGGCGGCCAACTCGATAGCCGCGTCGGTGTCGTTCAAGTTGTTGTAACTGAGCGCCTTGCCTTGCAGCTGCCGCGCCGTGCCGACGCCCGGCCTGGGCTCCAGCGGGCCGCCGCTGGCCAGATAGAAAGCGGCTTCTTGATGTGGGTTCTCGCCGTAGCGGAGCTTTTCCGCCCGGCGGCCGGCGAAGGCGAGTTCGCTCGGCAAGGCTTCGCCCTCGAGCGCGCTCATCCAGTAGGCGATGGCACTGTCGTAAGCCGCGGTGTGTGCGTAGGCGCCGGCGGCGAGGCGTTGGCGCAGCGCCAGCGACGTGGCGCCACCGTGTGCTTGCAGGTCTGCGGCAACCGCGTCGTAGTCGTCGGGGTTGGTGACCACCGTGACAAAGCCGTGATTCTTGGCCGCCGCCCGGATCAGGGCCGGCCCGCCGATATCGATGTTTTCGATGCAATCCTCGCGCCCGGCGCCGGCGGCGACGGTTTCGCGAAAGGGATAGAGGTTCACCACCACCAGGTCGATCGGCGCGATGCCGTGCTCGTCCATGGCCCGGCGGTGGCTCTGCAGGTCGCGGCGCGCCAGAATCCCGCCGTGGATCGCCGGATGCAGAGTCTTGACCCGGCCGTCCATGATTTCCGGAAAGCCGGTATGTGCCGAGACCTCGGTGACCGCGACGCCAGCCTCCTTGAGCGCGCGCGCCGACCCACCGGTCGAAAGAATCTCGATCCCGCGCCCAGCCAGGGCACGGCCGAACGCGGGCAGGCCGCGCTTGTCGGAAACCGAAATGAGTGCGCGTTTCACGGCGGAATCGGCGGACATGGCCGGGCTCCAGGAAGCGTTGGCGGGATTGGTTTAGGCGGCGCGCCCTTGGCCGTCAAGCCGTGGCCGTCAAGACGCCGCCGCGCTCCGAGCATCGGGCGTTCGCGCCGGCTGGTATTCGGGCACCAGGCGCGCCAGGGTGGCCAGAACCTCGTCGCCTTGGCGCGCGCTCGCCAGCTCGGCCAGCTCGCCTAGGCCGCGCGACAGCAGCTCGAGATTGAAGGTGCGCGGCGACGCCAACAGCAGGCCGGGATGGCCGGTCGCGACCATCGGCTCCTGGTCGTGGAACAGCTCCTCAGCCAGCTTTTCGCCGGGCCGCGCGCCGGTGTAGACGATCTCCATGTCCTTGTCCGGGCGCAGCCCGGCCAGCCGGATCATTTGCCGCGCCAGATCGACGATCCGGACCGGCTGACCCATGTCGAGCACGTAGATCTTGCCGGTTCCGTCGCCGCTCGGCGCGAGGCCGAGCGACGAGGCCTGCAAAACCAGCTCGACCGCTTCGCGCACGGTCATGAAGTAGCGGGTCATGGCCGGGTCCGTGACCGTGAGCGGACCGCCGGCGGCAAGCTGGCGCTGGAACAGCGGCACGACCGAGCCCGTGGATCCCAGGACATTGCCGAAGCGCACGGTCACGAAACGGGTCGCCGGTCCGCCATCGCGGGCCGCCCGTTTGCGCTCGGCGATATCCATCGCCTGGCAGTAGCTTTCCGCGAGGCGCTTGCTGGCGCCCATGACGCTCGCCGGATTGATCGCCTTGTCGGTCGAGATCAGAACCATGCCCGCGACGCCGGCCCGGCGACAGGCATCGGCCATGTGGCGAGTGCCGATGACGTTGGTCAGCACGCCTTCGATCGGGTTGGCCTCGACCATCGGCACGTGCTTCAGGGCGGCGGCATGGAACACCAGCTCGGGCTTGCGCTCGGCCAGGATCCCGTCAAGCCGGCGCGCTTCGCGCACGTCGGCCAGGACCGCATGGCGCGCCAGCTCCGGGTGGCGTTCGCGGAGTTCGAGTTCAGCGCCGTAAAGCAGGTGCTCGGAAAAATCGAGCAGGGTCAGCTCGGCCGGCGCCAGGTCCGCCACTTGGCGCACCAGTTCCGACCCGATCGTGCCGCCGGCACCGCTGACCAGCACCCGCCGACCTTCGACCAAATGCCGCATCGCCGGCCGGTCGAGCTTGGTCTGAGTGCGGCCAAGCAGGTCCTCGATGGCGATCGGCCGCACCTCGATCCGGTCGCTCTCGCCGCTCTTG
The DNA here is from genome assembly GCA_041617155.1 of Kiloniellales bacterium. Classification (GTDB taxonomy): domain Bacteria; phylum Pseudomonadota; class Alphaproteobacteria; order Kiloniellales; family JAKSDN01; genus CAMYKD01. The sequence goes on from JBFJPL010000102.1 coordinate 5,551, forward strand.
AACTCGGTCAGGCGCGGCAGCCGGGCGATCGTCATGCCGCGTTCGTCGGCCACTTCCAAAAGCCGCTCCATGGTCTCGCGCGGCAGGCGCTTGGTCAGGATCAGGCGTTGCGGGGCGCGATTGCGCCGCTTGACCCGTTCGATCACGGCGGCGAGGTCGTCCAGATGGCCGAGCACGCGGACGCCGCGCATCTGCCGGCCGACCCTGGTGCCCTTGTCGTCGATCACGCCTAGCACCTCGTAGGCCGCGGCCGGGTCACGGGACATCTCGCGAATGAAGACATCGGCCGCATCGTCGGCGCCGACCAGCAGAACCGGCACGCGCTTGCCGCCGCTGCTGCGCTCCAACAGATGCCGGAAGCTCTGGTCCTTGAGCACGCGATAAAGCAGCCGCGGTCCGCTCAAGAGCGCCGCCAGGACGAACCAGTTAATCACCAGCATGGAGCGGGGCACAGCCTCCAAGCGGGTGAGCATGAAGGTAATCGGCAGGTAGAGCAGGAGCGCCAAAGTGACCGCGCGGGCGATCGCGATCATGTCGTTGAGCGAGGCATAGCGCCAGATGCCCCGGTAGAGGCCGGTCGACAGGAATACGCAGGCACAGACCGCCGTGAACAGCAGCATCGGCGCCAGCAGCGGTCCGCCGAGCTTGGCGAAGGCACCGTCGCCGAGCCGCAGGACCAGCGCGACGACGAACGACAAGGCCGCCATCACGACGTCATGGACAAAAGCGACGAGCGCGCGGCTCACCCGTGGCTTCATTCCAAAGGCCATTGTGCGCGGCTTCCCCCAGCAGTTCCGGACCAGGTGGCCCGAGGCTATCATAGTTGCCGGATCGGTTATAGCGTCGTACGGCTTCAGCTGCCGGCGCGCTTTGCGTGGCGTTCGAGGTCGGCGAGCAGGAGTGCGACCGCGAGACCGGCGCCGGCCAGGGCCGGCCAGGGCGAGCCGGAGGCGGCCAAAGCGGCGCAGGCGATCAGCACGGCATTGCACGCCAGCACGCGCCCGGTCACCGCGCCGTGCGATAGGCCGCCCTGCACGGCCCTCTGATAGGCGTGCTCCCGGTGCGCCCGCCAGACCTTGGCGCCGCTCAGGGCGCGCTTGGTAAGCGTCAGGCTGGCATCGGCCAGATAGTAGAGCGGCAGGATCAGCGCGACGGCCCATTGGCCTTGGGCGGCCGCCAGAAGTAACAGCCAGCCCAGCAGGTAGCCGAGTGACACCGAGCCCACGTCGCCCAGAAACAGCCGTGCCGGCGGCCAGTTCCAGAACAGGAATCCCAAAGTCGCGGCGGCCAGCAGCAGAGGCAGTGTCAAGAGATCGGGGGCCAGCCCCGCCAGCCCCGCGGCGAGCGTCAGGCCGACCCCGACCGAAAGCGCCTCCACGCCGCTAATGCCGTCGATGCCGTCCATGAAATTGAACAGGTTGATGAACCAGAGCCACAACACGGCGGCGGCAAGCCCGTCGAGCAGCGGCGGCAGGAAGCCTTGAAACACCCATCCCACGCCGGAGAAACCGGACAGGCCCAGGGCGACGGCCACGGCTTGCGCGGCCAAGCGCAGGACGGCCGGCAGGTTGCGCAGGTCGTCGAGCCAGGACACCGCGGCGATCAGCGTGGCCGCCGGGACGACCCGCCAGAACCCGGCCGGGGCGTTGCCGGCCCAGCCGGTCCAGGCGATCCAGCCCAGCAGGACCAGGGGGATCAAGGCGATGCCGCCGCCGCGCGGCTTGGCCACCGTGTGGCTGCTCCGCTCGTTCGGCCGGTCAAGCACCCGAAACCGGTTCAGCAGGGCCAGCACCGCCCAGGTACCAAGCCACACCGCGACCCCCTGGACCAGCGCGGCAACCGCGATCACCGCGATCCCCCGGTCAAGGATCACGAGCTGTTCCGGGTCTTGGCCTCATGCCGCAGCGCCCATTTCACCGTCGTCGTGGGGACCTGCACGGAACCGGCCAGGACGACCTGGAGGCAGCGCGTCGTCGCGCCGGCCTCGCCCAGGTAGACGCTTTCCTCCAGGCTCACCGCGGCTCCGGTGGCGCGCAGCCGCCAGCCGCCACCGCGCGGCAAGCGCAGCAGGACCGAATTGCCGCTCTTGGCCAGATTCGCCCGGACGTCGGGGTGCAGGTGGAAGCGCAGCGCGAAGCGCTCCCCCCCCTCGCCTTGCAGACGGTCCTCGCCGCGCAGGTCTTCGCCGTTGGCCGAAAGATAGATCCGCCGGTGGTGAACCTGTCCGAAGCGCCGGCGGTAGCCGTCGTGGCTGGTGTCGAGCCACAGGTTGCCTTCGGTCTCCTCGCGCCGGCAGACCACCGTTTGCGGCCGGCGGCGCAAGCTACCGTCGCGCGCCAGCTCGCAGGAGTCGACGTCGTCCAGTACCAGCGTGGAATGCGCCGCCGTGTGGCGCTGCGCCCGGCGCCATGAGCTATCCCCCGGGTGGGCGCCGCAGTTGACGATCAGCCGTTCTCGGCCGACGCTCATTTCGAAGCTCAGCGTGCCGGCGTGGGCCCGCTGGTCCAGCCCCGGTGGCGGCGGCGCCCCGGCATCGATCAGCACCACCGTGCGCCCCGCCTGCAGGCGTTGAAAGCCGCTTTGCGGCGCGCTCATCATCGGCCGGCCGCGCACCGCGGCGCGCTGCAGCACCATGTCGACCTGCCAGCCTTCGGCCTGGTTCGAATCGTTGAACAGGGCGAGCCCGCTATCGCCGTGCTGGAACAAGCGCAGGACCGGCGCCATCTGCTCGATCGCCGCCTGCAGATAGGCCGGGACCGGCACCTCGCTGGCATGCAGCGCCGCGCGCAGATCGATCAGGTCGCGCAGCACCTCGAACTGCCGGCTCGGGCTGCGCTCGATGTGTCCGCCGTCGGCCATTATCTGCCGCGGCAGCTCGCGGCGCAGCAGCTCGAGCCCGCGTTCGAGCCAGGCCGCGCCGTCCGGCAGCGATGCGCCGGCCAGGATCAAGCCCTTGAGCGGCGCGAGCGCCTCGGCGCCGGCCAGTCCGGCCGGCAGAGCACGGGCCAGGTGGCGCGCCTGCCGGGCGATCTCATAGAGCAGCCGGTGGCGGAACTCGATCGAGGCGCTGGCGGCGAAGAACTCGAAATGGCCGAGCCAATGGCCGAGACGCCGGCCAGCGACCGCCGGACTCCAGGCCAGCGAATGCCAGGCCGTCGCGTTGCGATCGATCCAGGCGCCGACCAGCTCGCGCGCCGCGCGCCTGGCCGCGTCACCGCCGAAAGCGCGCAGGTCGCGCAGCCAGGAGAAGCCGTGCAGCTCGCGGCGCCAGCGGACGCCGGCGTTGGCCGGCGCCCAGAGCGGCGAGGGGTTCACCAGAAGCTGCCCGGCGAAGCCGAAACGGCCGTCGATGATTGCGCCGCCGACCTCCGCGTTGCCCGGCCAGGGATCGGTCGGCGTACAGGTCAAGCGAGTCGGTCCGGGACCCGACAGGCTGAGCGGATAGAGCGGCAGGGCGAAGAGCGGCCACTTGACCGCATAGCCGAGGCGTCCCAGCACCTGGTCGCGCGGCAGCCGCCCGAGCACTTCCAGGCCCGGCAGGACGCCAGGCTCTTCCGCGGGCTTGTCAGTTGTCGGCTGTGGCGCCATGCCGTTATTCCGTGCCGCGCAACCGGGCTATGTTCCCGGCATAGGCGGCCGGGCCGCCGCTGAAGGTCGCGGTCCCGGCGACCAGCACGTCTGCGCCGGCGGCGATCGCCTCGGGCGCGGTGTCGAAATTGATGCCGCCGTCGACCTCCAGGTCGAGCGGCCGCCCGAGCCCGTCGATCCGCTTGCGCAGGGCCGCGATCTTGTTCAGCGCGGCTGGTATGAAGGCCTGTCCGCCGAAGCCGGGATTGACGCTCATCACCAGCACCAGGTCGAGCTCCTCCAGCACTGGGTCGACGGCTTCGACGGGTGTCGCCGGGTTGAGCGACACACCGGCCTTCTTGCCGAGCGACTTGATCAGCTGAATCGTGCGATGCAGATGCGGGCCGGCCTCCGGGTGAACCGTGATGATGTCGGCGCCGGCCGCCGCGAACATCGGCACGAAGGAGTCGACCGGCGAGATCATCAAATGCACGTCAAAAGGCAGACTGGTGTGCGGCCTGAGGGCGCTTACCACGTCGGGCCCGATGGTCAGGTTCGGCACGAAATGGCCGTCCATCACATCGATGTGCACGTAATCGGCGCCGGCCTGGTCAATGGCGCGCACCTCGTCGCCCAGCCTGGCGAAATCCGAGGCCAGGATCGACGGGGCGATTCGCACGCTCTGCTGCATGGCTACCTAGGTATCAGCAAGCCGATCGAGCCGCAAGCGCGACCCGTCTTTACGGCGCCAGGCGGCGCAGCCGGCAGGCATAGAAACCGTCCATGCCGCCGGCTTCGGCCAGATGGCACGGCAGGGTCCTGAGGTCGCCGCCGGTGGTGACGAGCTCGTCCAGGCCGTTCACCTCCGCCGCGTCGATCGGCGCGCGCTTGGCCGCCGCATTCGACCGCAGCAGCGCGGCGATCCGCTGCGGCCCCTCCTCGGGCTGCAGCGAACAGGTGGCGTAGACCACCAGCCCGCCGGGTTTGGCCATCTCGAGCGCAGCCCCCAGCAGGCGGTCCTGCAGCGCCGAAAGCGCGGCGACTTCCGCCGGCCCCTTGAGCTGCGCGATGTCCGGGTGCCGCCTGAGCGTGCCGGTCGCGCTGCAGGGTGCGTCGAGCAGGACCGCGTCGGCCGGCTCGGCGGGGCGCCAGGTGGCCGCGTCGGCGGCCACGGTGGCGGCGCCGAGGCCGAGTCGCACCAGGTTCTGCTCGAGCTGCGCGAGGCGCGCCGGCGAACGGTCGACGGCGGTCACCTCGGCGCCGGCTGCGGCCAGTTGGGCGGTCTTGCCGCCGGGCGCGGCGCACAGGTCGATGACCCGCCGGCCGGCGATCGCGCCGAGCAGCCGCGCCGGCAGGGCCGCCGCCGCGTCCTGCACCCACCAGGCACCTTCCTTGTAGCCCGGCAAGCGGCTGACGTCGCCCGCCCCCGGCCGCAGCCGCAAGCTGCCGCTCGGCAGGATCCGCGCGTCGAGGCGGGCCGCCCAGTCCCCGGCATCGCGCCGGACGGTGAGGTCGAGCGGCGGATCGGCGAGATGGGCCTCGGCGATCGCCCGCGCCGTCGTGGCACCGTAGGCGGTGGACCAGGACCGCCAGAGCCAGTCGGGCGTGTTCATTTTCGCGGCATCCTGCCGGGCGACCAGATCCTCGTGTTCGCGGTCCAGACGGCGCAGCACGGCATTGATCAGGCCGCGGTAGCCGGCGGTCTGCTGCGCGGTGGCCAGTTCGACGCTGGTACTGACCGCGGCGTGCGCCGGCGTGCCGAGGAAAGCCAGCTGGCAGGCGCCCAGGCGCAGCACATCCTGAACCTCTGCCAGTTTGCGTTTGAGCGGCCGGTCCAGGCAGTGGGCGAGCAGGGCATCGATCTGTCCCAGGCGGCGCAGGGTGGTCGCGACCAGGGTGCGCGCGAAAGCCCGGTCGCGCGTCTCGAGCGCCGCCAGGCCGGGGTGCGCCGCGAGCGCCTCGTCGAGCGGCCGGCCGTCGCGCAGCACGGCCCGCAAAAGCTGCAAGGCGATGGCCCGTGAATTCCGGGATTGGGGGTTCGGGTCTCGCCGGGTCATGGCGCGCGGTTTAGCGCGTCCCGGGCGGGCTGTCGATGGCGGGTTCGCCCGGTCGCCGCTGCTCAGCCCCAGGGCCCCGCCGCCTGGCCCATCTCGACCGCCATCTGGCGCAGGCGCGCGACGCGGTTGGCGGTGTTTGGGTGGGTCGAGAAGAGGCTGTCCACCGCGCGGGCATGCAGGGGGTTGATGATGAACATGTGGGCGGTCGCCGGGTTTCTCTCGGCCGCCACGTTGTCGATTTTCCCGGCCGCCGACTGGATCTTCTCCAGGGCCGAGGCGAGCCACAGCGGCTGGCCGCAGATCTCGGCGCCGATCCGGTCGGCTTCGTACTCGCGCGACCGGCTGATCGCCATCTGCACCAGGGCCGCGGCCATGGGCGCCAGGATCATCATCAGGATGACCCCGACGATGCCCAGGGGATTGTTGCGGTTGCCGCCGAAGAAAAGGCCGAAGTTGGCGAGCATGGAGATCGCGCCGGCGATGGTCGCCGTGATCGTCATGGTCAGGGTGTCGCGGTTCTTCACATGGGCCAGCTCGTGGGCCAGGACGCCGGCGACCTCCTGGGAGTTGAGTCGGCGTAGCAGGCCGGTGGTGGCCGCTACCGCGGCGTTCTCGGGGTTGCGGCCGGTCGCGAAGGCGTTGGGCTGATCGCTTTCGATGATGTAGGTGCGCGGCATGGGCAGCTCGGCGTTGGCCGCCAGTTGCCGGACGATCCGGTGGAGCGAGGGCGCGGATTGGGCGTCGACCTCGCGGGCGCCGTACATGCGCAGCACCATCTTGTCGGAGTTCCAGTAGGCAAAGGCATTCATGCCGAGCGCCAGAACGAAGGCGAAGATCATGCCGCCCTCGCCGCCGACCATGAAGCCGACGAACAGGAACAACGCCGTCATAGCGGCCAAAAGCATGGCCGTTCTCATGTAGTTCATGGTCCGGATTTCGCCTTTTCCAGCCCCGGCAACAACCTCACATACCCGGCAATTCAGGTGGGAGCGAGCGGCTGCCTCGTCAAGGCTTGGCAGGCGCCGCTTTCGGTGCCATATCAAGGGCGTGATGAAAATTTTCAAACGCCATGCGCCGAAGCCAGCCGACCCCAGTGCGGGGCCGCGGGCGCCGCGCGAGCAGCTGGACCGGGCGGCGGCCGGAAAGGTCGTCCCGAAGATGCCTCGCCGCGCCGGCAAGACCGAGGAGATCGGCGGGCCCGAGGGGCCGGAGCCGACCCGCTACGGCGATTGGGAAATCAAGGGCCGCTGCATCGATTTCTAAGGGCCAGCGAGCAACGTTCGGACAAGCTGCTAGAGCCTTGATTCCAAGGCTTGACACCCCCGCAGCTGTCAGTGCCAATCTAGCGGCGGCCGGCATCCCTTGATGCTCGAGTCAGGCCCGAGCATGACAAGGTAACCGAGATCCGAAACCTCGGGCCTCATAAGTCAGCATCGAACCGCTAGGCTGTGACCGCGGGCTTGACCTTCCAGCGGCTGTAGCCTTCAGTTTGCCGCCATGAAACCTCTCGCGCTGATCGCCGCCTTGGCCCTCGCGGCTTTTCTTGCCGGAGTCTTCGCCTGGAACCGGCTCGGCGGCACGGATGGGCCGTCGCCGGAGCGCCTCGCCCTGGGCCGGCAGCTCTACGACGCCAACTGCGCGGCCTGCCACGGCATCGAACTCGAGGGCGAACCGGATTGGCAGCGGCGCCGCGCCGACGGCACCCTGCCGGCCCCGCCGCACGACGAAACCGGCCACACCTGGCACCATCCGGACGAGCTCCTGTTCGACATCACCAAGCAGGGCACGGCGGCGTTCGCCCCGGCCGGCTACAAGACCAACATGATCGGCTTCGCCGACACCTTGAGCGACGACCAGATCCGCGCCGTGCTGGACTACATCAAGTCCCGCTGGCCCGAGAAGATTCGCGCCCGCCAGGCCGATATCTCGAAGCGCAGCCAGGCGGCTTACTAGGGCATTGTCCTGGCTCCCGTCCCGAGACGGTTTGGTACCAGCCGGTGCTAGCGCTTGTCGCCGGCGACCGGAAACGGCTCACTGAAGCGTCCGGTCCGGGCGCGGGAAACGCTGCCCTCCAACTCCTTGCGGCGGGCTTCTGGATCGAGTTCTTCGCCGAGCTTCTCGACCCGCAAGTCCAAGGCCCCGACCGTTGGCATGCCGGCCTGCTCAAGCCCGGCGAACCTCGCGGTCAACGCTCTTTTCTTACGCACCTGGTGCGGCTGAAAGTCGTCTAATTGACGCGGCGTAATAGCCTCTCCGAGCATGAGAATGCCGGCCTTCTCGGCCGACGCAACCAAAGCATCGCCCGCCTCCGAGCGGACGATAATCCCGCTGAAGCCGGCATCCTCTCCCGTCGGACTGCCACCTGGCCAGACATCCGCGACCGCGATATCGGCTGCCTCACCAAGGGCGTCCGGGCAGAGCTTGCACCGCGTTTCAAGCTGCCAGCCCGCTTTGTCTTCCCAAAGCTCCAGGTAGGTCTTCTCGAAAGCACGCCCGTCGGAGGTTTCAATGCGGGTGCGGCCTGGATTGCCGAAGCCGCGATAACGAAACAACGTCACCTCGCCTTCGTCGATGTCGAACTCGGCAAGCAGGTCTTGGGACTTTTTCAGTCTGGATTGACCGCCGCAGACCATTGCGAGACGCGGGGTACAGAATTCGTCCACGCGCGGGTCGCTCCGCGACAGCCGGTGCACCGCGCTCAAATCGCACGGCTTCGCGATGATGGCGAAAGGCTCATTGCGATCAAGCGCCGCCATCAGTCCGGCGAGCGGTGCGACCGGCCCGTAGCGGGACCCGGCGCTAGCGATGACGGCCCCGGGCGATTCACTCATGACCCAACGACTGCGCACTGCCTGGTCGGGGTCCGCCATGACCTGGAGCACGAATGATACTTGACCCGATTTAAGCAGATGTGCGCCGAGTGCCGTCAAGACACCGGCCGTCGCGGCGCGAAACCGCACCTCCGGATCGCCGGCCCAGGCGTAACGCATTGTGGAGAAGGCCCCCCACACAAGGTCACGGTGTACCGCCCGGGTGTGCCTCGGTTCGACGGTAACCCCGGGGCAGGCCGACAGAAGCTGCGCTTCTTCCTCTGGCGAGAAGTCATCGGCCGGCGTTGGACGAAGGCTGCCGAAATCGGTCATGGTCATGCGGACACGGCCGCCGGTCACGGCCTCGCACAGCCCGCAGCCGATACAAAGCCCATTGCAGACAACCTCGGCAATGCTTGTCGCGGTGCGTGTCATCGTGTTCGCCTCTGTTCCTGCATGATCGGGTGCATGGGAAATGTCGATCCACCTGCTTCTTGCAGGTTCTTAGCGGTTTATGAGTTCCCAGCCTAGCCGGTCCGGTTGGCCAGGGCGACGCCGACGACGGTGAGCGCCATGCCGGCCAGGGCCAGCGGTCCGAAACTCTCGCCGAACAGCAGCCAGGCAACCAGCGCGGTCGAAGGCGGCACCAGGTAGAACAGGCTGGCGACCCG
>JBFJPL010000103.1:0-14646 GCA_041617155.1 Kiloniellales bacterium
CCGTATCCAGGCCGATCAGGCGCAGGGCATGGTGCTCGATCACATAGTGCAGGAACTCGCTGTCGCCGGGCATGTAGTCATGATCGTCGAAGGTTGCGCGCATGCGCGCGCGGTCGTCGTGGTTGCCCGGGATCACGTAGACCGGGCAGCGCAGCGAAGCGAAGGCCGTCTTGAGCCTGGCATAGTCCTCCGGCTTGGCGCCGTTGGTGAGGTCGCCGGTCGCCAGCACCACGTCGGGCGCGGGGTCGAGCGCATTCAACTGCTCGATCGCGCGTCGCAACTGCTCGAAGGTATCCATCACGCCGTCGGGAGTTTCGAGGCGCCGTCCGACGTGAAAATCCGTGATCTGCGCAATGATCATGAATGCTCCTGCCTGACCTTGTGGTCGCGGAATTCCCCGTCGGAGTCGGCCTCATGATCGCTTTGGTGACAAGGGCAAATTGACAAGGCTTTGTGCCCAAACGGCAAACGGCGGGTTCCTGGAAACCCGCCGCCCTTCCTGGACCGCCGCCGGGGAACCGGGCGACGTCTGCCGTCACTCCTCCTCCATCTTGAACAGGACCAGGTTGTCGAGGAACGCGATCAGCGCCGCCTGTTCGTCCCGACCGAGGCGGGCGAACCTGTTCCGCGACCTGGCCGCCTCGCCGCCATGCTCGAGGATGGCCTCGGTCAGGGTGGTCGCGCGGCCGTCGTGCAGGTACGGCGCGGTCGATCCGACGCCCCACAGCTCGGCGGTCAACCAGACCGAAGCGCCGAAGCCGCCCTCGTCGACGCTCTCCGCCAGCGCCTCGCCCATGTCGTGGCGTTTCAGGTCGCCGAACAGGCCGACGATCGCGCCGCCGCGGCCATCGGCCTGGAAGTTGCCCAGGCGGAAGACGACGGTGCCGTCCTCGTCCTCGACGATGTTGTCCGGCAGGTCGGTCGTCAGGTCGAACGCCACCGGGTACCTGTAATCGACGCCATGCGCGACCGGATCCTGGCCGGCCGGAAAGACCTCGTCGCGGAAGTTGGCGTTCAGACTCGGCTCCGAGAAGACCGGATCGTCGATCGTCAGCACCGGCTTGTGGCAAGAGTCACAGCCGGCCTTGTCGAACTGCCTGCGTCCCTCTTCGATCGCTTCGATCTCCGTTTCGGACAGAGGATCGATCAGCCCCAGCGAGGCCAACTCGATCCTGGTGGTCGGGCGCGGCTGACCGGCGACATAGACCGCAAGCGCGGTCTGGTCGCCGACCGTGAACTCGTCGGTCACGCCGTCGCCGTCACCGTCCACGCCGACGCCGACCAACTCCACGGGCTGCATGCCCAATTCGTTGTGCGAGGCACCGCGGTTGAAACTGCGCACGCTCGGCTCGGTGCCCTTCCACTGAAACGGCTTGACCACTAGGTCGGCATCGATCCCCTCGACCTTGGCGGTGTCGAACCCGACCTCGCAGGCGCCCTGCGATTTCGACTTGTTCGACTTGTTCGACTTGCTCGATTTCTTGGCCGGGATCGCGGTGATTTTTCCGAACGACACATTCTTGGCGCTCAGCTTCACGGTCTGCCGCTTGCCCTTGTCGCAAGCCATGGCGGCGGCGGCGGCGCGCTGGGCGTGCAGCCGCTCGGTCATTTCCTCGGCCAGGCGCTGCAACGCACCGCTGCCGAACAGGCTGGTGACGTCGCGCTGGATGAACAGATCAAGCCGGCCCGAGCGGGTCGGGTCGCGATGCACGGTCATGGCCGCGTTGCCGGCCGCGGTGCCGAAAGGCACGGCATGGCATTCGTTGCAGGCCTGGCCATTGGGGCCGGTGACGCGCGGCGGGAAGTGGTCGGCCCATTCGCCCGGCCCTTCCAGGTCGGCGCGCGGCACACGAGTGAAGCGGGTGCCGTCGCCGACATCGGCGCCAACGCCGTCGAGCGCGTTGAAGCGGGTCTCGAACAGCTCGTCGCCGGTCTCGAAAGCGCCCTCGAAGGCGGCCGAGCCCTCGCCGGACTGGATCAGGTCGAGCAGGGCGAACTGATCGACTTGCTCCGCCTGCGGTTCGTGCAACTGGTCGACCAATTCGAGCGAGGTCATGATAGCGTAGGCCGAGGTGGCGCCGCCCAGGAGCGTCGCCGTGAGCGCGAACATGCGCGGCCATCTCGTCCTGGCCCCTGAAGAATCCCCTCTGCGGTGCATTGCACTTACTCCCATGTCTGCTGGCGGAGCGGAATCGAATGTCCCGGCCAATCGCGAGAATTGAAGCGCCGCATCCTTTCCTTGCGCGTGGAGTTCATTATTGCTTTCGTTTCGTACTAAGTTTTTTCGTTTTATTATAATAGGTTATGATTGTTTTCTTTAACGTGTATTAAGTAATACACTTAAGAGAAAACTCGATTATTTATTGTGTTTTGGTTTTACAGCTGGCGTATTTTGATTAACACAACAATTTCTTCACGTGTAGTCTGGAAAGGTTTGTTTTTTCTGGCCGAGGAAGAACGCCTCAGCAGCCGCGTGCAGACAGGCGGAAGACTCAAGCGCCATACGGGGAAGCGGCGGCGCCTAGCCGGCCGGGAAAGACCTCAGAGGGCGGATCTGACGGCCGCCTCGATCTCGGCATAGGTGGCGTGGGTCTTGGTGGCGCCGCGGACATGGACGAAGTGCAGCACCGGCCGGCCGTCGCGTCCGAACACGAAGAGTGTCGGGATGCGCTCGACCCGGCCAAAGACCTGGGCGACCCGCTCACCTTCCCCGAGCACGGAGAAAGCGGCCGCTTTGGCCGCCAGGAAAGCTTCCAGGCGGATCGCGTCGTCGCCGCCGCCATGGTTCTCGAAGATGTTGACCGCCACCACCGTAACACCGCGGGCCCGATAGGCCGAGTCGATCCGCTTCAGGTGATCGAATTCCGGGTGGCAGGGCGGGCACCAACTGGCGAAAAAGGCCAGCACCACGATGCGATCCCGAAGCGCCGACGGCGCCAGCGAAGCACCGCCCAGGACCGGCAAGCCGGCAAGCGCCGTCAGGGCCATGGTGTCCAGCTCGACCAAGTGGTCCGCCTGGGCGTAGGTGGCCTGCACGCACAGCAGCAGCATCGCCCCACAAAGGGCGCGGCGGATGGTCCTAGCGCAGCCCATCGAGGTTCAGAGCCTGCTGTTCGCCCAGCCAGATGGCGTGATCGGTGTGGTCGGGGACATCGTCGCCTGTCTCCGTGTGGATGAAGACCGTGAGGCCGTCGCGGTTGAGCGCCAGCCACGGCACGATCTGGCTGAACACCTCCGGCCCGAAGGCGACCTGGTAGCTCCCGCAGGGATGCGGGCCGATCGGACGGTCGTGCCAACGGCCAAGTTGGACGTCGAACGCAGCCTCCAGGCCTTGCCTCAGGCGTTCCGCTCTCGGCTTCGTCTCGTCATCGTAATAGACGTGGGCATGGTAGCCGGTGATGACACTGACGGGCCGTTGCGACATGGCGGAGGCTCCGGAAACGACAGATACCATTTCCATATGGGGCCGGGGCTCAGGCAGCTACCAGAGGTTAGCCCAAAAAAAACCGACAGCGAATCGAAAGCGCGCCGCAGCGCCGGCTAAGTCAACGCCGGCTGCTCCGCCCGGAGCCCGGGCAGCATCCCGGGAAGCGCCCGCTCGCCGGCTGCCGTCAGCACGACCTTGCGACCCTTGTCCCGGCGCAGCCACTTGAGTTCGAGGAGGCGCGCCGCCAGGGCCGCGCCCAGCGCGCCGCCCAGGTGATGGCGCCGTTCACTCCAGTCGAGGCATTGCCGGGCAAAGCAGCGCCGCTGCCCCCTGGCCTTGCCGACATCGATATCGAGTTGGTCGAAGAAGGCGGCGCCGGCCGCGGTCAGCTCGAAGTCGCGCTCGCCGGGCACCAGATAACCCGCCGCCGTCATGGCCTGCGCCAAGGCGACGCCGAGCCGCCCTGCCAGGTGGTCGTAGCACATGCGCGCAGCGCGCAGCTCCTCCAGCGCTTTGGAGCGATGCAGCGGCAGGCGCGGCTGCTTGTCGATCAGCACCGAAAGCGGCTCCAGCGCGTCGGCGATCGCGGGGTCGGCCAGGCGGTAGTAACGGTGCCGGCCCTGCTTCTCCGCGGTCAGGAGCTTGGCATCGCTCAGCTTGGCCAGGTGGCTGCTGGCGGTCTGGGGCGACACGCCGGCGAAATAGGCCAGCTCGGTCGCGGTCTGCGCCCGGCCGTCCATCAGCGCGCTCATGATGTTGGCGCGCGCCGGCACGCCGATGAGGGCGCCGATAAGGGAGAGTGACGAGTCTACATTCATACTTCGATGATAAGCGAATTGTTTCAGCGTGACAAGGCTTTCCGGACTTGGGATGTTCTGTCGAGCAACTAAGGATGCAAGGGGAGTTGCCATGAGCATCACAGGACACGGGCCCGAAACCACCACCACCACATTGCGCGGGTTGGCTCGACCAGGTGGCCGCCGGCAATTCCATCCCCGGCTTGCCTGGCTCGGCCGCTTGGCCGCGCTGATCGCGCTCTGGTACCGTCGCTGGGAACAGCGCTGTGCCCTGGCCGCGCTCGACGACCGCTTGCTGCGCGACATCGGCAAGACCCGGGTCCAGGCCCTGGACGAAGCCGCCAAGCCCTTCTGGCGGCCTTGAGCCGGTTCGTAGCAATCCTGGGAGCCGAACATGACAACCTCCATCGCCGCCAAGGCCAGCGCCTTCCGCGACCTGCACGAGGCGCCCGGAATCTTCCTGATGCCCAACGCCTGGAACGCCGGCAGTGCCCGCTTGCTGGCCGATGCCGGCTTCGCCGCGATCGGCACGACCAGCGCCGGCATGGCCTACTGCCTGGGCCGGCCGGACTACCAAGCGCGCCTTGGCCGTCCCGAAACCATGGACGAGCTTGGCCGCATTGCCGCCGCCGTTGATCTGCCGGTCAGCGCCGATCTGGAATACGGCTACGGCCACGACCCGGAAGACGCCGCCGAGTCGATCCGGCAAGCGATCGCGGCCGGCGCCGTGGGCGGCAGCATCGAGGACTACAGCGGCGACAGCGCCATGGGACTCTACGACCCGGCCCTGGCGGCCGAGCGCATCCGGGCGGCCAGCGCGGCGGCCGAGGCCTCGAGTATTGCCTTCACCCTGACCGGCCGGGCGGAGTGCTATCTGGCCGGCCACCCCGACCCCTTCCCGGAATCGGTCAAGCGAGCCAACCTCTACCGCGAGGCGGGCGCCCACTGTCTCTACGTGCCGGGCGTGCGCGACGCCGAGACGATCGCCGCCCTGGTGCGCGAGATCGACGGTCCGCTCAACGTCGTGGTCGGCCTGGCCGGCGAGCCCTTGAGCCTGGACCAGCTGGGCGAGCTGGGCGTCAAGCGGGTCAGCATCGGCGGCAGCCTGGCGCGCGCCAGCTTGGCGGTTGTGCGCCGGGCCGCCGAGGAGATGCGCCGCGCCGGCACCTTCGAGTTCAGCCGCGACGCCATCCCCGACGCCGAGCTGCGCGCGCTGTTCGGCCGCTAGGCGTCTGTCCCCGGATGCGGCTACTTCAACGGCTGGGCGGCCAGGACGTCTTCGAGGGTAGCAACCCGGCGTTCGCGGAAGAAGACGTAGAGGCCCGAGCCTATGATGATCGCCACGCCCAGCCAGGTCGTCGCGTCGGGGAAATCGCCGAAGAAGACCAGCCCCAGAAGGGTTGCGCTGATGATCTCCAGGTACTGAAAGGGCGCCACCAGGCCGGCGCCAACCCGCCGGATCGCCTGAACCACGAATATATGCCCGGTCGTCGCGATGGCGCCGAGGGTCGCCAATAAGATCCATTGCCCCAGCGTGGGCCAGGCCGGCATCAGGATGTCGACCCCGGCCTCCAGACCGAACCAGAGCGCGGCGCTCATGGCTAGCGCACCGAACACACCGGCGGTGAACTGCATGGTGACGGCGGAGTCCTCGCGCACCAACCAGCGCGTCAGCACCACATAGCAGGCAAACGACAAGGCCGCCCCCATGGGCAACAGGGCGGTCAGCCCGAAGACGGCGTAGCTGGGGCGGATGACGACGAGCGCGCCGCAAAACCCGACGGCCACGGCGAGCATCCGCCGCCAACCGATGCGCTCGCCCAGGACCAAGGCCGACAAAAGCGTCAGGATGAAGGGTTCGACGAAAAAGATCGCAATGGCATCGGCCAATGGCAGCTCGCCGAGGGAGGTGAAAAACAACAGGGTCGCCAGGGCGATGAGAAACCCGCGGGCGGCATGGATCCAAAGCCGGCCTTTGACGCGCAGCCCGCGGGCATGCAGGACGAAGGGCAGAAGCATCAGAACCTGAAAGAAGAACCGGCTCCACGCCACCTGGCCGGGCGACACCGAGCCCGAGAGGCCCTTCGCGATCGCATCGATCCCGGGCAGCAGCAACATGCCGCAGACCATCAGCAGGATGCCTTCCTGCAGATTGCGCCGGGAGGAGGTCCCGGCGGCGTTCGCCGTGGATGGGGCGTTCGACGTCATGGCCGAGTGTGGCAAGCCTGCGGGGGTCCGGCAATCGATTCCGGCAAGGACCTACACGCTCAGCGCCGCGCCGCGAAAAAATCTCGGAGCAGGGCGGCGCAGCGGGTCTCGTCCAGGCCGCCGATCACCTCGGGGCGGTGGTGGCAGGTCGGCTGCTCGAAGATCCGCGCGCCGTGGTCGACGCCGCCGCCCTTGGGATCATAGGCGCCGAAATAGAGCCGGCGCAGGCGGGCGAAGGCGATCGCCTGGGCGCACATGGCACAGGGCTCCAGCGTGACATAGAGGTCGGCGCCGGTCAGCCGCTTGAGACCCAGTTCGCGAGCCGCCGCCTGGATCGCCAGCAGCTCGGCATGGGCGGTCGGGTCGTGCAGCGCCTCGACCCGGTTGTGGGCGCGCGCCAGCAGCTCGCCGCTGGCGCCGTCGACCAGCGCCGCGCCGACCGGCACCTCGCCGGCCACCGCGGCCGCCGCCGCTTGTTCCAGCGCGATCTCCATGGGGGACGAGCGGGGCTTCGCCATTTTCGGGTTACGCCCCGCCTGAGAGATAGGACTCGAGGAACGCGCTGCGGCCGCCGTCGCGGGTCCAGAGGATCGGGAAGAAGCTCTCGTCCATGGCCTCGTCGCCGGCGCGCTTGTAACGGCTGTAGACCGGGCTTGTCTCGCTCGGGTGGAAGCGGGCCTCGGAGGAGACGCAGTGCGCCACGACCGCGCGGCGCGGCCGCTCGCCGCGGTTGCTGTCGGAGCCGTGCCAGGTACGCCCGTCGTGCAGGGCGCAGCCGCCGGCCGGCACCTCGACCGGCACGATCTCGGGCCGTACGTCAATCTGCGCCGCCGCCGCGCCGAGCGCCTCGCGGTAGTCCTCGGGCGCGTGGAACTGGCGGATCTGCGGCGCCAGCGGCCAGCGGTGCGAGCCGCGCACGTACTCCAGCGTGCCGCCCCGGGCGTCGGTGCCATCGAGCGCGATCCAGCAGGTCACGTAGTGCGACGGCACGACCCATTGGATGTAGCTGTCGTCCTGATGGAAGCCGAGCGGCCTGGCCCCTGGCGGCTTCCAGATCAAGTTGTCCTGGGCCAAGCGGGCGCCCGGCCAGCCGGCCAGTTGCGCCGAAAGCCGGCCGACCTCGGGGCTCAGCACCACCCGTGCCACGGCGCGGTCCGACTTCCAGGCGTTGCAGATCTGCCGGGTCAGGTCCGGCGGGTCGCGGCCCTCCCGCCAGTTCCACTCGTCGGGCTGCAGGCCGGTCTCGAACGCGCCGCGGAACAGCCCCTCGAAGCGCGCCGCCACCTCGGCCACTCGCGCCGGATCGAGCAGCCGCTCGAGCACCAGGAACCCCTCCTCGTGGAATTGCGCAATCTGCTGTTCGGCAAGCTCGACCATCGCCCGGCACCCTGCCGCCGGCATCGGTAGCGGTCAAGTCGCCTAACGAGATGGCTGTCCGTGCAGGGGTAAACCCATTGCGTGGGGTATCTGGAAACACCGCGCCGCCGGCCGGACACTCCGGCAAGGCGCCACGAGGCCGCCAGGGATCGGATGAACCGGAATTCATAGGCGGGAAAGGGTTCTGACGGGCGGGTCGGGCCATATGCCTGATCAGAAGCGCGATCAAACGTTGGTCGCGGGACTCTTGACAAGGAGACACTCCATGACTGCACGCGTTCTTATCCCGGTACTCGCGGCCGTGATTCTGGCGGCCGGCGGCGCGATGGCGCAAACCAAATCGAACACCGACATGAAGTCGAAGCCGCAGGCCCACACCACAGAGCGGTGCCAGGTCCTCGAGCAGCAGTTCGATGCGGCGCTGAAGCTGAAGTCCGCCACCCCAGCCGTGGCGACCGCGAAGACTCTGCGCGCCGATGGCGGCAAGCTCTGCGCGAGCGGCGACTTGCCGAGTGGCATCAACAAGTTGGAATCGGCGCTGCACGAAATCGGCGTCGCGCCCCAGCAGTAATCGACCGGGTATCCACGTTGTCGGCAGCGCGGTCCGCAAGGGCCGCGCTGTCACTTTGCGATCACGCCACGCCGGCTTGCCGTGGCCCCGACACCTTCGCCCGCCCCTCGATCGCAAGGCCGCCGAGGCGCCCGGCCGGATTGCCGGGATTTAATGCACCGGAAACCGCTTTGTCACGCGAGGCCCACCACATCCTAGGGTATGAGCCGCCCGCTGTTGGGCGGTCGAAGACGAGAAGGGAGCAAGTTATGAACCCCCGTTCGATTGTTCCGGCCATCATGGCCGCCGTCATGCTCAGCTCGCCGGTCTTGGCGGCCGGCAACTACGGCAGCTCTGCGGAGACCCCGAAAATCGCCGCGGTGAAGACCAGTGCCGAAAAGTGCACCATTCTCGAAAAAGAGTTTGATGCGGCGATCGTGAAGCACGAGAAGGCAGCCAAAGCTGCCGACGCCAAGCAGCTGCGCGCCGAGGGTGGCACGCTCTGTGCCGGCGGCAAGCAAGACGAAGGGGTCGCCAAGCTTGAGGCCGCCATGAAGGATCTGGGCGTCAAAGTGAAGTAATAATCAGACGCCGACCGTCCAAAGTCGAAGGGAAGCGCGAACAGCGAGTTCGCGCTTCCCTCTTGTTGTTGATCCGGCCTCGACCAGTCTGGCTGCTCGAATCCCAAGCGACTTTTGGGCCCGGATCCCTCTACCGGCGCCGCGCGGTCGAGACCGTCCGAAACATGACACCAAGTTCATGGTTCTGAAAGCGAATGACGACATCGCGCGCACCATGTTGCCAAGTTAGAGGCGGGTTGCGATCCCGCTACGACACAACGCAGACATACTGGAGATCATCATGACGAACATCGCGATTCGGGAGCATAGGCCAAGAGCCCTTCGCACCATCGGGCTAGGGCTGGCGGCTGGCTCCCTGCTGGTTTGGAGCGGGCTGGCGCAGGCCGCCTCGCCGCCCGAGAGCTTTTCCGGCCTGGCCAAGAAGGTTTCGCCCGCCGTCGTCAATATCGCCTCGAGCAAAGCGATCGGCCCCTCGGAGTTCCAAGCTCCGGAGCTTCCGTTCGACTTCCCTGAAGGGTCGCCGTTCGAGAAGTTCTTCAAGCAGTTCCGGGATCGCGGTGGCAACGGCGGGGGCGGGACGCCCGAAACCGGACAGGCAACGGCGCTCGGCTCGGGCTTCATCATCGATCCGGCCGGCTACGTGGTGACCAACAATCACGTGGTCGACGCGGCGAAGAACGTCACCGTCCGACTCGATGACGAGTCCACATACAACGCCAAGATCGTCGGTACCGACTCTCTAACCGATCTGGCGCTCTTGAAGATCGACGCGAAGCGGGCGCTGCCGGCGGTCGAGTTCGGCGATTCGGACAAGACCGAGGTCGGCGACTGGATCATGGCGGTCGGTAATCCCTTCGGTTTGGGCGGCACGGTGACGGCCGGCATTGTCTCGGCGCGCGGCCGAAACATCGCGTCTGGTCCCTACGACGACTTCCTGCAGATCGACGCCCCGATCAACCAGGGCAATTCCGGCGGTCCGCTGTTCAACTTGGACGGCCAGGTCATTGGCGTGAACACGGCGATCTACTCGCCCAACGGCGGTAGCGTCGGGATCGGCTTCGCCATTCCTTCGAATATCGCGAAATCGGTGATTGCCCAGATTCGAGACCACGGCAAAGTGGAGCGTGGCTGGCTCGGCGTGCAAATCCAGAAGATCACGCCGGAGATCGCCAGCGCGGTCGGCCTGAAAGAGGCGCGCGGCGCCATGGTAACGGAGGTCGTGACCGACAGTCCGGCCGCCAAGGCCGGACTGACGCAGGGCGACGTCATCCTGGGCTTCGACGGCCAGCCCGTCGGGGAAGCCCGAGAGCTGGCGCGCCTGGTTGCCGGGCTGCCCGCCGGCACCAAGGCCAAGATCTCGATTTGGCGTGCCAGGGCCGAGACGACCCTATCGGTGGTGACCGGTCGGCAGCCGGCACAGTTGGCCGCCCGGCAGCCTCAGGCGAACGAGTCTGGCACCCTGCATTCCAACTGGCTCAATGCCGACCTGGCGACCCTGACCCCGGAACGGCGGGCCCAATTCCATATCGGTGAGAATGTGACCGGGGTGCTGGTGCTGGACATCAAGAGCGGCAACATGTTCGAGCAGGGATTGCGCGCCGGTGACGTCATAAAGCAGGTAGGACAAACCGCCGTCGCGGCTCCGCGGGACGTCGAGTCGTTGCTCCAGCAGTCGAGGTCGGCAGGGTCGGATGCCGTGTTGATGCTGGTCAGCCGGCAGGGACAGGATCTGTTCCTGGGGTTGAAGCTGGGAACGGCGTAACGTCGTGATACCGTGAGAGCAATTCGGGCCGCAGGCAGCTTCGCCCGCGGCCCGGCCGCTCGTCCGACCGGCAAATTTCAATCGGCCTAGGACTATGATCGTGAGCAAATCCAACCCATCTAAGGTCGAACGCACAGAACTGGAGGCATGGCCCCTGGCGCCATCGGCGAGCAACATGCGGATTTTGCTCATAGAGGACGACGACAAGACGGCCGACTACATCCTGAAAGGCCTTGCCGAGTGCGGTTACGTGACCGACCGCGCGGTGGCGGGCCGAGACGGACTGCAGCTCGCCATGCGCGGGGGCTACGATGCTCTCATCGTCGACCGCATGCTTCCGGGCCTCGATGGGTTGTCAATCGTGCGGGCGCTGCGCGCCGCCGAGATCTCGGTGCCGATTCTGATACTGAGCGCCCTGGCCCACGTCGATGATCGGGTCACCGGGCTGCAGGAGGGCGGTGACGACTATTTGACCAAACCCTTCGCGTTCTCCGAGCTGCACGCCAGGATCGCGGCGCTGCTGCGCCGCCCGCAGACGCTCGCCCAGCAGACGACATTGCAGGTTGGCGATCTGGTTATCGACCTTTTGTCGCGCAGGGTGACCCGCTCGGGCAGAATTGTCGATCTGCGCCAGCAGGAGTACAAGCTGCTCGAGTATCTGATGCGCCATGCCGGCGAGGTCGTGACGCGCACCATGCTGTTCGAAGGGGTTTGGGATCTTCACTTCGATCCTCAGACCAACGTGGTCGACGTCCACATCAGCCGGCTCAGGCAGAAGATCGACAAGGGCTTCGACAAGCCGCTCATCCACACCCATCGCGCCGGCGGGTACTCGATCCGTGCCGACTAGGCTTCTGCGCACTTTTGGATTTCAGATCGCGCTCCTCTATCTCGTCTTGTTGAGCGTCACGTTGATTGCGCTGATCGGCTTCGTCTATTGGTCAACCTCCGGGCTGATCGAACGGGTGATGAGCCAAACCATCAGCTCCGAGATCAGAGGACTAGCCGAACAGTATCGCGACGAGGGATTGCCTGGGCTCCTCGATGCCATCGTTGAGCGCAGCGGCCCCGGTGGCGACCGCCAAGGCGTCTATCTCTTGGCCGACGCCCGGCATCAGCCGCTGGCCGGTAATCTGGCGATGTGGCCCGCAGGACAGCCGAATGAAAGCGGCTGGCTCGAAATCGGCCTTGAACGACACGGCGACCAATCCGGAGCGAGTCACATCGTCCGCGGGCGCGTCTTCGAGCTGACGGGCGGCTATCATCTGTTCGTCGGGCGCGACACGGTCGAGCGCGGCGGATTCCAAAAAATTATCAAGAAATCCCTGGCTTGGGCGCTGATGCCCGCGCTCGGACTCGGACTCCTCGGTGGCGTCCTGATCGGACGCTACAGTCTTCGCCGGGTCGACGCCGTAAGCGCCGCGGGCGCGGACATCGTCAACGGCGACCTGTCGCGCCGGGTGCCGCTGACCGGCAGTGGCGACGAGTTCGACCGGTTGGCGGCGACGATCAACGAAATGCTGGAACGGATCGAAACGCTGATGAGCGGAATGCGCCTGGTCACCGACAGTCTGGCGCACGATCTGCGCGGTCCCCTTACCCACGCCAAGGGTGGCCTCGACCATGCGTTACGCGGGGCCGCGGACGCCGAGGTCTATCGAGAGACTCTCGAACAGATCAACCTGGAGCTGGAGACGATCCTGCACACCTTCGAGGCGCTGGTCAGTATTGCCCAAGCCGAAGCCGGCGTGAGTCGTCTGACCCTCGGTCCCGTGGATCTTTCCGGCCTGCTCGGGGATCTCTTCGAGGTCTATCAGCCGATAGCCGAGGATGCCGGCCTGAGTGTGACCGGCGAGGTCGCGCCGACGATCACGATCCAGGGCCATCGGCAACTGCTCGGACAGGCCGTCGCGAACCTGCTGGACAATGCGGTCAAGTTTACCCCGGCCGGCGGGCACATCGAGATTTCACTCGGGCGCGACGCTGGTGCCGCGGTGCTCGCCGTTCGCGACTCGGGGCCGGGCATCCCACCGGCCGATCGGGAGCGGGTCCTGGAGCGCTTCGTGCGCCTCGACGACAGCCGCGGCACGCCGGGCAACGGCCTCGGTTTGAGCCTGGTCGCCGCGGTCGCCAAACTGCACGGTGCCCACCTGGAGCTGGCGGACAACGAGCCCGGCCTGCGGGTCACGCTCGTCTTCCCGAACCGCTGACCGGCTTTTGCGGCGCCATCGCAAAGAGCTCGACAGCGCCCTGTTCGAGGGCTGCTCGCGGCGCTCGAAAGATATGGCTGCCTTTAGGCCGAACTCGGCGCTCTGCCCGAGCGGTTTCGCTCGTCCTATCTCCCATGGCCCGGCAAGCTGACACCGTTGCCCGGCCCGGTGGCGCGGACTAGAGTGCGCCCCATGACGAAGCGCCCTGTGATCGGTTTGACGCTCGATTCGGAAGAACCGGGCGGCTATTCCAAGCTGCCGTGGTACGCGATCCGCGAGAACTACTGCGCGGCGGTGTCGCGCGCCGGCGGCCTGCCCGTGCTGCTGCCGCACGAACCGGATCAAGCCGGGGCCTACCTAGACGGCATCGACGGCCTGGTGGTGACCGGCGGTGCCTTCGACGTCGACCCGGCCCTGTTCGGCGCCAACCGGCGGCACGCCAGCGTCACCACCAAGGACCGGCGCACGGCCTTCGAGCTGGCGGCGACCCGAGCGGCCCTGGACCGCGACCTGCCGCTGCTCGGCATCTGCGGCGGCCAGCAGCTGATCAACGTGGCGCTCGGCGGCAGCCTGATCCAGCACATCCCCGACGAAGTCGCGGACGCGCTGGCCCACGAGCAGCCGGGCCCGCGCGACCGGCCGGGCCATCCGGTCGCGGTCACCCCCGGCACGCTGCTGCATCGAATCTGCGGCACCGAGACGCTTGAGGTCAACAGCGCCCACCACCAGGCGGTCAAGGCGGTCGGCCCCGGCGTCGCGGTCAACGCGCTTGCGCCCGACGGCGTGATCGAAGGCATCGAGGCGGCGGCCCAGCGCTTCTGTCTGGGCGTCCAGTGGCACCCGGAGTACGCCGTCAGCAGCGGCGACGAGTCGATCTTCCGCGCCTTCGTCGAGGCGGCCGCCGATGGCAAGTGAACCAGCCGGCGGCGGGGGCGGTGAGCGGATCGCCAAGGTAATCGCCCGCGCCGGCGTCTGCTCGCGGCGGGACGCCGAGCGCCTGATCGCCGAGGGCCGGGTGACTCTGGACGACGCGGTGCTGGAAAGCCCGGCGGTGACCGTGGGACCGGAGAGCCGCATCACGATCGACGGCGAGGCCCTGCCCGCCGCCGCGCCGGCCCGGCTCTGGCGTTATCACAAACCGGTCGGCGTGCTGACCGCCGCCCGCGATCCCAGGGGCCGGCCGACGATCACCGACGATCTGCCCGCCGATCTGCCACGGGTCATGCCGGTCGGACGCCTCGACCTGAACTCGGAAGGCCTGCTGCTGCTGACCAACGACGGCGCACTGAAGCGCCAGCTCGAGCTGCCGGCGACCGGCTGGACCCGGCGCTACCGGGTGCGGGTCTACGGCCGGGTCGAGCCGGCGCGGCTGGCCGCGCTGGCCCAGGGTCTGCGGGTCGACGGCCTCGACTACGGACCGATCCGCGCCCGGCTCGATTCCCAGTCCGGCGCCAACGCCTGGCTGACCGTGACCCTGAGCGAGGGCAAGAACCGCGAGATCCGCCGGGTCTGCGAGCACCTGGGCCTAAAGGTCAACCGGCTGATCCGGATCGCCTATGGTCCCTTCCAGTTGGGCCAGCTCGAACCCCGCGCGCTCCAGGAAGTGACCGCCAAAGTGCTCGCCGAGCAGGTCGCCGGCGGGCCCAAGAAATCCCGGACGGGGTTCGCCAAGGCCAAGCCGCGGCCGCGCAAGCCGGGCGGCAAGACCAAAGGCCGAAGCCATGCGAATCGTCG
>JBFJPL010000104.1:0-14418 GCA_041617155.1 Kiloniellales bacterium
AGGGCCTCGGGTTCGCCGGCCTCGTCCGGCTCGAGGATCAGCACCTCGTGGTGCGCGCCGTCCAGTGCCGGGACGGTCTCCAGGGTGCCGGCTCGAACCGCGAACCGGCAACGCCAGCCCCGCTCGGCCAAGGCGTCGGCCAGGGTCAGGCAACGCACGATATGGCCGCCGCCGATCTCCGGCGAGGCGTCGGCGCGGAACACGGCTGTCTTGGCGGCGCTCATCGCGGGGCCTGTCCCATGGCCGCGTCGGCCGCCAGCGATTTCTTCAAACCCGCGTCGCGGTCCTGGCCGGCGTTGATCGCGGCCAAGGCCGGGTCTTGCTCGACCAGATCCAGCGGCACGCGGTAGTCCCAGCTTTCCGGCCCCGACGGCAGCCGTGTGAAGAGCGCGCGCAGAAAGTCGAGGTCGGCCGGGGTGTCCAGCGTCCAGCGGTGATCCACCGTATCGCCGCCGGGCCCGGGAAGGTTGGCTTTCCGGGCGGCCGGGTGGTTG
This sequence comes from Kiloniellales bacterium, assembly GCA_041617155.1. Lineage (GTDB taxonomy): Bacteria > Pseudomonadota > Alphaproteobacteria > Kiloniellales > JAKSDN01 > CAMYKD01. Next base: position 495 of record JBFJPL010000104.1, read on the forward strand.
CGGATAAAAGGGCTGACGTGCTCGCGCTCCGAGGGTTTCCACGCTTCGCTGGCGGCCCGTTCGAGCCAGGCGAAGCTGAAGGCCTCGCAGTCCAGGCCGTGCGGCCAGGAGGGCGGCATGTTGTTGCAGGCGTAGTCGGCGTCCTCGCGGGCCCGCAGGGCCAGGAGCTCGCCGCAGACCGCCGGATCGATCAGCGGGCAGTCGCTGGTCACGCGCAGGACGGTCTCGGCACGGTGCTCCTTGGCGGCCCGATAGGTGCGGTCGAGCACGTCGTCTTCCGCGCCGCGGAAGACCTCGGCGCCGCGGCGCGCGGCCTCGGCGGCCACCGGATCGCCGTCCGGCGCCGCGACCGTGGCGCAGCACACCAAATCCGCGCCGGGGATCGCCGCGCAGCGTTCGAGCACGTGCGCCAGCACGCTCTTGCCGGCCAGGTCGAGCATCACCTTGCCGGGCAGGCGGGTCGAGCCCATGCGCGCTTGAACGATGACCGCCGTGACGCTCATGACGATGCGCCCAAGGCGGCCGACAGCGTGGCGGTGACACGCTCGACGTCGTCCAGGGTCATGGCGGTGAACAGTGGCAGCGTCAGCACCTTCTGGTAGTAGGCCGCCGCGCCGGGATAGTCGCCGCCAGGTTTGCGCTTGCGATAGTAAGGTTGCCAGGGCACCGGGATGTAGTGCACTTGGGTGCCGATGCCCTCGGCCCGCAGCCGGCGCATCAGCGCCGCGCGCGCGGTGCCCGCAGCGGCAAAATCGATCAGCACGGCGAAGAGATGCCAGGCCGCGTCGCAGCCGGGCACCCGCGGCACCGGCCGAACCAGCGGCGCGAGCGGTGCCAGAAGCTCTTCGTAACGGCGCGCCAAGGCCCGGCGCTTGGCGACGAAGCCATCCAGCTTTCCGAGCTGGCTCAGGCCGAGCGCACAGTGGATGTCGCTGGCCCGGTAGTTGAAGCCGATTTCCGGCATTTCGTGGTACCAGGGGTTGGTCGCTCCCTCGGCGTCGAACGCCAGCTCGGGCTGTTCGAAGCGCGCCGGATCGCGAGTGGTTCCGTGGCTGCGCAGTTGGACGATCTTGCGGTACAGAGCCTCGTCGCCGGTGGTGACCGCGCCGCCTTCGCCCATGGCGATGGTCTTCACCGGGTGGAAGGAAAAGCAGTAGAGCGTGCCGTGCCGGCCGTCGCCGACGCTGGCCGTCCCGCCGTCTCCGGTTCGGTAGGTGGTGCCGAGCGCGTGGCAGGCGTCGTGGACCAGGTGCAGACCCGCTTCCGCGGCAAGCCCGGCAAGGCCTTCCATTTCGCCGCACTGGCCGTTGAGGCAGACCGAGAAGACCGCCTTGACGCTTCGGCCACCGGTACGCTTCAGGGCCCGCATTAGGTCGGCCGGACGCATTAGGCCGGTTTCCGGGTCGACATCGGCAAAAATTACCTCCGCCCCGGTAAAACGGACGGCGTTGGCGGTCGCCAGAAAGGTCATGGCGGGCACCACCGCGCGGTCGCCCGCGCCCAGGCCGAGGGCCAAGGCCGAAAGGTGCAGGGCGGCCGTGCCGTTGGCGCAGCTGGCCGCGAACGGGGCGCCCACCGCCTCGGCCAAACGCGCTTCGAAGGCCTCGACCGCCGGACCGGTGGTCAGCCAGTCGCCGCGCAGCACCTCGGCCACGGCGGCGATGTCCGCTTCATCGACCTGCTGCCGCCCGTAAGGCAGAAATTTCTTTTCGGTGCCCATTTCGGTTTCGTATGGAGCAAGATCCGTGCCGCGGATCTCCCACGGCTACCGCAGTCCGGGTGCAGCGGGGCATCCGGACCGCAGGGATTCGGTTTGGCCGGCGCGGCTCGCCGGTTCAGGCGTCGACGGTCACGGCGTGCAAGGGGACCGGGACGCGAAGCTGGCGGCCCAGCAAGTTCAACAGAATGACCACCCGTTCGCGGTCGGCCAATTCGGCGAACAGGCCGGCGGTGTCGTAAAACGGGCCGTCGACGATGCGCAGCCGCTGCCCCTTGGCGAAGGGCGTCGGATCCAGCCGGACCAGCCCGTCCTCGTCTTCGCGCGCCTTGATTTCCTCGACGATGCCGTCGGCTAGCGGGACCGGCCGGTTGCCCTGGCAGACCAGGTGCCGGACGCCGAAGGTGCCGTTGATCGAGCGCCAGCGCGTCCGGTCGGCGTCGAAGCTGATGAAGACGTAGCCCGGAAACAGGGCCGCGCGCACGGTGTCGACGCGCCGGGCGTGCCGTCGGCGCCGGCGGTAGCGCGGCACGAAGACGGTGAAGCCCTGCCGTTCGAGATTGCCAGCGGCGCGCTCTTCGCCCCGCGCCTGGGTATGGGCGACGAACCACCGCTTCATTGGGCCGCCTCCAAGGCAAGGTCCGCGCTTTGGTGCGTGACGCGCAGCAGGGACGGCGTCAGGACCCGCGCCGGGCCCAGTGTCTTGATCAGCTCGTCGTAGACCGCCTGAGGACGCTTGATGTCGGTGACGATCACGGCGTCTGCGTCGGCCACGTCGTGCAGCTTGCGCGCCACCGCGATCCCGGCGAGGCGCGTGTGGTTGGTCTCGGCGTCGACCACGGCGATCACCTCGACCTCACTATTGAGGGCTGCCAAAACGGCTACTTCCGCCAGGTCGCTGGCTGCGATCAGAGCTACCCGACGAAGGCCTCGCCTTTCGCACTCGGCGAATACCTCGTCGCAGTCCTGCCGGGCGGAACGGAAGAAGGCGAAGGACCTCGACAGGAACTTTGCCGTCAGGCGGGCCTTTTCGGTAAATCCCTTGGCCGTCAGGTAGTAGGCATAGCGCCGCGCCGGCGCCTTGCGCACCTTGACCAAGCCCTTCTTGATGCAGCGCTTCAGATAGACGTTGGTGAGCCCCAGCGCGATACCCAGGTCGGCGGCAAGCGTGCGTTGGGTCACTTTTCGGCCGGAGCCGATGACATCGAGCATCGACAGCGTCGATTCGGATTCCGGGTCGGGCAGGTCGCTCACCAATGGCCTCGATGTTTCTGGGATAGGCTCCTAGCGCTTCCTGGTGCCGTGCGGGTCGCGCCGAGCCCGAACGGCTGACGCCGCGTATCTAGGGCGACAGGGCGCGCCCTGTCAAGTGTTCACAACATGAACGAAAATTGTTTTTACAATATTAAATCATATGATTAACTGGTAAATACCCTTCCGATGCCCGGCTTCGAGGCCCCGGAACGGCACGCCGTCCGGCCTTGCGTCGAGGTGCCGGCGGAACTCTGGGCTAAGAGGGCGTAGGGATCGGATGTCTGCTTCCATGAAGCTGTCGGTTATCGGATTGGGCTACGTCGGGCTACCGCTTGCCGTAGCCTTGGCGCGCCACTACCCGGTCACCGGGTTCGACGTCGACCGGTCGCGTATCGTCGAACTGGAGTCGGGCATGGACCGGACCGGCGAGGTGGAGCCAGCGGCGCTGGCCGCCAGCGCCCTGTTGCTGAGTTGCGACCCGGCCGCGCTCGATGGGAGCGACCTCTTCATCGTCACCGTACCGACGCCGGTGGATTCGGACCACGAACCGGATCTCACGGCGGTTCTGGAGGCGACCCGGCTGATCGGTGCCGCGCTTCGGCCCGGCGCGGTGGTGGTCTACGAGTCGACGGTCTATCCGGGGGTGACCGAGGGGATCTGCGGCCCGGCCCTGGAGGCGGCTTCCGGGCTGCACTGCGGCGTGGATTTCAAGCTGGGCTATTCGCCCGAGCGCATCAATCCGGGCGACCGCGCCCACAGGGTGGAGAGCATCACCAAAGTGGTCGCCGGGCAAACCGCCGAAGTGACCGAGTTGCTGGCCGAGGTCTATGGCCGTATCAACGGCGGCAGGATCTTTCGCGCGGCCGATATCAAGACGGCCGAAGCCGCCAAGGTGATCGAGAACGCCCAGCGCGATATCAACATCGCCTTCATCAATGAGGTGACCCTGATCTTCAACCGGCTCGGCCTCTCGGTTCACGACGTGCTCGCCGCGGCCCGGACCAAATGGAACTTCCTGGACTTCAAGCCGGGGCTGGTCGGCGGGCACTGCATCGGGGTCGATCCTTTCTACCTGGCCCATTGCGCCAAGCAATTGGGCCATGATCCGGAGGTGATTCTTTCGGGCCGCCGGACCAACGAAAACATGGGCCGGAATCTGGCTGAGCGCATCGCCGCCGAGCTGTCGGGCCGCCGCGGTGGCCGGGTTCTCGTGCTCGGCCTCACCTTCAAGGAAAACATTCCCGATATCCGGAACAGCAAGGTGGTCGATCTGATCTCGGGCCTGCGGGCCGCCGGTCACGAGGTCGAGGTGCACGATCCTATGGCCGACGCCGCCATGGCCAAAGCCGAGTACGGCCTCACCTTGATGACGTCGCTGGACGGTGCCGGCGCCTACGACTGTGTCGTCGCCGCGGTCGCGCACGCGCCCTACCGGTCCTTTGATGGTGCGGTCCTTGACGCCCTGGTTGTCCCTGGCGGATTGATATTCGACCTGCACGATATCTGGCGCGATGTGGCCCTGCCGACGGGGATCAGGCGGCTAACGCTCTAGCCGGCTCGGTGCGCGATTCAGGCGGTGGCCGGCCGGCGGGCGGGAAGTTTCCGGCGCCCCTTCGCTTGCGTTGACAAGCGGACCACGCGACGGGTTCAATGGCCGGGACAGAAAGCCGGTCCGGCGGGCCGACCGACGGGTCGACCGGAACCGGAACGAAGCAGGACAGAGGAGTTCAAGAAGATGCACAAGAGCCTTGGACGGCGCCTATCGCGCCGAGGCTTCCTGGCCGGCACCGGTGCGGTCGCGGCCGGTGTCACACTCGCGCCGAAGCTCAGCTGGGGTGTCGAGGAGCCTAAGCTCAACTTCTACAACTGGGACACCTACATCGGCGAGACGACGCTGGACGACTTCAAGGGCGTTAGCGGGATCACGGTCAAGATGGACCTCTTCGCCGACAATGACGAGCTCTTCGCGAAGTTGAAGGAAGGCAATCCGGGCTACGACCTGATCGTGCCGACCAACGACTATGTGGAGCGCATGCTTCTGGCCAAGATGCTGCTGCCGATCAATCGCTCGTTGATCTCCAATTTCAAGAATCTCGACCCGGTGTTCCAGGACGCCACTTTCGATCCGGGCCGCAAGTACACCGTGCCCTACATGTGGGGTACGCAAGGAATCGGCTACCGGAAGTCGGTGGTCAAATCGGTGCCGGACAGCTGGCAGGTTCTGTACGATTCCGACCAGTACGCCGGTCGCATCGCCTTGCTCAGCGATGCCGGGACCGTCATCGGCACGGCCCTGAAGTACCTGGGCTACTCGTTCAATTCCACCGACCCCAATCAGGTCAAGCAAGCCGAGGAATTGCTCATCAAGCAGAAGCCTCACATCAAGGTATTTGCCGAAGACAATGGTCAGGACTTGCTGTTGTCCGGCGAGGTCGATCTGACGATGGAATGGAACGGCGACATCCTTCAGGTCATGGAGGAAGACGACGACATCTCCTACGTGGTGCCGAAGGAGGGCGGCTTGTTGTGGCAGGATTGCCTGTGCATTCCGGTCGGCGCCCCCCACCCGGAAAACGCCCACAAGTTCATCAACTACATCCTCGACGCCGAAGCCGGGGCGGCGATCGCCGATTTCATCTACTACGCCACGCCAAACAAGGCGGCGAAAAGTCTATTGTCGGCGGACTACACCCAAAACCCGGCGATATTCCCGAGCGAACAGACCCTCGCCCGTTGCGAGTCGGCGATCTACCTCGGGGAAGAGAACCAGCGCCTGCGTGACGAGGCCTGGACGCGCGTGACGGCCGCATAGGTCGGCCATCAGGGGCGGGCGGTCCGGGCAAGGCCGGACCGCCCATGGCCGGCTAAGCCGCAGGGAGGCAGCGCGGCATGGAGCACTGGCGGCGCAATCCGTTGGTTTTTTGGGTTATCGGTCTGCCACCGACTATTTGGTTGTTGGTGTTCTTCTTGATACCGCTGGGCCTGATTTGGGTTCTCAGTTTCGGCGAGAAACGCGGGGTGGTCGATATCGAGATCACCTGGGTTCTCGAAAACTACCTTCGCGCCTTCGATCCGATCTACCTGCAGATTTTCGTGAAGTCGCTGTGGATGGCCACGGCAACGACCTTGATCTGTCTTCTGGTCGGCTTTCCGGTCGCCTTCATGATCACCTTCGCGCCGGCCCGCTGGAAGCCCCTGCTTCTGTTGCTCATCATCCTGCCGTTCTGGACCAACCTGCTGATCCGCACCTATGCGCTGATCGCCGTCTTGCGCACCCGGGGCTACGTGAATTTCACCCTCGAGTGGTTTTGGGATCAGAGCAATTGGGTGTTGAACCTGCTGGGTCTCGGCGAGATGCAACTGCTCGGCGAAAGGTTCCAGCCGCTGCTTTTGCTCTACAACAACTTCGCGGTGGTCTTCGGGCTGGTCTACGTCTTCCTGCCTTTCATGGTGCTGCCGCTGTACGCCTCCCTGGACCGACTCGACCGCTCCTATATCGAAGCCAGCCTGGATTTGGGCGCCGGGCAGCTGCGCAGCTTCTTCGCCATCGTTGTGCCGTTGGCCAAGGCGGGCGTCTTCTCGGGTGTCGTCATCACCTTCATTCCGGCGTTGGGCTCGTTCCTGACTCCCGACCTCCTGGGCGGCACGGACAGTCTGATGATCGCCAACGTGATCGAGCGGCAGTTCAAGAGCGCCAACGACTGGCCATTCGGCGCCGCGCTTTCCTTCATCTTGATGTATGCCACGTTCTTCGCGCTGGCCCTCAGGGCGTTTCTGGCGAAGGGTTCCTCGGCCATGGAGGCGGGCTGATGGCCGGCTCGCCATCCAAGCGCACCCGCGAGCCCCTGGGCCCGCTGGACTACAGTCGCCGGCTGTCGCTGCGCCTCATGTTTTTGGCGACGCTGCTGTTCCTCTACGCGCCGATCCTCACGCTGATCGCCTTCAGCTTCAATGACAGCCGGCGCAACATCGTCTGGCGCGGTTTTACGCTGAAGTACTACGAGAAAGCGATGAACAATGACGGTCTGATCGAGGCCTTCGTCAATTCGCTGACCATCGCCTTTATAAGTACGCTGATCGCCGTTGTGCTTGGCGCCATGGTGGCCGTGCTCTTGTGGCGCTTCCGTTTTCCGGCCAAGGCGCCTTACGAAGGCGCCATGGCCCTGCCGATCGTGATACCCGAGATCTGCATGGGTGTGGCCATGCTGGCATTCTTTAGCCGGACGGGCTGGCCTACCGATCTGCCCTGGCCGCTCAACCTGGGCAGCATCACGATCGCCCATGTCTCCTTCAGCTTCCCCTTTGCCGCGATGGTGATTCGGGCGCGCCTGGTAAACTTCAACCGCGAACTGGAGGAGGCCGCCAAAGACCTGGGGGCGAGCGAGTGGGAGACCTTCAGGGACATCCTGATTCCCTATATGAAACCCGGACTGGTCGCTGGCGGCCTGCTGGCCTTCACGCTTTCATTGGACGACTTCGTTATCACCTTCTTCACCTCGGGACCGGACACCGTGACCTTCCCGGTCAAGGTCTATTCCATGGTGCGCTTCAGCGTTACACCCGAGGTCAATGCCGCTTCGACCGCGCTTATCGTGATTACGATCGCGCTGACCGCCACCGCCATGTGGTTGCAGAACAGAACACAGCGCAAATAACACCGAGGAATGCCCGGCCATGGAAGAGCGCCCGTCCATCATTCGCATCGGCAACCTGACCAAAAGATTTGGCGCAAGTGTAACGGCTGTCGATGATGTCTCGCTCGATATCCACGAGGGTGAGTTCTTTGCTCTCTTGGGCCCCTCGGGCTGCGGCAAGACTACGCTGCTGCGCATGATCGCGGGCTTCGAGATGCCAAGCGAAGGCCAGATCCTGGTCGACGACCAGGACATGGTTGGGGTGCCGCCGAACAAAAGGCCGATCAACATGGTGTTTCAGTCTTACGCGGTGTTCCCCCATATGTCCGTTGCCGACAACGTTGCCTACGGCCTCAAGATTACCGGGGTGGCGCGCGAAGAAACCGGCCGACGGGTCGATGAGGCGCTCGATTTGGTCAAGCTGGGCGGTTATGGCGCGCGTATGCCCGATCAGCTGTCGGGCGGCCAGCGCCAGCGCGTTGCGCTGGCCCGCGCGCTGGTCAAACGGCCCAAGGTGCTGTTGCTGGACGAACCGCTCTCGGCGCTCGACGCCAAACTGCGCGAGGCCATGCAACTCGAGCTGGTACGTTTGCAGCATGCGGTCGGGATCACCTTCGTCATCGTCACCCACGACCAGCACGAAGCCCTTTCTATGGCCAACCGTATCGCCGTGATGGAGGCGGGACGGGTGCGGCAGGTGGCGCCGCCCGCGGAACTCTACGAGTTTCCGAACAACCGCTTCGTCGCCGACTTCATCGGCAAGATGAACCTTTTCGAAGGCACCGTGGCTGGCGTCGACGGCAAGCGGCTGCTGGTCGACGTGGCCGGACTGGGGCGCCTGACGCTTGACGCTGAAGGGCCCGCGAGCGGTGCCGTCGGGATCGCCGTCCGGCCCGAGAAAGTGCGGCTGTGCCACGAACAGCCTGGCGCCGGCATGGTCGCGCTTCGGGGCAAGGTTAACGAGGTGGCGTACTACGGCGACACCTCCTTCGTTTATGTCACGGACGAGTCCGGCCGGACGATTTCGGCCAATCTTCAGAACGAGGCCCGCCGCGCCGAACCAGCCGTGTCGATCGGCGATTCGCTATGGTGCGCCTGGAACCCCAGCGACAGCCTTGTACTAAATGCTTGAATTATATGGTTAGGCCAACCACAAATTTATCACACCCCCGGTCGACGGGATTCCGGGTATGCCTGTGTCTACCGAAGGCTGGACATTCGGCTCCGTTCCCGTTCGCGCCTCGCCGCGGATCGCGTTATGCTTTCCTTAATCCGCTTGGCGGGACCATGTCGTGGGATGGGCGCACGAGCTGCATCGGAGCCAGAGGATGATCCGGCCGCTGGGTATTTTGGGACTGGTGATTCTGGTTCTGCAGGGCTGTGCGGAGTTGGCGTGGCTGAAGTTGCCTTTTGGCGAAACCGAGGCCGCCCCCGTGCCCGGGCGTAAGCCGTCACAGGTCGGGGCAAAGGCGGAAAGCCAGCAGCAGGCGCTGGCCGCTACCGGCACCGAAACCTTGCCGACGGCGCCGCCGATAGGCGAGTTGGTTGGCCTCGATTTCGGCGCCGTGCGTGCGATGCTCGGTGATCCGGCGTTGGAGGAGATTCAGCCGCCCGCGACGGTTTGGGCCTATAACGGCCGAGGTTGCGTGTTAAGCATCTTCTTCTACCCGGACGTCGACGGCGGCAGTTATCGGGCGTTGACCTATCAGGTCAAGGGTGCCGAGCAAACCGAGGAGTTGCCGCAGCGTTGCTTCAGCGAGTTGCTGCAGGATGGAAAGAAGACGGAGACGAATTGAGTCATGTCGCTTCAACCTACCGTACTTGAAACGAACTACAAACGCGTCGTTCTGGTGGATGACGACGATCTGTTCCGGGAATCCCTGGGCCTCAACCTTGCCGAGGAAGGGTTCGAAGTCATCGATTTCGCCGACGGCGAGACCGCGCTCGAGTACTTCCAGTCCGGCGAGTCGGCCGATGCCGTGCTGCTCGACTGGCGCATGCCGGGTATCGACGGTCTCGGAGTGCTGCAGGCGCTACGCGAGGCGCGCATCGAAACGCCGATCGTGTTTCTCACCATGCTGGGCGAGGAGATCTATGAGGAGGCCGCTCTCAAATGGGGCGCGGTCGACTTCATCGACAAATCGCGGCGCCTGTCGATCATCCTGAAACGCCTCAAACTGATCACCGATGGGCCGAAGGTCCAGGGCGCCGGCGAAGGGGAGGGGGCTGACTCACCGGTTCTGCGCCTTGGGCCGCTCGAACTGCGCAGCGATATTCGGCGCGCCTTCTGGCGCGGCAATCAGGTCGATCTGACCCTGACCGAGTTCGCCATCGTGCACTACATGGTTCTGCGGCCGGGTGCCGACGTCACCTATCGACAGATCTACGACCTCGTGCGCGGTAAGGATTTCGTTGCCGGTTATGGTCCGGACGGCTATCGCTCGAACGTGCGCTCCTTCATCAAGCGCATCCGCAAGAAGTTTCGCGAAGTCGATTCCGATTTCGATCATATCGACAACTATCCGGGCTTTGGCTATCGCTGGCGCGAGGAGGGTGACGAGGGCTGGGCGTGACCGATCCGGAACGCTCGGCGCTACCCGCGCCGGAAACGGCGTCTGCGAGGGCACATTACCTCCCGCTCCGCTCGGTGATCAGCAAGATCCTGTTGCTGCTGCTGGTTTTCGTTGCGGTTCCGGTCATTCTCTACAACGAGTTCCGGCGCGCCGACCAAGACAAGCAGGTGCTCTTGCTGGAAAGCGTTCGCGAGCAGGGCCGCCTGATGGCCGAAAGCCTGCGGCCCCTGCTGACCCAAAAAGACCCGTCGCCGCTGCTTGCCTTGCCGAACGAGATCAAGCGGCTGGCGACCTCCAGCACCGGGATCAAGGTTCTCTACCGGCCGAAGGAACAGACCGGCGCCGAAGGATTTTTCTTCGTTGCCTCGGTGCCCCCGGTGCCGCCGGCCTCGCTCGAACGCGAGCGCGACGCCTTGGTCCGGCGCGGCGTGCTCGGCAATCTGGTCAGCACTTGTGCCGCCGAGCCGATTGCGCTGCGCCACGTGAACATCGATGGCGAGGAGGAACTGCTCACATCGATCACCCCCATCTCGACGGACAGCGGCTGCTGGATGCTCGTGACCGCCCATACCACCGGCGCCTTCCTCGGCACCTCGATCGGCCAGCCCTACTGGAAGACGCTGGAGGTGCGCGTTGCGGCGATGATCTACCTTGGGATGGCGGTCCTCACGATCGGTGTCTTCTTCGGAATCTGGCGCAGCCTGATGGGCTTTCGCCAGCTGGCCCGTGACATCCGCACGGGGGTTGCCCCGAATGCCAGTTTCGAACAGCAGAACCGGGTGCCCGAGCTAACGCCGGTGGCGCAGGAGTTCGACCGTATGACCGGGGCGATGCGGGACTCGGCCGAAGACATTCGCCGCGCCGCGGAGGACAACGCCCACGCCTTCAAGACGCCAATTGCGATCATTCGGCAGTCCATGGAGCCACTGCGCCGCATCGTGCCGCCCGACAGTGTCCGCGGCTGGCGCGCGCTCGACGTGCTGGAAGAGTCGGTGGAACGCCTGGACCGTCTGGTTGCCAGCGCTCGCCATCTGGACGAGGTTGCGGCTGAGTTGATCGACCGTCCGCGCCACAATGTCGACCTGTCGCATCTCGTCGGCCGCATGCTGGATGCCTATTCGGACAGCTTCGCTGGCTGCCGCGTGAGGCTCGACGCACGGCTGCAGAGCAACGTCGTGGTCAGTGCCGACGAGGAGCTGCTCGAGGTGGTGTTCGAGAACGTGATCGACAATGCGCTCAGCGTGTCGCCGCCGTTCGGTACGGTTGCCGTTGAACTGCGGGCTCGGCAAAGGCGGGCAGAGCTCTCCGTGCGCGACCAGGGCCCAGGAGTGCCGGCGCCTTTCCTGCACCGCATATTCGAGCGTTACGTCTCGCTCCGACCCGCCGCCGCCCCGCCCGCCGTGACCGACGGCGACGGCGGCAGTGAGGTGGCGGCCGAAGGCAACCAGCATCTGGGCATCGGTCTGTGGATCGTGCGCCGCAATCTGGCGGCCGTGGGCGGCCACGTCCGCGCCGAGAATCGGCCGGGCGGCGGGCTTGATTTGATTATGGATCTGCCTTTGGCCGCCTAGATTTGCCGATCTCGGAGCTTAGGGCGCGTTAACAACCACCTGTCACAATTTTGACGCAACACCTGACGAATTCGGTGCGTTAGGGTCTCGTCACATCTCCGGTGGGGGGGTGCCGATCCGGTACTCTCGTAACTGCGAAGCGCTTGAATTGGTGCCTTCCCGACCTCCCTACGGACCGACCGAACTTCCCCCAGGTTCGGTCGGTCCTTCTACTTCCGCCGAATGATTCCGCCCGGCCTGGTCGACCAGGCCGATCAGCCTTGGAAAGTAACACCCAAGGGTCGCCGCCCGTGCCGCCATGAAGATCGTGAAGGCCAGCCACAGCCCGTGGTTGCCGAACGCGGCAATCAATAGCCAGCAGGTGGCAAGGTAGATGGCCAGCGACAGGACCATGGCATTACGCATCTCGGCGGTCCGCGTCATGCCGATGAAGATGCCGTCGAGCTGGAAGCTCCATACCGAGATGATCGGTGAAACGATCATCCAGGGCAGGTAGATCCGGGCGGCCTGCAGGACGCTGTCGATGTCGCTGAACAAGCCGATGATCGTCTGGCCCAGCAGCAGGTAGATGCCGCCGGCCACGGCCGCCGTCGCAAAGGCCCACGCGGTCGAGATCCGCACCGCCAACATGAAGGCCCGCCGGCTGCGGGCGCCCAGGGCGTGTCCCGCCAGGATCTCGGCGGCGTGGGCGAAGCCGTCGAGCGCGTAGCTCATGAGGTACTGCAGCTGCAGCAGTATGGCATTGGCCGCCAACAGCACCTCGCCCATTTTGGCGCTTTGCGCCGTGAAATAGGCGAAAGCCGCCAGCAGGCAGAGCGTTCGGATCAGGATGTTGAGGTTGACGTGGAGCAGGGCGACCAGCCGGGCCCGGTCGAGGATCCGCGTTTGCTGCCATTCGCCCGCAACCGACCTCAGGATCCGCGCGACGATCGCCAGACCGCACAGCAGGGCGGTGTATTCGGCCAGCACGCTGGCGAGCGCTACGCCTTCCACGCCCCAGCCGAGCCCCAGCACGAAAACCAGGTCGAGCACGATGTTGATGCCGTTGAGCGCAATCTGCAGGAGCATGACCGCGCCGGCACGTCCGTTGCCCAGCAGCCAGCCGAGCATCACGTAGTTGGCCAGCGCGGCAGGCGCGCTCCAGATGCGTATGTCGTAGTAGGACCGGGCCAGCGTTTCGACCTGATCGCTCGCCTCGAACAGCAGGAGCGCGAATCGGCCGATCGGGATCTGCAGCACCAGCAGGGTGCCCCCCAGCGCAACGGCCAGCAGCATGGCGCGGGCCAGGGTGGCACGCAGTTCCGGGTGGTTGCCGGCGCCGAGCGCCTGGGCCGTGAACCCGGTCGTGCCCATGCGCAAAAAGCCGAAGCCCCAATAGAGAAAGTTGAAGATCACCGCGCCGACCGCAACGCCGCCGATATAGGCGGGGTCCGGCAGGTGGCCGACCACGGCGGTATCGACCGCGCCCAGCAGTGGCGTCGAAATGTTGGAGATGATGATCGGTCCGGCCAGGGCCCAGACCCGCGCGTTCCAGCGGCCTGTGCCGGGCTCGGGCCGCCGCGCGCGCGCTGCGCTCATTGTCGGTCCCCGACCAGCCGCCTCGTCGCCCGACTATAGCGGTCGCCCGGCGGCTCCGGAAGCCGTGACCCTGTGACAAATCCCACATGAGTTCCGCGGGCTCACGTGCTTGAATCCCGGTTCGACGCGCCGTCCGGATCAGCGCCCATTACGACGGAGTCCGGCGGTTCCACGCAACCGGCCCTGGACCAGGGGCGCTTGGCGCCGGGCCGGCTCGAACGCGGGAGGGGACCGTGAACAGATTTCTGCAGCTACTTTCCTTTGCCGTCATCGCCGCGTTGTGGTCGGGCGCCTGGGCTCATCAGCCGCACGACTGTGCTGCCGATTTTCCCGATGCGCCGGTCATTCCCGGCCACATCGAGCATGTCCAGATCGTCGCGGGTTCGTACGACTTCGGGGACTTGTTGGAAATGGGGCGGGACCTTTTCACTGCTCTGTTCAACCGCTGCGACGGCCAGGGCCGCCCGGCCGCGACGGGGACCGGCGAAGCCCGAGATCCCGAGGATCAGCCAGCCTTCGTCCGCACATCGGCGCCCGATTCGAACTCCTGCTCCGGCTGCCACAACGCGCCAGCCGCCGGCGGTGCCGGCGACTTCG
>JBFJPL010000105.1:0-14142 GCA_041617155.1 Kiloniellales bacterium
CACCATGGAAGACCTTCTCGAATGCATATTCGGCGAGATCGAAAGCGGCTCGGAACGGCTGAGGCGCCAGCAAACCAGGTTCGAGGACCTGGGGGACGGGCACTACCGCTTAGACGCTTCGATGACGATCCGGCAGTTCAACGAGTTGCTCGGTTGCGACCTCAGCGACGACAGCTCGGAAACCATCGGCGGACTGCTGCTCAGCCGGTGCGGCCAATTGCCACCCGAGGGAAGCCAAACGCATATCGACGGTATCGAGTTCACCGTGGTCTCGGTTTTGGCCCACCGGCTGGCCGAGCTTTTCGTCGACGTATCGGCCAGGACGCCGCCGGCCGAAACGACGGCGCCGCAAGAAAACCAAGCCCCGCTGGATGCGACGGACGACGGCGATGCGCCGGATGACGCGGCATCCGCGCAGACCACCAAGTCCGCCGAGCCTTAAGTCATGGAAATTCTGATTGCAGTGCTGGTGATCTTGGTCTGTCTGGCCACCGAAGCGTTCTTCTCGGGGTCCGAAATCGCCGTCGTGAGCGCCGACCGCATCAAGTTGCGGCATGACGCCGCGAACGGCTCACGCGGGGCGAAACTTGCGCTCAAGATGCTGGAAAACCCGGAATGGCTGCTGTCGACGACCCTTACGGGCACCAATGTCGCCGTCGTGACCAACACGACGGTCGCGACCGCGCTCGTGGTTAGCCTGCTCGGCGAGAGCTACGGCTGGGTTGCCGTCATCGTTGTTGCACCATTGATCTGGATCTTCGGCGAGATTGTCGCCAAGAGCGTGTTCCAGCAGCGGGCCAATGACATCACGCCGGTCGCGGTGTTCGCGCTGCGTTTCTTTTCCATCTTGTTCTGGCCGATTCTCTGGACCTTCGCGATGATATCGCGGGGGCTGAGCCGCGCCCTCGGCGGCCACGCAGAAAACCCCTTCACCCTGCGCGAAGAGATCCGGACGTTTCTCGAGATGTCGCCGGTGTCGGGCGATATCCTCCCCGAAGAGCAGACCATGATCCGCCGCGTTTTCGATTTCAGCGAGACCACGGCGGGTGAGATCATGGTGCCGCTGATCGACGTGGTCGGGATCGAGAGAGGCGCGAGCTGTGGCGAGGCGATCCGTTGCGCGGTCGAGTCGAAGCACAAGCGGTTGCCGGTCTTCGACGAGCGTATTGACCAAATCTCGGGATCGCTCAATGCCTTGGACATTCTGTTGCAGGAGGACGACAAGCCGATCGAGCCATTCATCAGGCCGGTCGTATACGTCCCGGCGTCCAAGAGCATCGGGGAACTCCTCGTCGAGTTCAGCAAGAGCGAAGTCACCGTGGTCGTCGTCGATGAGTTCGGCGGATCCGAGGGCATCGTCATGCTCGAGGACGTTCTCGAAGAGGTCGTCGGCGAGCTGGAGGACGAGTTCGACGAAAAAGTCGCCGGCCAGCCGATGATCCGCAAAATCGACCGCAACCATGCGCTCATGAGCGCGCGCGTGGATATCGACACGATCAACGACACTCTCGACCTGTCCCTGCCAGAGGGCGACTACGAGACGGTCGCCGGATTCCTGATCAGCCTGACCGGCGAAATTCCGGCGGTCGGCGACGTCATCAAGTACCAACAGATCACCTTCACGGTCACGCACGCCACGCAGCAGGCTATCCAGGAGGTCCGCGCGCGCTGGCAATAGCGCCGCGAGCCGGCCACCCGCGCATGGCAGCACCGGGTCCGGCAACACCTCCCGCAGCTTCACCGGACATGCTTTTCCTTGATAGATCGATCAACTCTGGGTAAGCCTAGCCCTTGCGTGCCAAGCTCGCGGCATCTGAGCGGCGCTCGGAACCGCCGAATTGTCGGATCAGTGAGACCGCGGGAGCGTGGACCAGACGAAACTCTTTCAGCCGAAAACTGACAAAATCCGACGAAAATGGATAGCGTTCTCATCCTCACGCTCGGCGCGATCGTCGTGCTGCTCATATTCTCGGCCTTTTTCTCGGGCTCGGAGACGTCGCTCACCGCGGCATCTAAGACCCGCATGTACACCTTGGAACAGCAGGGCAGCCGCCGGGCGGCGCTGGTCAACCGTCTCTTCGCCGACAAGGAGCACTTGATCGGCGCCATCCTGCTCGGCAACAACCTGGTCAACATCCTGGCTTCGGCGCTGGCCACGAGCGTGTTGATCGGGCTGTTCGGCGACGCCGGCGTGGCCTACGCCACGCTGGGCATGACGCTGATGGTTCTGATTTTTGCCGAGGTGCTGCCAAAGACCTACGCTATCCACAACGCGGATCGTGTGGCGCTTGCCATCGCGCCGGTGATGCGTCCGGTCGTCGTCGTGCTGGGCCCGGTCACGGTGGCCGTGCGGGCGATCGTCCGCGGCACGCTCCGGCTGTTCGGGATCGAGGACGACTTGTCGTTCGACTCCGACCACAGCGAGGCCGAGTTGCGCGGCGCCATCGACCTGCACGCCGGCGGGAGCGAGGAGGTGCGGCACGAACGCGATATGCTGCGTTCGATCCTCGATCTGGCCGATGTCGCGGTCGAGGAGATCATGACCCACCGGCGCAACGTGGTCACGGTCGACGCCGACCAGCCGCCGGAGCGGATCGTCCAGGAGGTCCTGGATAGCCCCTACACCCGCCTGCCGCTGTGGCGCGGCACGAAGGACAATGTCATCGGCGTGCTGCACGCCAAGGCCCTGCTGCGCGCCGTCCAGGGCGAGGGCGGCGGCCTGGAAAAACTCGACATCGACGCGATCGCCAGCGAGCCCTGGTTCATCCCCGAAACCACCGACTTGCTGTCCCAGTTGCAGGCCTTCCGCAGCCGCCACGAGCACTTTGCCATCGTGGTCGACGAGTACGGCGAACTGCTCGGCATCGTCACGCTGGAAGACATTCTGGAGGAGATCGTCGGCGAGATCGCCGACGAGCACGACGTCGAGGTCGAAGGCGTGAGCCAGATCGAGGACGGCGCCTGCGTGGTCGAAGGCGGCGTGACGATCCGCGATCTCAACCGCATGTTCGAATGGCGCCTGCCCGACGACGAGGCGGCGACGGTCGCCGGTCTGGTGCTGCACGAGGCGCGCCGGATCCCCGACGTGGGCCAGGTCTTCGTGTTCCACGGCTTCCGTTTCGAGATTCTGGGACGACACCGCAACCAGATTACCTCGATCAAGATCATGCCCCTGGTCACGGACCCCGGCGAGGACGCGGAAACCGCGGCGGCCAACCAAGAGTGAGCGCAGCAAGATTGGCACTCGGCGCGGCCGGCAAGACCTGGTCCGAAAACGGCCAGACCAGGGCGCTGGCCGGCGGCTATTCTTGGCCCGACCCGAAGCGCCCCAGCGAGGAGCACCACGCCGTGGACCTGGACCCCGAAATCTGCGAACGCGCGCGCCTGGCGCGCGACGCCCGGTTCGACGGGCGGTTCTTCGTCGGGGTCCGGACCACGGGCAGCTATTGCCGGCCGATCTGTCCGGTGCGGCCGGCGAAGGCCGAGAACGTGCAGTTCTTCCCGACCGCGGCGGCCGCCGCGGCGGCCGGGTTTCGGCCCTGCCTGCGCTGCCGGCCCGAGGCGGCGCCGGGCACCGCGGCCTGGCGCGGCACCGCGGCGACGGTTTCACGCGCCCTGCGCCTGATCGCCGAGGGCGCCTTGGACGACGGCACCGTGGCGCAGCTCGCCGAGCGTCTCGGTATCGGAGCGCGTCATCTCACGCGGCTTTTCGTCCGGCATCTGGGCGCGCCACCGCAGGCCGTTGGCCGGACCCGCCGGCTGCTGTTCGCAAAGAAGCTGCTCGACGAGACCGACCTGCCTTTGGCGCAGGTCGCGCTGTCGTCCGGTTTCGGCAGCATCCGGCGTTTCAACGCCGTGTTTCGGCAAAGCTACAAGGCCACGCCGGGGGCCCTGCGCCAAGCCGCCCGGCGGCGCGGATCCGCCGGATCGCCCGGCCCGCTCTCGTTGCGCCTGGGGTTCCGGCCACCGTTCGACTGGCCGACCGTCGTCGGCTACCTGCGGGCGCGCGCGATACCCGGGGTCGAGGCGGTCGAGGCGGACTGCTATCGGCGCACCATCCTGATCGACAGCCAAACCGGCACCATCGCGATCCGGCCGGTGGGCGGCGCCAGCCAACTCGAGCTTCGCGTCGCCCACCCCGATTCCCGAGCGCTGTTCGGCATCGTCGAGCGGGTGCGCCGGCTGTTCGACCTGGACGCCGACCCGAGCGAAATCACCGATCACCTGCGGCAAGACCGCCGCTTGTCGGCCCTGGTCGGCGCGCGCCCCGGGCTCCGGCTTCCGGGCGCCTGGGACGGCTTCGAACTGGCCGTACGCGCGATTCTGGGACAGCAGGTCACGGTCAAGGGCGCTTCGACCCTGGCCGGCCGGCTGGCGGCGGCCTACGGCGAGCGCCTGGATCCCGGCGCCGAACCGCAGTTGGGCCTGCTGTTTCCCACGGCCGAGCGGCTGGCCGTGGCCGAGCTTGCCGAAATCGGCTTGCCCAAGGCGCGCGCCGACGCGATACGAGCCCTCGCCCGGGCGGTTTGCGACCGGCGGGTCCGCTTCGACAGCGCGCGCGGCGCCGATGGCCTGGCCGAGGCGCTCACTCAACTGCCGGGGATCGGCCGCTGGACCGCTGAGTATGTGGCGATGCGCGCGCTCCACGAACCGGACGCCTTTCCGGCCGACGATCTGGGGCTGCTGCGCGCCGCCGAAGAGCTTGGCCTGGCCACAACGCCCAAGGAGCTCATGGCGACGGCAGAGGCGTGGCGGCCGTGGCGGGCCTACGCCGCGGTTCATCTGTGGCACAGCGAGGCTGGAAAATCCCCGCGCAAAGCCGGCGCGCGCCGCGGCGCACCCCGAGAAACGGTACGAGGCGATGTACTACAGCCACATGGCTAGCCCGGTCGGCCGCCTGCTGCTGGCCGGCGACGAGTCGGGCCTGCGTTTGATCGGCTTTCCCCGCGACCGCACGAGCGGCGCACCGCGACTCGGGTGGCGCCAGGATCGCGAGCCCTTCGCCGAGGCGGTCCGTCAGCTCGGCGCCTACTTCGCCGGCGAGTTGACCGACTTCGACCTGGAGCTGGCCCCCCGGGGCACGCCGTTTCAGCTTTCGGTCTGGCGCGCGCTCAGACGGATCCCCTACGGCCAAACCGTGTCCTACGGCGAGCTGGCGCGCGCGATCGGCCGGCCAAGGGCATCGCGCGCGGTCGGCGCGGCCAACGGCAGCAACCCCCTGCCGATCGTGGTCCCCTGCCACCGAGTGATCGGCAGCACCGGCAAGCTGACCGGCTTCGGCGGCGGCCTCAAAACCAAGGCGGCCTTGCTGGCCCTCGAAGGCGTTCGCACCGGCGGTGCCGAAACTCAGGCACGGCTGCCGTTCGCAGCTCCGCCCTGAGGCGCCGGGGTCCGGGTCTTGCCCATCCCCGCGGTCGGTTGACCGCTTGTTGCAGTGCACTATAGTGGCCGCTTGATACCCGCCTGCAACATCGCAACGAGAAGCGCCATGCCCCTCTCCCCGACCGCCGAGCGCGAACGGCTCCACACGCGCCGCTACGATTTCGGTGGCTTCCGGCGCGAGGACGGTCTTTGGGATATCGAAGGCCATATGACCGACACCAAGACCTACGCTTTCGGCAACCAACACCGGGGCGAGGTCCAAGCGGGTGAACCCCTGCACGACATGTGGCTGCGCTTGACCATCGACGAGAACTTCGTGGTGCAGGACATAGAGGCCGAAACCGATGCGGGTCCCTTTGCCGTCTGCCCGGCGATAACCCCGAACTTCAAGCGCATGGTCGGCGTCCGGATCGGGCAGGGCTGGCGCCAAAAGGTCCGCGAGCAGTTGGGCGGCGCCGAAGGTTGCACCCACCTAACCGAGATGCTGCAGGCCATGGCGACCGTGGCCTTTCAGACGCTCTACCCGGTGCTGAAACGCAAGGCGGAGGAGAATCCGCGGCCCGGACGCCCACCCTTGATCGATACCTGCCACGCCTTCAAAAGCGACGGCGACATCGTCAAGAAGGCCTGGCCGGATTACTACACCGGCACCTGAGGCGGCAAAGTCCCTAACGAAAATTAAGGCTTGGCATGGCAGACTGGCGCGTTGCGAATTCGCCAAATTCCCTGCGCCAGCCTTGCCAGGGCCAATGGCCCCAACCATACTCTAGAGATGGCACGACAGACACCAGACGCGATCCACGAACCCTTCCGGCGCCCGCAGCAGGTCGAACGGCCGTGCCAGCATTCGGGCTGTACCGAGGAGGGCCTGCACCGGGCGCCCATGTCGCGTGACCGGCTTACGGATTACTACTGGTTTTGTTTGGAGCACGTCCGCGACTATAACTTGGCCTGGGACTATTTCGTCGGCATGAGCGAAGCAGAGATCGAGGCGCAGCGCCGGGTCGACACGGTTTGGGAGCGCCCCTCCTGGCGCCTGGGCAGCGACCTCGGCGAAGCCGAAAAAAAGGCCCGGGAAGAGTTGGACAAGCAATTCGGCGGTTCGCGGCGGTCGGGGCGCAATAGCGCCAAACCCAGAACCGAGGATGAAAAGGCCTTGGCCGTGCTCAATCTGCGACGACCGATCAGCTTTCCGGAGATCAAGGCGCGCTACAAGGAATTGGTCAAGCGGCTACACCCGGACGCCAACGGCGGCGACAAATCAGCCGAGGAGCAAATGAAGCTGGTCAACCATGCCTATTCGACTCTAAAACACAGCTTCGTTCAGTGATACCCCGGGGCGGGCCCGGCTTGGCCCGCCGACAAGCGTCCAGCAAAAACACGAGACCCAGATGGCTTCTAGCAAAACCAAAGGCGGCACCCCGCCGCAAACCAGCGACACGCCCGATATCACGGTATCGGTGCGGCAGACCTTCGGGATCGATTGCGACATGCAGGTCCCGGCGTTCGGCCAAGCGAACGAATACGTCCCGGACCTGGACGATGCCTACCGCTTCGACCACGACACGACGCTCGCCATCTTGGCCGGCTTCGCCCACAACCGGCGGGTCATCATCCAGGGCTACCACGGCACCGGCAAGTCGACCCATATCGAACAGGTCGCCGCGCGGCTCAACTGGCCCTGCATCCGCATCAACCTGGACAGCCACATCAGCCGAATCGACCTGATCGGCAAGGACGCCATCGTTCTGCAGAACGGCAAGCAGGTGACGGAGTTCCGCGAGGGACTGCTGCCCTGGGCGCTGCAGCGGCCCATGGCGGTGTGCTTCGACGAGTACGATGCCGGCCGGCCCGACGTGATGTTCGTGATCCAGCGCGTGCTGGAGATCGAGGGCAAGCTGACGCTGCTCGACCAGAACAAGGTGATCCGGCCGCATTCCGCCTTCCGCCTGTTCGCAACGGCCAACACCGTCGGTCTGGGCGACACTACGGGCCTCTACCACGGCACCCAGCAGATCAACCAGGGCCAGATGGACCGCTGGAACATCGTCGCCACGCTCAACTACCTGCCGCACGACGAGGAAGTGAACATCGTGCTGGCCAAGTGCCCGGACTACGACACCAAGGAAGGGCGCGACAAGATCGCCGCCATGGTTTCGTTGGCCGACCTGACGCGCAGCGGTTTCATCAACGGCGATATCTCGACCGTGATGAGCCCGCGTACCGTGATCACCTGGGCGGAAAACGCCAAGATCTTCGGCGATATCGCCTTCGCCTTTCGGGTCACCTTCGTCAACAAGTGCGACGAGATGGAACGCTCGACGGTCGCCGAGTACTACCAGCGCTGCTTCGGCACCGAACTGGTGGAAAGCGGCGTCAAGGTCAACTTGGCCTAGCGTCGCGCCGGCACCGCGATGGCGCAGCCCGACAACCCTCTAGAGCGCTTCAAGCGCGCGACCGGCGCAGCAATTCGCGCCATCGCGGAGCGTGACGACATTACCGCCAGCTTCGTGCCGACGCCCCAGGGCTTGGTCGGGACGGAAGCACGCCTGCCGCTGCCGTCCCGCGACCTGCCGGTCGACGAGGTCGCCCAAGTGCGCGGCGAGGCCGACGCCCTGGCGCTCAAACTGCGCCACCACGACAGCGCCCTGCATGCCCGACAGCGGCCGTCCAACCAGGCGGCGCGGGAAGTTTACGACGCCGTCGAACAAGCCCGCTGCGAGGCCCTGGGCATGCGGCTCATGGCCGGCGTCGCCGGCAATCTGGATGCGGCGCTCGAGGAGCGCTATCGCAGCCGCGGCTACAACCGGGCCAGCGAGCGGGAAGAGACGCCGATCGCCGAGGTGATGCGCTGTCTGGCCCGTGAGGCCATGACCGGGATGCCGCCGCCGCCCGCCGCCCGGACGATGGTCGAGCTGTGGCGCTCGGCGCTCGACCCCCGGGTGCTTCAAGATCTCGACCACCTGGGCGCACAGGCCGGCGACCAGGCGGCCTATGCCGAGGTGATACGCGCGCTGCTCGACCACCTGGACATGGACAGCACGGCGGACGACGAGCCCCTGGGCGACGACGAGACCCAAAGCGAGGGCCAGGACCAGGAAACCGATCCAAGCGAGGCCTCCGGGGAGGGCAGCGAAAGCGACAGCCCAGATAGCCCCAGCCAGCTCGATGGCGAGCTGGCCGAGGCCGGCGACGGCGAGGCCGGCGACGAGGACGCGGTCGAGGCCGAGGGCGATATGATGTCGGGCAGCGGCGACGAGGAGCCCGGCCGGCCCGGCCAGCCGCCCCACGCCGACGACCTGCGCAACGCGCCACGGCAGGACGTCTACCACGCCTTCGTCATGGAGTTCGACGAGGTGGTCGAAGCCGATCAGCTGTGTGATCCGGACGAACTCGGCCGGCTGCGCCAGCTGCTCGACCAGCAGCTTGCGCACCTCCACGGGGTGATCGCGCGCCTCGCCAACCGGCTGCAGCGGCGCCTTCTGGCCAAGCAGACCCGCGCCTGGGACTTCAATCTCGAGGAAGGCCTGCTCGACACCGCGCGCCTGGCCCGGGTGGTGGTCAATCCGATGCACTCGCTGTCCTACAAGCGGGAACGGGAAACCGAATTCCGTGACACCGTGGTGTCCCTGCTGATCGACAACTCGGGTTCCATGCGCGGCCGGCCGATCACCGTCGCCGCGATGAGCGCCGATATTCTGGCGCACACGCTGGAGCGCTGCGGCGTCAAGGTCGAGATCCTCGGATTCACGACCCGCATGTGGAAGGGCGGCCAGTCGCGCGAACGCTGGATCGCGGCCGGCAAACCCGCCAACCCGGGCCGCCTCAACGACCTGCGCCATATCGTCTACAAGCCCGCCGACGCCCCCTGGCGGCGCGCGCGCAAGAACCTGGGCCTAATGCTGCGCGAGGGCATCCTCAAGGAGAACATCGACGGCGAAGCCCTTCGGTGGGCACACAACCGGCTGCTTGGGCGGCCGGAACAGCGACGTATCCTGATGGTCATCTCGGACGGCGCGCCGGTCGACGATTCGACCCTTTCGGTCAACCCGGGCAACTATCTGGAGCGCCACCTGCGCGAGGTCATCGACTGGATCGAGACCCGTTCGCCGATCGAGCTGGTGGCGATCGGAATCGGCCACGACGTGACCCGCTACTACCGCCGCGCCGTGACCATCGTCGACGCCGAGCAGTTGGGTGGAACCATGATGGAGAAGCTGGCCGAACTGTTCGACGAGACGCCCGATCAAGCGCCACCGACCCGCATGCGCGCCGGCCAGCGCCGGTAACTCAGCACGCGGCCGACTGGCCCGCGACGCTTCCCGGCGTTGCCCTGCCCCAAAAATCGCTCAACCTCGGACATTGTCCCCGTGGTTACCTCGCAAGGGGCTGGGTCAATCGCGGTTATCGTCACGAGCCGGAACCCGTCGGGCGGCAGCCGCGCTCAAACCGATCGCCAGCGGGTTTGGGGGTCCGCCTGATCGAGTGTCGGTGAGGACAAAGACCCATGCGGTGCCATTCCAATCAAGACGGCGGTTCGTCAAACCGCGGGGAGCGCTGCGACGCCGCACCGCCGACGGACTCGGTCGGCGGCGGCGTGGCTCGATTCCTGCGGCGGTTCCGCGAGCAGTGGATCCACGGCCGGCTGATGACGCTGCGCACCATTCTGGCCATTGCCTTTACCCTGATCAGCATCGTTCCGATCTCCTTCCTGGCGATCTGGATGGACCGTGCCGCCTACCACGAGGAAAAGGCCGCGGTGCAGGACAAGCACCTTCTCCTGGCAAATTACATCGGCGCCGACTTGGCCCGCTATGCGCGGGACCTGGCCGCCGTCTTCACCCTGGCGCTCAGCCAGCGCGGTCGGGCCGAGATCCCGCCGGGCCTGATCGCCCATCTGACTTCGGTCGGAATTCGCTGTGTCTTCTGGGTGCCGAAAACAGTGGCCGGGGCGGGCCCCGCGATCTGCCCGGAGCAGGACTTCTCGCCAGGCGACCTGCGGCCGGTGGTCGCCGCAGCGACGCCGCGCACCCTGAGTTTCAGCGCAGTGCGGCGCGACGGCCATGGGCGGCCGACCATCTTCCTGGTGGTCGACGGGGACGACGGCGCAAGTGCGGTCGCCGCGCTTTCGACCGACCACTTCATCGAAGTGCAGAGGGCCGTGGTCTTCGGCAAGAACGGCCACGCGGTGATCGTCGACCAGGCCGGCAATCTCCTGGCGCATCCGGATCCGACGTTGACCGCGGAGATCGGAAACATCGCCGACATCGAACCGGTCCGGCGCATGATCGACGGCGAAACCGGCGTCGCCGAGTTCCGTTCGCCGGTGTCGAAGGCCGAAATGATTGCGGGCTACGCGGTGGTTCCAGTTGTCGGCTGGGGCGTGATGGTCGCCCAGCCGATGGCGGAGCTGGAACAGCTCGCCGCATCGGGACGGACCGCTGCCATCGCCTTCATGCTGGTCTGGGTTCTGGTCGCCGGGATGGCGAGCTGGCTGTTCTCGCGCTATTTGACCCGCTCGATCACGCCGATCGTCAACGCCGCCAAAGCAAATGCCGCAGGCTATTTCGGTACCGAGGCGGTCAACCTGCAACGGCACAGTCCAACCGACCTGCGCCAGCTGGCCGCCTCCTTCAACGTCATGGCACGGGAAATCCGCTCGGCCTACAGGCGCCATCTGCAGGCCCTGATCGCCGCGCGCCAAGCCGAGGCTGATTTTCGCGGCATCTTCGAGAACACGACAGAAGGAATCTACCGCGCGACTCGCGAGGGCCGCCTGTTGCGGGCCAATCCGGCCCTGGTCGAGCTCTGCGGTTACGACAGCGAGGCGGCGCTGCTGGCGGCGAAGCCGGACATTGCGGCCGAATGGTACGTCGAACCCGGACGACGCGACGCCTTGCTGGACCAGATCGAAAAGCACGGGCGGGTCACCAACTTCGTCTCGGAAATTTACCGCCACGAGACACAGGATCGGATCTGGATTTCCGAGAACGCTCGGGCGGTGCGCACGACCGAAGGAATCTTGCTCTACATCGAAGGCACCGTGGTCGATATCACCAAGCGCAAACAGGCCGAAGCGGCCACCCACCGCGCCATCGCGGCGGAAAGCGCCAACCGGACCAAGTCCGAATTTCTCGCGACCTTGAGTCACGAGCTGCGCACGCCGCTCAATGCGATCATCGGCTTTTCCGAAATCATGCGCCTGGGCACCTGCGGGCCGCTCGGTTCGGCGCGCTATAGCCAATACGCCGCGGGCATCCACGACAGCGGCCACCACCTGCTCAGCTTGATCAACGACCTGTTGGATCTCTCCAAGATCGAGGGCGGGAAGTACCGGCTCCAAGACGAAACTCTCGATCTGTCCGCGTTGATACCCGATGTCATCCGGCTGATCGAACCGGACGTGGCCAAGGCGCGGATCGACATACGGCTGGAAATCGAGCGCCGGCTCCCGCCTTTGCGGGCCGACAGCCGCGCCACCAAGCAGATACTGCTCAATCTGCTGTCCAACGCCGTGAAGTTCACGCCACGCCACGGCCGGGTCATCGTGAGGGCCCGCCTCTACAACGGCGGAATCAACATTTTTATCGAGGACAACGGGATCGGAATCGCGCCCGAAAACCTCGAGAAGGTTCTCGCGCCCTTCGGCCAAGTCGAGGACCAGCTCACCAGGACGAGCAACGGAACCGGCCTTGGCCTGCCGATCGTCAAATCCCTGGTCGAACTGCACCGCGGCAATTTCGAGCTCGGAAGCAAACCGGGGCTGGGAACCTTCGTCAGCGTCAGCTTTCCGCCGGATCGCTCGGTGCCACGCCCGGCCTGACGCGCTCTTGGCACCCGCCGTTACCGATTGGCCAAATTGGCGTTCGTCCCGCGGGCGGCCGATCGGTAGGCTCGGCCGAACAGGGCCTTGCCCAGCAGGGCATCGCGGCGATAGATGTCCTCGCGAAAATTCACCACGCCGTCACCAGCCGCCCAGACGGTCGAATAGGTCAGATGGATCGGCAAGGGATTCGCAAGATCCGCGCGCGTGGTCGTGCCGCTGCGCAGCACCTCGTCGATCCTTTCCGGCGTCCAGTTCGGGTCGTCCTTGAACAGGAAGTTCGCCAGCTCCAGAGGCCGGTCGACCCGGATACAGCCGGACGAGAAGGTCCGGACCCGGCGCGAGAAGAGCTCGCCCTTGGGCGTGTCGTGCAGATAGACGTTGAAGGCGTTGGGAAACATGAACTTGACCCGGCCCAGGGCGTTGTCCGGGCCGGGGTCCTGGCGCAGCAAATAGGGAAACTTGCCGGCACGGACCCGGCGCCAGTCGATCTTCGCGGGATCGACCTCGCGCAGACTCGATGGCCCGCTGGCGAGCACCCGGATGTTCTGCCTGGCCAGGATCGTTGGGTCCTTTCTGAGGCGCGGCAGATAGTCCTTTTCGGCAATCGAGCTCGGCACGTTCCAGCTCGGATTGAATTCGAGATAGGTCATGCGGCCGGAAAACCACGGCGTGCGTCGAAAGCGACGGCCGACCACCACCCGCATGTCCAAGAGCGGCCAGCCGTCCTCGATCACCTGCAGCCCATAGGCGGCGATATTGACCAGAATGTAGCGCTCGCCCAGGTCGTCGGGCATCCAGCGCCAGCGTTCCATGTTGATGATGACCTGTTGTATGCGCTCGTCCACGGGTACATTCAGCGCCCGCCGGGTCGCCGGTCCGACCACGCCATCGTCCTCCAAGCCGTGCCGGCGCTGAAAGGCTTGGACCGCCTGAGTCAGTTCGAAATCGAACGTCGCGGCGCCGACCGCCGCGCCCGGCAAGTCGCCGCTAAGCGCGAGTCGCTGACGCAGCAGCTTGACCCGCCGGTGGCGCATGCCTTCTTCCAGGGCCCTGCCCTTCGGCACCACGGGCCAGCCGCCGCGCGCCGCGATCGATTGATACTCGGCCAGGAGCGTTCGGAGCCGCCCGTAGACCGGGTTGGCGGGAACGAACCCGGCCAGAAATTTGCGCAGATCGAAGACCGCCGTGGCGCCTTCGAGGATGGCGCGGCGATTCAGTTTCCGGGGATTGACGAAGAGCTCGGGATCGGCCGCGCGCGGCGCGGTCCGGCCGTTGCGCAGATCCTCCACGTAGCGGAGAATTTCGTGAGTCAGCAGAAGATCGAGTTCCGCCATCTCGACCGAGGAGTCTCGGCCGATCCGGCCGGCGATTGAACCGGGCGCATAGTCGGTCGGCTCGAGACCTTCCCGATCCGCCTGGCGAAGCACTTCGACCAGTTGCTCGGCCTGCCGGTCGCCATCCATACGGCCGACCCAAAGTGGCCGAAAATCCCGCTCGGCGTAGAATGGGCGAATGGGCTGGCTGTTCAAGTGATGCGTGTCGACCTGGATCGACTTCGCCGCGAGACGGCTCTTCAGCTCGGCGGCGATCTCCGGCAGCGAGGCCGCCGCCAATGTCGGATCGGCCTGCCCGATGCAGGCCAGGGCAGCCAGGGCAAGAGCGCACGCTATGGCACCTATTCGCCTTCTGGCCGACATTTCATTCCTCCGGTCCTGCCCCGTCGCAACACGGTCCATTGGCCGAAACTATAGGCGCCCGGCTAAGATTCCCCTAACCGGCTTGGCGGTTCGCTCAGAGATGGGACTTGAAGAAATCCAGGGTGCGCCGCCAGGCCAACTGCGCATCCGCCTGGTCGTAGCGCGCGCTGGTCGGGTTGGCGAAGGCGTGGTCGGCCTCGTACCAATAGCTCTCGGCCCGCCGGCCGGCCGCTTTCA
>JBFJPL010000106.1:0-13916 GCA_041617155.1 Kiloniellales bacterium
GGCGAGCCTGGCCATGAACTACGTCCACGTCCGGCGCAGGAACCCCGAGCTGATCCGGCATCGCATGCGGTTGGGGAAAGGCACCAAGACCTGGGACCAGCTTTGGGCCGGCCTGTTCGCGCCGGTCTTCCTGAGCGTCTATGTGGTTGCGGGACTCGACGCCGGCCGCTACGGCTGGAGCGACGTGCCCGGCTGGCTGTGGCCGGCCGGCTTGGCGCTTTTCCTGGCCGGTACCGTGTTCTTTTCCTGGTCGATGGCGGTCAATCCCTTCTTCGAGAAGACCGTGCGTATCCAGAAGGAGCGGGGCCACCGGGTCATAGACGCCGGCCCCTACCGCTTCGTCCGCCATCCCGGATATGTCGGCTTTTCCGGCTGGATTGTCTCCGCTCCGTTGCTGCTCGGCTCGTGGTGGGCCTTTGTCCCATGCGCGCTTGCGCTGGCCGGTCTGGTCGTTCGGACCGCGCTGGAGGACCGGACCCTGCGCGCGGAGCTGGCCGGCTACGAGGACTACGCCCGCCGCGTCCGTTTCCGACTGATCCCCGGCATCTGGTGAGGGCCGGGGCCTTGATCGGTGGGATTTTCGAGCCTGGTTCGGTCAAACCAGAATTCAAAGCTTGATAGTATTTGAAGAAAGGTTTGCGCGGATGTTCCCTCCGATGACGATGATGTATTTGACTTAGATCAGGGATTTCCTTGATTGCCCTTGTATATTGGCAACAAACGTAGGAGGCACGTCAGGGTCAGAGTGATGGGGAATTCGCAAGTTCAATTCAATGAACGTCCGCTCGCGCGGTTCGAGGTTTTCAGGAGCTCGAGTTGCGAGGAGGTCGTGCATCATGTCTCGCAAGCCCTCACTGACCACAAGATGGAGGTCCTGAGACCCAGTGCAAAGTTGCATGCCCGAATGAATCGGGTCGAGTTGGGCGCTTGCGCGTTGGTCTACGTCCAACAGGGGGTCGGGGTTTCGATCGATACGGCAACACTCGATGACCGCTACATTCTGTACATCGACCTGGGCCGCGAGACGGAAACCTCGGTTCTCGGTCACTCTTTCGCTGTAACACCCGAGACGGCGGCGCTGTACTCTCCGACCTGCCATGCACGCGTATGCATGGGGGCCAACGCGAAACACCTTCACCTCACGCTCGACTGCGCCGCGTTCGAAAGCCATCTGGAAACCCTCACCGAGGTCCCGGTCGGCGGTCCGCTCGTCTTCGCGCCGCGCCTCTCGCTGGCGACGCATGGTGGCGTGTTCCTCAAGGACCTGATCCGGCTTCTCATGCGGCATCTCGACAACAGCGACGACCTGCTTCACAGCCCCTTGGTCATTGCGAATCTCGAGGATGCGCTGATGACGACGCTGCTCACCTCTCAGAGCCACAACTGCTCCGCGCGCTTCGACAGCCAGCCGCCGGCCTTGGTGCCGCGACAGGTCAAGCTGGTCGAGGACTACATTCATGCCAACGCGAACAATCCGCTGGCGATGCAGGATCTCGTGGCGGTCGCCAATGTCAGCGCTCGATCGATACATTTCGCGTTCCGGCAGTACCGGGGCTATTCGCCGATGGCGCTGCTTAAATCGGTGCGGATGGACCGTGCCCGCGAGAAGTTGCTGACCGCGGACATCGGCGAGAGCGTCACGAAAATCGCGTTCGACTGTGGGTTCGGGCACCTGAGTCGGTTCAGCGCCGACTACAAGAAACGGTTCGGGGAATCGCCCTCCGAGACACTGCGTAAGCGCAAATTCACTCTCCTGAACTAGCGCAAACGCTCTCGCCTCGTGCCACAAAGCGCAGCTTGCGCAAAGGTCATCTGGCCGGCGGATCCATGCTGGCTTTTGTGCTGCCCCGACCGGCACCAAGCGCGATAACCGACTCATGGCGCCAGAAGCCGGTGCTCAACCGCCATTTCCTCATTCGGATAACACCTGCCCGATGTGGATAGAGCGCTCCGCTACAACTGTCGTAGGTTTCCCAACCGGCAGCCCAAGCATAGTGGATGCCCAGGGAATAGGCGGGGGAGGATCCAATGAAAAGATGCAAGCTCACGCTCGCAAGCCTACCGCTGCTGGTGGCGGCGCTGCTCGCTGTGGAAAGCTCGGTCGCTATCGCGGATACGGTCAAAGCTGAAAAAATTGATAGCTCGGCTGATGCCGAGCTCGACCGCTTTTCCATCGATAGAGATTGGCAAGAAAAACTGGAGCGGATCACGCCCGTTGATCGGTCCGGCCATCGGATCGACGCCGATCTGATCGCGCAGAACGCGCCCGAACCCGCCGCTCCCGATGCCTTTGCGAGCGCCGACGAGGCGGCTAGACAGTCGAGCAATCCATTGGGCGGCGACTTCATGATTCTGCTGAACCAATTCGATAATTATTTCCTTCAGGGGGACCTCACCGACAAGACCCGGCATCTCAATACCTGGTCGATCCAGCCTGTCGTTCCGATTAGGCTGGGCGGTGATTGGATCATGGTCAACCGTCCGACCTTCCCGGTCATTCTGAACGCGGATGTGCCGGACCAGAAGAGGCTCCGAAATGGCTTGATCGGGGGCGGGGGGCTGCCGCCTGACAATGCTCCGGATAATATTCCGTTCACGGGCAAGAGCGGCTTTGGCGACATCGTCCACTTTTCGCTGGCCGGTCAGTCACTCCCGACGGAAAAAGCCGGCGGTGGTGACGCCGTGTGGGCCCTTGGCCCGACTTTCATGTTTCCGACGGCCAATGACGACGCGCTTGGCACGGACAAGTATTCTGCCGGTCCGGCGGGCGTCGTCGCCTTCATTGGCCGTGACTTCATCGTCGGCGCTTTGGGGCAGCACTGGTGGTCCTACGCGAGCGCGGACAGCGACCGCGATGACGTCGATTTCACCTGGCTCAACCTGTTCTATTTCCTGAACTTCGAGGATGGCTGGCAGGTCGGCGGCACGCCTGTCGTCACTGCGGACTGGGAAGCCGACAGCGACAATCGCTGGTCCGTGCCGATCGGGCTCGGGGTTTACAAGACGCACTTCTTCGGCAAGTTTCCGATCAAGTTCGGGATCGAAACGCAGTACTACCCGGTACGACCGGACAACCTCGGCGAGGAGTTCAACATCCGCTTCGTCGTTGCGCCGATCTTCCCGAACTTCATCGGCAACCTGTTTCAATAGGGCGCTGGTGGGTACGCCAAACCGGCCGATGAAACAGAGCGGACGATCTGCTGACTATCCGGGTCTGCATTCGATGGTCTCTAGGCTTTACCGCAATGATCAACCCGTACGGCATCGATTTTCGTGGCGATTTTTGAGGCGCCAGATTGTGGTCGATCCTGGGTCTGGTTTGGGTTCCAGCCTGCTGGCCGCAAACGCCGTACAAAACGGAGAGGATCCATGAAGTTTTTCAAACCAACGACCTTCAACGTCATCTTCCTGATTCCCGTCGCCGTTGTTGCCTCGCGGAGCGGCGGCTGTGCGACGACGCAAGAGGCCCGACCCGGCCCGCTGGCGTCCGAGCAAATCGAGCAAACCATCGCCGGTAACACCATGAAGGCCGCCGACCAGGAAGCCTACGCCTATGTTGGTAGGGACGGGACGCTCAAGGGGCTCAATCTCCCGAACGGGGCGACTGCGGGACAGTGGCGTGTGAGCGACAACGGCGTGCTCTGCGCGGCGTGGAATACGCCGCAGGGTAGCAAAGAGAACTGCGACCAGCTCAGCTTAATCAGTCGGGAGATCGGCTACCAATGGGGCGGCAACAGTCTGCTCGTGCTCGAGGGTAATCCGAAGAACCTGTAACGCGCCGCCACGCCAAGCGCGGCGCTCACGCGGGTCATAGCCGCTTGAAGCCGTTGGATTGGATCGAAGCATAGGAGGTTGACGATGAAGTATTGCAAAAACTCGCCCAAGGTCTTCGCGGCTGTCGCAAGCCTGGCGGTGCCGATGGTAATTGCGTCGGCCGCCTGGGCCTTTCAGCCGGACGCGCCCTTTCTGGCCGACCGCGAGAAGAACATGGGCAAATGGGCCGAGGAAGACAAAGAGATCGACGCCAAGATGGCGGCGCTCGAAAAGAGGTTCGGCAAGAAGCCAAACATCATTTATATCCTGGCCGACGACGTCGGCTGGGGAGAGCTCGGCTGGCAGGGCGGTGGCAAGCACCGCGGTACGCCGACGCCCGAGCTCGACAAGATGGCCTTCGAGGGCATGCGCTTCTGGGCCGCCTATGCGGAGCCCTCCTGCACGCCCTCGCGGATCGCCATCAATACCGGCCGCCACCCGGTTCGCACGGGGCTTCTCAGCGTCTTGTGGCCGGGCCAGACAGAAGGCCTGTCGCCGGACGAGGTGACCGTGGCCGAAGTGCTGTCCGAAGCGGGCTATCATACTGCCATGTGGGGCAAATGGCATTTGGGTGAGCTGCCGGAGCATGCGCCGGAGAACCAGGGCTACGACTACGCGTACTACGGCCTGTTCAACGGCGCGCCTGACATGTGGCCGGACAGCGCGGCTCTTTACGGCCAGTCGACCTCGCTGCGCGGGCCGTTCTACGACTTCCCCGGGGTCGATAAATACAAGGAGATGACCGGCATCGACCTCAGCGTCGCCGGCTATGTGGCCGAGAAGGGTAAGGGGCGCAAGCCCATCGAAGGACCAGCCGGCCAGCTCGGCGGCAAGCGCCAAGCGGCCTTCGAGAAGGAGTCCGCACGTCAGATCATCGACTATGTCAAGGAAAAGGGCAAATCCGACAAGCCGTTCTTCATATACTGGGCAACCTACACTCAGCAGATTACCGGCGCCGATGACTATCAGGACGCGCCGCACGTCGATCGCGCCAATGCCCAGGCTTCGATGATGGCGCAGCACAATACACACGTCCGGCGGCTCCTCGACACCCTCCGCGACGAGGGCATCGCGGAGAACACCCTGGTCGTTTGGTGGAGCGACAACGGGCCGATGTACGCCTTCTGGCCGACGGCTGGCTATTCCTGGCTGAACGGAGCCAAGGGGGATGTGTTGGAGGGCGGTGTCCGCGTGCCGGCCATGGCCTGGTGGCCCGGCATGATCGAGCCAAACCAGGATCCGACGGACATCGTTCACCTGGTGGATCTCTATACCACCGCCGCGCGCCTCGGGGGCGCCATGAAGCATGTTCCCAGCGACCGCGTCACCGACGGTGTCGATCAAACCGCGCTGCTGCTCAAGGGCGAAGGCCACTCGCGGCGCAACTACATGTTCCATTACAGCGGCGGCCAGATTGCCGCGGTTCGCTTCGAGGATTTCAAGGTCCACATCAAGCCCGGCGGCCATGGCGGGCTGCCCAACATGGAATTCTACAACGTCAGGCGCGACCCCGGCGAAAAACGCGGCGAGTTCTATCCGGGCCTCTATGCCGTGACGCCGATGCAGCGGCAGCTCAGGACGCATATGATGATGATCGGCAAGTTCCCGCATCGGGTGTCGGGGCGCATGCCAAAGGGCGCCGAGATCACGGCGCACGACTGAACACAACCGGCACCAGGGGAGCGGCCTTCAGGCCGGTCCTCCAGGCCTGGTTTTGGCGCGCATTGGTTCGCGCTTGGAGTGCGATCGCCGTGACGAAACGAGGCCGACAGGCCGCCTCTCTCGCCGCCGTGCTCCTGGTCTCGGCGATGGCGGCGCCCGCCCGTTCGACGTCGGGGCAGCCAAGCCTGCCCTCGGCCGGTGCCGAAGACACCCCTGACCCGGCGCCCGCCAACGTCGGCCGCGCAGCCTGCGCCGGCTGCCACGCCGAGCAGGCCCTGGCCTGGACCGGCTCGCACCACGACCTCGCCATGGACTTGGCCAGCGATGCCACCGTCCTCGGCGACTTCGACCGGATCACCTTCACCCACGACGGCCGCACCTCGAGCTTCAGCCGCAAGGACGGCATCTACTACGTACGTACCGAGGGGGCCGATGGAGAGCTCCACGATTACCGGATCGACTATGTCTTCGGGGTCGATCCGTTGCAGCAATACCTGGTCGCCTTCCCCGGCGGCCGCTACCAAGTGCTCGCTCTCGCCTGGGACACCCGCCCCGCGGAAGCCGGCGGCCAGCGCTGGTTTCACCTCTATCCCGACGAATCGGTTCCGGCCGGCGATCCGCTGCACTGGACCGGCCGCTCGCAAAACTGGAACACACAGTGCGCCGAGTGCCATTCGACCGACCTGCGCAAGAATTACGATCCGGCGAGCGACAGCTTCGCCACCACTTGGTTCGAGATCGACGTCTCCTGCGAGGCCTGCCACGGTCCGGGCTCCAGGCACCTCGCCTGGGCCAAGGCGGGGCAGCCTGCGCCGGAAGCGGGTGCCGGGGCCAAGGGTCTCGTGGTCCAGTTCGATGCCGGCCGAGACGGCGCGTGGCGCTTCGGAGGAAAGGCCTCGACCGCGCGCTGGCAGGGGCCACCGCGCACAAGCAGTCAGCTCGAAGCCTGCGCCCCTTGCCATTCCAGGCGTCGGGCCATCGTCGCGGAGCCACAGCCCGGCCAGAGCTTCCTCGACGCCTATATGCCGGTTCTCCTGGAGCCGCCGCTTTATCACCCCGACGGCCAGATTCGCGACGAGGTTTACGTCTACGGCTCGTTCCTCCAGAGCCCCATGCACCGGGCCGGCGTGGTCTGTTCGGACTGCCACGATCCCCACAGCCTGCAACTCCGGGCCGAGGGTAATGCGGTCTGCACGGCCTGCCACCGCGCCGCGTCCTTCGACACGTCCAAGCATCACCGGCACGTGCCGGGCTCCGAAGGCGCCAGCTGCGTCGAATGCCATGCGCCGGAAACCAGCTACATGGTGGTCGACCCGCGGCGCGACCATAGCTTTCGCATCCCCCGTCCCGACCTCTCGGCACGGCTCGGCACGCCCGACGCCTGCACGCGGTGTCACGAGGGCCGCTCGGCCGCGTGGGCGGCCGGTATCGTGGCGACGTGGCGCGGTCCCGACAAGCCGCCGCGGCCGCACTTCGGGCAAGCGATCCACGCTGGACTCCAGGGCCAGCGCGCGGCCGGTACCGCTTTGGCCGCCGTCATCACCGACACGGCGCAGCCGGCGATCGGCCGCGCGAATGCGCTGGCCTTGCTGCCGCGCCATCCCGGTCCGATGGCGTTCGAAGCCTACCGGGTGGGTCTCGCCGACACGGACCCGCTCGTGCGCCTTGCCGCCGTGCGCGCCCTCGAGCCGTTCGCGCCGCAGCTGAGGCTGGCCGCGGCAGGCCACCTTCTGAGCGATCCCGTGCGCGCCGTGCGCATCGAGGCGGCGCGCGGGCTGGCCGCCGTGCCGCCGCGACTCATGTCGCCCAAGCAGGGGCTTGCCCTTGAAGCAGCGGCCCAAGAGCTGATCGAGGCCGAGACCGCCGCCGCCGAACGTCCGGAATCCCAGCTCAACCTGGGCTCGTTCTATGCCGAGCGCGGGCAGTGGTCGAAGTCGGAGGCGGCCTACCGCCAGGCCCTGCGTCTCGATCCTTCCTTCGTGGCGGCCACCGTCAACCTCGCCGACCTCTACCGGATAATGGGCCGCGACGAAGAGGGCGAGGAGCTGCTTCGCGCCGCGATCGCGACCGGGCGCGAGACGGCCGCCGCTCATCACGCTCTGGGCCTGCTCCTGGTCCGGCGCGGGCAGCTGCCGGCCGGGCTTCGTTCGCTCGGCCGGGCCGCGGAGCTGGGCCCGCAGACGCCCCGCTACGCTTACGTGTACGCCGTGGCGCTCAACAGCGCCGGCGAAGCCGCCCATGCCATCGACGTGCTCCGGAAGACGTACGAGCGCCATCCCACCGATCGGGAAATTCTCTATGCGCTGGCCACGTTCCACCGCGACGCCGGCGAGCGCGCCGCGGCAGCCCGATACGCCGATGAGTTGGTGAAGTTGTTTTCATGGGACGCCCAGGCCAGACAGCTGGCTCGAGAGTTGGGTCTAGCCGTCGACTGACGAGCCGAAGCACCGGTCCGGAGCCATTGCGCCGCCGCTCGCCTCCTCGCGCCCCCGAGCGGCGCCGTGGGTGTGGTCGTAGATTTTCCGGGCGACGGCCTTTCTGATGCCCTCGACCGCCTCCAGGTCGGCCAGGCACATCCGACGACCGGCGAGGCCGGCTTCGATGGCCGAGTTGTCGAGACGGTCCCGGCCCATGGGACGCGCGCGCCATATCGCCAAGCGGAACCTCGCCGATCGGCTGGAGCGGCTCGCCAGGCTGCTTGCTTTGGTGTAGCATCCCGCACCACACTGGCTCTATGAGGTTGGGATGTTGATTTCACCGGCACTGGCGTTCGACGCCACGCCCGGGACCGGTAGCTCGGGCGGGGCCATCGCGCTGTCGATCATCATAGCGGTCGCCGTCACGTTGCTTGTTGTCTACGTGGCCCAGAAGAAGTGGCGCAGGCACAGGCTATCGAAGCGCGATGCCGGCGGTGAATAGCGGCACCACGGCGCCCCATGGTGTCTGCGGCGACCTAGTGCCGGGGAGCGGGGATAATGGCCCCTGTCATCGCGCCTTTCGGGCCGACCGGGTAGGCGCGATGTGCAGCGCGATGCAGCGCAATCGAGGCTGAGACGTTTGATTGCCGTGGGGGTCGATGGAAGCTTGCCGTAGAGCTTGGCTGGTCTGGCTTGCCGCTGGTTCGATTATGCCCTCTGGGCTGATCCGAGGGGCCGTTGCCCAGAAGGCCTCACAGCAGGAAGTCGAAGTGCGGATCGAAAATCGCCAGGTGGTCGCGCCGCGGGGGCCGATCCGGGTTACCGAAGGCGATGTGGTCGAGCTGGTTTGGACGAGCGACGAAGCGGCGAAACTCCACCTTCATGGCTACGACCTGGAGATCCAAGTTCGGCCAGACGAGCCGGCCGTCATGGTCGTCGAAGCCTATGCCACCGGCCGTTTCCCCATCACCAGCCACGGCTGGGGCGAAGGCGGCCGTGGCCACGATGCATTGACCTATCTTGAAGTCTACCCCCGCTAAATCCCGCATGCGGCGTATTGGTCAACGGGCGTCGGCCCTGTCCTGCGCAGCCTGGACGACGCTTGGTTGGGCGGCGCCGGCCCGGGCCCACGCATTCGGCCAACGCTACGATTTGCCATTGCCGCTGGAGCTCTATCTGGCCGGAGCGGGCGCGGCGGTTGCGCTGTCCTTCGTCATCATGGCGCTCGTCTTCCGCGCCCCGCCCGCGCGCGGCGGACGGCCGGGCATCGACCTGCTCCGTTTTGGGCCGATGCGATTCCTGCTGCATCCGGCGGTGATCGCTGTCCTCCGGGTTATCTCGGTTGGGCTCTTCCTCCTGGTCCTGGCCGCCGGGTTCTTCGGCACTCAAGACTCCCTCGAGAACTTCGCGCCGACCTTCGTCTGGGTCATCTGGTGGGTGGGACTGGCCTATGTCGCCGCCCTGGCCGGCAACCTCTGGCCCGCCGTTAATCCCTGGTCGATCCTTTTTGTCGGGCTCGAGAAGGGAATTGCTCGACTCGGAACGCACGCCCGGTTGGGTCCGGGGCTGTCCTATCCGTCTTGGCTCGGGGTCTGGCCGGCGGTCGCGTTGTTCGGTTTCTTTGCCTGGTTCGAGCTGATCCCTGAAACGGCACAAGTGCCAGGCACCTTGGCGACCGCCATCCTGGTCTATTCGGGCATCACCTGGTTGGGCATGGCCGCCTTCGGCCGAGAGGTCTGGCTTGCCCGCGGCGAAGCCTTCTCGCTCGCATTCGGCGTGCTGGGGCGCTTCGCGCCGATCGGCCGGCCAACGCGCGACTCGCCCGATGGCCGGCCGAGTCATTGGTATCTCAGGCCTTATGCCGGCGGTTTGATCACGGATCGTCCCTGCCGCCTATCCATGACGGTGTTCGTGCTCTTGATGCTCTCGACGGTGACCTTCGACGGGTTCAAGGAAACGCCGCTTCATGCGAGCCTTCTGGAATGGATCGCCTCGGAGCCCCTGTTCCACGGATTGCTTCTCAAGCTCCATGAGCTCGGTTTCGATCTCATTGTCGCGCTCGACACCGGCATGCTTGCCTTTTCTCCGCTCCTGTTCCTGCTGGTCTACCTGGGCTTCTGCTGGCTCGCCAAGGAGGTTCCCGACAGTGAGCTGCCGGTCATGGAGATCGCCGGGCTCTTCGTGTGGTCTCTGGTGCCGATCGCCATCGCCTACCATCTGGCCCACTATCTCTCCTACCTGCTGCTGGCCGGGCAGCTCATCGTGCCTCTCGCGTCCGACCCCTTGGGGATCGGCTGGGATATTTTCGGCACGTCGAGCTACAGCATCGAAATCGGCATCGTCGGCGCGAAGTTCGTTTGGTACAGCGCGGTGATAGCGATCGTCGCCGGCCATGTCTGTGCCGTGGGCGTGGCGCATTTCGTCGCGCTGCGGGTCTTCGAGTCTGCCAGCGCCGCGCTCAGGAGCCAGTATCCCTTCCTGGTCCTGATGGTCGCTTACACGATGCTGAGCTTGTGGATTCTCTCCCAGCCGATCGTCGGAGGCCCCAACCTCGGCTCCCTGCGGGCGAATTCGGGCACTGTGTCCTTGGCGCCCTTGGAGTTTCAGGAACGGTGCTTCGAATTGGCGCCGCGGGACAGGGTCCGCTACGACTTCCAAGCCGACCAGCCGATCGAATTCAACATCCATTACCATGACGGTCTGAGCATCAGGTTCCCGGTAAAGCTGACGGGAATCACCGGTCACGGGGACTATTTCGACGCCGAATTGGAGCAGTCGTACTGTCTGATGTGGCTCAACCAGAGCCTCTCCAGAACCACGCTGACGTATCGAATTGTCGGTCCGTGAGATTTCGGAGAGCCTAACGGGCGCGATTTGGGGCCCGGCTCCGCGCCGGCTCCGTGACCGAATAGTCCCGCAATCGATCTTCGGTGCCGAAATCCGAGGCGTCACGATCGAACCTAGTGGTTTGCGCTTGGGATGCCCTGGACGGCTCGCACCGCCGGCATCGCCATGTGCCATGGTGCGGTTGCGGAAGGCCCGCAAGGAAGGGAGGGGTCCACGGAAGACCGAGGCACGAACTTCCGGGCGCCATGACCGAGAGCCCGGTCCGGACATGAAGCCGGCCGATCTGGACCCGCGCCTGATCCTCGAGCGCCGGCATGTCCGGGTCAATAACGGCGCGGTCCGGCTTCGCCCTCACCCTTCCACCGCTGCGCGGGCCGTGCGGCCCCCGGCTCGACGAGATGTCAACCCGTGCCGTGGAAGCGGTCGTAGATCCTCTGCGTCCCGGCCTTGCTGACGCCCTCGACCGCCTGGGCCGAGCCGAAGTGGCGCAGGCGCTGCGGGAAGTAGGGCAGCGGGTCGCGCGGCGGCGGCAGCAGCGGCGGACGCCCGGCCATGAAGATGCGCTCGCGCCCTTGGTGGGTCAGCAGTGAGTCCGACCCCTTTGATCTTGCCTGGGTTCGTGGCGGGTCAGCTCGCGGAGTCCCTGGCTTCCTCGAAGATGTTCGTCAGGACCTCGTCGACCATGATCGCCGCCGACCGGCGCGAGGCCGCCGGGCGGCGGGAGTCGCCGACGGCCAGGCGGGACCCGGTCCTGGGATCGTAGAAGGCAACGGTCAGCTCGGACATGTACATGGCGATGTCCCAGCTCCATTTGTCCCGATAGGTGACGACGACTTCGGCGCCGCCGGGCGCGGCCGTCTTCGGACCCGTGACCGCCCGGTATCCCATGGCGATCAGCCGGTTCTTGATCAGATCGTTGACGCCGTGTTTGTCGGGCGCGGATTCGACCACGTAGTACGTCGTGAACCTGCCGACGTCTTGCCCGCGCCTGACCTCCGCGGTCTGCCTATTGCCCGTGCAGCCGGCGACCAGCGCGACGACGAAAAGGCCGAGCAACCATCTTGGCCAAGCGGCGGCGGGAGCCCTGGCCGAAAGGCCGGGCGACTGGAATTCCAAGGTTTCGGATCGAGGGGTCATAGCAAAGGTCCTGATTTGTGACAAATGATCGAAGCTCGGGTCCCGATTCGTGGCCGTGACCATCGACGGCATCGCACGCCGGCCTGTCGTGCCTTCGCCCTTGCGCCGGGTGCCGGCCAATCGCCGTCTTATGAGTCAAGACCGGACTTCTTCACCCTAACGCCAGATTGTTGAGTTCTTCTAAAGATGATCGAGAGCTATACCAAAGGTATTTGGTGATTACCTACGGCACCAGCCTCGATTATTGTGGCGCAGGGGCAGCCAACGAGTAATCCGGATTCCTCGGGAATCCCTCGCAACGTCTGCCCGCGCGCTTGGCGCCAATGCCGGCGATCTCGTCCAGGGTCGAGTGCAGGCGCGACCTGCCGCGCCCGGCACGGTGGCCGGCGATCACGAAGAAGTGGACAGCGCCTGCTCAGGCGCTGCAGGAAAGACAAATCAAAGGGTCAGACCACGCCGTAGGCCAGCATGGCGTCGGCAACCTTCACGAAACCGGCGATGTTGGCCCCCTTGAGATAGTTTACGTGGCCATCGCTCTCCTGGCCGTATTCGACGCATTTGTCGTGGATGCTCTGCATGGTATCGCGCAGCAGCTTTTGCAGTTCATCCTCGGTCCAGGATATGCGCGCGCTGTTCTGGCTCATTTCCAGCCCCGACACGGCGACGCCGCCGGCGTTTGCCGCCTTGCTCGGCGCGAACAGGATTTTCGCCTCCTGGTAGGCATCGATACCTTCTTGTACCGTCGGCATGTTGGCGCCTTCGGAAACGCCGATACAGCCGTTCTTGATCAGGGCCAGCGCGTCCTCGCCGGAAATCTCGTTCTGGGTCGCGCAGGGGAAGGCGAGGTCGCATTCGACCTCCCAGGGGCGTTTTCCCTCGTGAAACGCGACCTTGAATTCCTTGGCGTATTCCGAAATACGGCCCCGTTTCACGGTCTTCAGATCGACCACCCAGGCGAGCTTGTCGGCATCGATGCCGTCGGGGTCATGCACGTATCCCGAGGAGTCCGAAAGCGTCACAACCTTGCCGCCCAGCTGGTTGATCTTCTCGACCGCATAGGTGGCGACGTTGCCCGAACCGGATACCGTGCAGACCTTGCCCTCGATAGAGTCGTTCTTGAGCGCCAGCATGCTTCCCATCATGTAGACGGCGCCGTATCCGGTCGCCTCGGTGCGGATCAGGCTGCCGCCGTATTCCAGCCCCTTGCCGGTGAGAACGCCGACGAACTGATTGGTCAGGCGCTTGTACTGACCGAAGAGGTAGCCGATCTCGCGCGCGCCGACGCCGATGTCACCGGCCGGAACGTCGAGGTCGGGGCCGATGTGATGATAGAGTTCCGTCATGAAAGCTTGACAGAAGCGCATGATCTCCGCGTCGGACTTGCCTTTTGGATTGAAATCGGCGCCGCCCTTGCCGCCG
Source organism: Kiloniellales bacterium (assembly GCA_041617155.1). Taxonomy (GTDB): domain Bacteria; phylum Pseudomonadota; class Alphaproteobacteria; order Kiloniellales; family JAKSDN01; genus CAMYKD01. Next base: position 13,296 of record JBFJPL010000106.1, read on the forward strand.
CCCATGGGCAGGCCGGTCAAGGAGTTCTTGAACGTCTGCTCGAATGCCAGGAATTTGAGGATACTGAGCGTCACGCTGGGGTGAAAGCGGATGCCGCCCTTGTAGGGGCCGATCGCATTGTTGTTCTGAACCCGATAACCGCGATTGACACGGATATTCCTTTCATCGTCCTCCCAGCACACCCGGAAGATAACGATACGGTCCGGCTCCGCCATGCGCTCCACGACCTGCACGTCGTGGTAATGGGGCTTGTCGGCTATATAGGGGAAGATGCTCTGCGCCACCTCGTAGACGGCCTGATGAAACTCGGGCTCCCCGGGATTTCGCCTTTCTAGCCCAGCAACAAAACGCTGAAGATATTCTTGCGCCTTTTCCGGCGTAGCTATTTTCGACATGATTTCCCTCCCTTTCCGATAACCGAGTGACTAATTTAGGATCGCTTTCATCGAGTGAGCAGCCGTCACTTATTTCACCGATCGCGCCGCTAGAGCGTTGTGCCGGCCCCCACGAACAAGCCGCCCATGAACCTGGCCTTAGGTTTAACTATAGCGAATATCAAAGGGGGTCGGACTCGATTGATCCCGGCAGTTTCGTGCGATTGGGAAATCAATCGAGTCCGAC
>JBFJPL010000107.1:0-13772 GCA_041617155.1 Kiloniellales bacterium
GCGGAAATGATTCAGATCATTGGCGCGGCTTTGCACAAGCTTGATAGTCCCTCCTCGAGCGACGGGGCTTGGCCCGGAGTCGGCCGCCTGAGTGAAACGTCGTCGGATCGAAAAATGCGAAAGAAAGAGGAGAAAGACGATGAAGCGACTGTTTCCGGTTCTACTCACTTGCGCGGTCTCGACCGGCGTCGTGGCGCTCTTGGCGGGGTGCGCGTCGAGCGACGTCACGGCGCGCCGGTCTTACATCGGCGACGAGGAGATCGCCCGCCCGGGTCGCGTCATCGTCCACGACTTCGCCGCCACCGCCGACGATATTGCGGCCGACGCCGCGATCGCCGGCCGCTACGACCGGCGCGGCACGCCGCAGACCGCCGAGGAGATCGCGCTCGGGCGTCAGCTGGGCCAGCAGGTGGCGCGCGAGTTGGTCAAGGACATCTTGGCGATGGGGCTGCCGGCCGAGCGGGCCGGAGGCGGACCGGCCCCGCAAGTGGGCGACCTCGTGATCAAAGGCCAGTTCATTGCCATTGACGAAGGCAGCCGCGTGAAGCGCATGCTGATCGGCTTCGGCGCCGGCGCCGCCGAGCTGAAGACCTTCGTCGAGGGCTACCAGGTGACCGCCAAGGGCCTGCGTCCGCTCGGATCGGCCGAAGTCGAGGCCGGCGGCGGCAAGATGCCGGGCATGCTCGTGCCGGTTGCCGGCGGCGCGGCGGCCGGCAGGGTGGTCACCAGCGCGGCGATCAGCGGCGGCATGAACGTCGCCAAGGAAGTTGGCCCGGAAAGCATGGAGGGCACGGCCGAGCGGACGGCCGAGGAGATCGCCAAGGTGCTCAGGGAGGCCTTCGTGAAGCGGGGCTGGATCGAGGGCTAAGCAGACCTAAGGGGCGCCACGCTTCTGGCCGCTGCCGCGTGGGCTCGGCGCGAATGATCCAAATCAATGTTCGGTTTTTCATAAAGCCGATAATTGGGCCGTCAGGTTGTCGTTAGAGGTTAGCCTCGCCGTGCAAGCCGTTGGCGCGCGCCGGCAACCTTGGCATAGGGACGGCGCTGTGCCGTTCATGCGGCGGAACAGAGTTGCGGGTGTCGGACTGTTAAACTATTAGAAGTGAGAGGAAGAGGAGAAAACGTGATGAAAAGACTTTTACCGATTTTGCTTGGTTGCGTGATCTCGACCGGTGCCACTGCGCAACAGGACAGCGTGCCGAAGGAAATACTTGGCTACAAGGACCTGTCAGTGAGCTTTTCCAAGGGCGCCGGCGACTGCAACCTCACGGATGCGACGGTCTTCGCGGACCGTCTGAAGGACAAGCTGGCCGGGATCGGCATCGAGCGGCGCGACGATGTCTACGGCACGGTCAACCTCGGCATCTCGGCGCAGCGCTTCGGCGCCGTCACCGGACATTGCGTCACCCTCGTGGAGCTGACCTTCCGCGGAGCGCTCGGCAAGGACAACATCGTGACCAGCGACCAGCGCATCAAGCGCGCCGTCGAGCGGCTCGGCGTGATCCCTCTGATCCTTTACAAGGACGGCGAGTTCGCCGTTCAGCCTCAGTCGCAGCCGGCCGCCGGCGGCAAGAGCACGACCTCGCAACAGGCCGCGCTCAAGATGATCGACAACCTGGTGGAACGTCTCAAGGCCCAGCGTTAATAGGCGGCACCGAACCTCAGGGCCCGGGCGCGCACGTTCTGCGCGCCCGCAGGTCCGGGGTCGGCCAGCCCGTCGCGGCAAGCCTGCTGTGGCCGGATCTGGCCGCCCGTGGTCATCGGCGATCGCCGCAAGGTTGGCGGCGCACCAACCATTTGGTCACAATATCGGCAAACAAACCGGGGAGGTGGCCATGAACAATTCGTTCCAAGACCTAAATCATTTTCGACAGCCGAATTTACTGCCGTGAATTGGAACGGTTTGGTTTCTGAATATTCTCTATCGGCTGGATTTTATTGTAAATCCATAATATAAAGGCGCTGAGGTGGTTCAAGCTTCGCAATAATTTAAATGCCAGGGGAGGGAGTGCCGTGGCACTCGGTCCGATCTCCGGGATCGGGGTTCAGAGGAGCGAGCGCGGCGCGGACAGCCGGGCGGCGCCCCTGATCGCCTGTCACGACTGCGGCCTGCTGCACCACGAGCGGCCGTTGCCCGCTCCCGCCGCCGCCAAGTGCACGCGCTGCGGCGCCGTCCTCTACAAGCAGCGGCGCAACAGCCTGGACCACACCCTGATGCTGACCCTGGCCGCGCTCATCCTCTTCGCGCTGGCCAACGTCTACCCCTTCATGACCTTCAAGATGGAGGGGCGCACGCAGCAGAGCACGCTGTTCTCGGGGGTCAGGGAGCTCTACGAGGCCGACTTGTGGATCCTTGCCGGCGCGGTGTTCTGCGCCAGCATCCTGATCCCACTGGTCAAGATGCTCGCCACGCTCTATGTGCTGCTGCCCCTGAAGTTCAACCGGCGGCCGTGGCATGTGGCCGCGGTGTTCAGGCTGGTCGAGATTCTCCATCCCTGGGCGATGATGGAGGTCTATTTGCTCGGCGTCTTCGTCGCCTACGTCAAACTGATCGAGCTGGCGACTCTCGAGCTGGGCATCGCGCTCTATTCGTTCATGGCCCTGATCGTGGTCGTGGCGGCGGCCGATGCCAGCCTCGACCCCCGGGCCGTGTGGCAGCACTTGCGCCATGCGCCGCGTGTCGCCCGGGTGCCGACCGTGCTGCGCGCCACCCTGGTCGGCTGCCACGCCTGCGGTCTGGTCAGCCGGCTGCGTCCGGCGGCCAAGGGCGGGCACATGCACTGCCCGCGCTGCGGCTCGGCGCTGCACCGGCGCAAACCGAACAGCATCGCGCGCACCTGGGCGCTCGTTTTGACCGCCGCCATCCTCTACATACCCGCCAACGTCTTTCCGGTCATGACCGTGATCTCCTTCGGCAAGGGCGCGCCGGACACCATCCTAAGCGGGGTCATTCACCTGATCGAAGGCGGCATGTTGCCGCTTGCCCTGCTGGTCTTCTTTGCCAGCATCACCGTGCCCGTGCTGAAGCTGCTCGGGCTCACCTACTTGTTGATCTCGGTTCAGCGCAAATCACAATGGCGCCCCAGGGACCGAACGCGCCTCTACCGGATCACCGAGGCGGTCGGCCGCTGGTCGATGATCGACATCTTCATGATTTCGATCCTGGTGGCGCTGGTCAAACTGGGTTCGATCGCGACCATCGAACCCGGCGTCGGCGCCACGTCCTTCGCCGCCGTGGTCATCATCACGATACTTGCAGCCATGAGCTTCGACCCGAGGCTGATCTGGGATTCTCTGGAGAGCGAACATGAGCGAACAAGTCGACAGCCCGCCTGAACCGGACGAACTGCCGGAGGTCGATGTGAAGGCGCGCCGCGGCCTTTCCATCGTCTGGCTGATTCCTCTGGTTGCCGCCGTCATCGCGGCATGGCTCGCCTACACGACGATCACGGCGCAAGGGCCGACCGTCACCATCACCTTCGTGACGGCCAATGGCCTTGAGGCCGGCAAGACCAAGGTCAAGTACCGCGACGTCGAGGTCGGCCAAGTCGAGGAGGTCGAGATCGCCCGGGACGGCTCGCATATAATTGTGACGGCAAGCCTCAAGAAGGGCGCCGAACCCCATCTGACCGACGGCACCAAGTTCTGGGTCGTGCGGCCACGGCTCAGCGCCGGCGGCGTCTCCGGGCTCGGCACGCTGGTTTCGGGTTCCTACATCGAGGTCGAGCCCGGGTCAGGCGCTCCGGCGCGAAGCTTCACCGGCCTCGAGCTGCCGCCGGTGGTGCGGGCCTACGAGGCGGGCCGGAAATTCCTGCTCCAGTCGGACAAGCTCGGCTCGCTCAACCCCGGCTCGCCGATCTACTACCGCGGCATCGACGTCGGCCAAGTGCTGGGCTACGAACTGGCCGGCGAAGGACAAGGCGTGACGATCCATATCTTCGTCAAGGAGCCGCATTTCCGGCTGGTCCAGGAAAACAGCCGGTTCTGGAACGCGAGCGGCATCGAAATTTCGGTCGGCGCCGATGGGTTTAGCGTTTCCACCACCTCACTGGAAACGCTCCTGGCGGGCGGCATCGCCTTCGACACGCCGGTCAGTGCCGCGAGCGCCGAGCCCGCGCCGGAAGGCGCCAAGTTCAGGCTGTTCGACGACCTCGCCAGTGTCAGCGAGGCCACCTACACCGAGAAGGTCGCGTACCTGGCCTATTTCGATGGATCGGTGCGGGGCCTGAAAGTTGGCGCCCCGGTCGAGTTCAAGGGCATCCGGGTCGGTTCGGTGACCGACGTACGGCTCGAGATCGACCGGGGCACGACCGCCGTCCGGATCCCCGTGACGTTCCAAATCGAGCCGCAGAGAGTGCATGTGGTGGATGGTGAGGTGGAGAGCGAGCCCTATCAGGTCATGGCGCGTCTGGTCCGACGCGGATTGCGGGCCCAGCTCCAAAGCGGCAGCTTGTTGACCGGTCAACTGCTTGTCGAACTCGACTTCCATCCGGAAAGCCCACAAGCCGAATTGAGAACCAAGGGCAAGTATCCCGAGATCCCGTCGGTGCCCTCCGACCTGGAGGCGATCACGCGGTCGGTCGAGCAGGTGCTGGCGAAGCTGGGCGGCTTGCCGCTGGAAGGCTTGGTCGAGGACCTGCGCCGGACGGTTCAGGACGTGGACCGGCTGGTCGCCTCGCCGGAGATCAAGCAAACCGTCGTCTCGCTGAACCAGACCTTGACCGACCTGCAGGCCTTGATCCGCAACGTCGACCGCGGGGCCGGACCGCTGTTGGCCAGCGTCGCGGATACCTCCAAAGCGGCCGAGGCAGCCTTGCTGCAGGCCAAGACGACCCTGGTCTCCGCGGACGGGTTCGTCGGCGAGCGATCCGAGGTCCGGCACGACCTCTCCAAGCTGCTCCAGGAGCTGAGCGATGCGGCCCGCTCGATCCGCTTCCTGGCCGACTATCTCGAGCAGCATCCCGAGGCTTTGATCCGCGGCAAGACCGGACTGGGGGATTGACCATGGAACGTGACGCACCGCGATTTCGCGCACCGCTTCTGGCGGCGGTCCTGCTGGCTGCCGCGGGCTGCGCCGAGACCCGGCCGACCAACTTCTACATCCTGTCCAGCCTGCCGCCGGCCGCGGCGGAGAGCTTGGGCGCCGGCGGCGACAAGCTGTCGCTGGGCGTCGGTCCGGCGACCCTGCCGGGCTACCTGGACCGGCCGCAGGTGGTCTCGCTGGCCAGCTCCAACAAGCTCGAGCTGGCCGAGTTCCACAAGTGGGCCGAGCCGTTGCAGGACAATTTCTTGCGGGTGCTGGCCGAGAACCTCTCGATCCTGCTGGCGACCGACCGGGTCGAACGGTTGCCGCTGCGGCGCGCCCTGCCGATCGACTACCAGGTCGCGGTCGAGATGATCCGCTTCGACGCCGATCTCGACGGCACGGCCTTGCTGGTCGCGCGCTGGAAGATTCTCGACCCGGACGGCCGGCGGCCGCTGGTCGCGCGCAAGTCGAGCTTCACCGAGGCCAGCGGGTCCGGCACCGACCGCGAGGCCGTGGTCGCCGCGATGAGCCGCGCGGTGGCCGACCTCAGCCGCGAGATCGCCACCGAGCTCCGCGCGCTGGCCCGGAAGTGACGCAACGCGGCGGCCGCGGCATGGCCGCCAGATCGCGGTTGACGACTCCGGCCGGGGGCGGCATGTTGCGCGAAAAATTGGGCTGAGGCCCTAGGGCCGAGTCCGGCGCCGCCGGGTTCGGACCGTAACGGCCTTTTGGTCTCCGATCCGGATGGGAAATTCGATGGACGCAGAGCGGTCATCCCTTTCGCCACGGGCCGCCGCGCCGCGTGACGGTCACCGTGACATGGCCAACGCCATCAGGGCGCTGGCCATGGACGCGGTTCAGAAGGCCAATTCCGGCCACCCGGGCATGCCCATGGGCATGGCCGACGCGGCCACCGTGCTGTTCAGCCGCTTCCTGAAGTTCGACCCGGCGCGCCCGGACTGGCCCGACCGCGACCGCTTCGTGCTGTCGGCCGGGCACGGCTCCATGCTGCTCTACGCGCTGCTCTATCTGACCGGCTATCCGCACATGACGATCGACGAGTTGAAGAACTTCCGCCAACTCGGCAGCCGCACCGCGGGACACCCGGAATACGCCCACGCCCCGGGCATCGAGACCACCACCGGGCCGCTCGGCCAGGGCCTGGGCAACGCGGTCGGCATGGCGCTCGCCGAACGCCTGCTGGCGGCGCGCTTCGGCGCGGCGGTGGTCGACCACCACACCTACGTGATCGCCGGCGACGGCTGTCTGATGGAGGGCGTCAGCCACGAGGCCGCCTCGCTCGCCGGGCACTTGCGCCTGGGCAAGCTGATCGTGCTGTTCGACGACAACGGCATCTCGATCGACGGTCCGACCGCGCTCTCGGTGTCGGACGACCAGCAGGCCCGCTTCGCCGCCTACGGCTGGCACGTCCAGGCGGTCGACGGCCACGACCCGGAAGCGGTCGCCGCGGCAATCGAGGCGGCGCAGGCCAGCGACCGGCCGTCGCTGATCGCCTGCCGCACGGTGATCGGCTTCGGCGCGCCGACCAAGGCCGGCAGCGAGAAGACCCACGGCGCCCCCTTGGGCGAGGCGGAGGTCGCCGGCGCCCGCGAGAAGCTCGGCTGGCCGCATGCGCCCTTCGTGGTTCCGGAAGCGATCCTCGGCGCCTGGCGCGAGGTCGGCGCCCAGGGCGCCGGCGCCAGCGCCGAGTGGGACGGCCGGCTCTCCACGCTCGACCCGGCGTCCCGCGCGGAGTGGGACCGCCGCATGGCCGGCGCGCTGCCGGACGGCTGGCTGGCGCCCTTGCAGGCGCTCAAGCGCAAGACCAGCGCGGACCGGCCCACGGTCGCGACCCGGGTCGCCTCGCAGCAGGCGCTCGACGCGCTCGCCGGGGTGCTGCCGGAGCTGATCGGCGGCTCGGCCGACCTGACCGGCTCGAACAACACCCGGGCCGCCGGACAGCAGCCCGTGACGGCCGGGGATTTCTCCGGCGGCTACCTCTTCTACGGCGTGCGCGAGCATGGCATGGCCGCCGCCATGAACGGCCTGGCCCTGCACGGTGGGTTGATTCCTTACGGCGGCACCTTCCTGGTCTTCACCGACTACTGCCGGCCCGCGATTCGCCTGTCGGCGCTGATGGGCCAGCGCGTGGTCTATGTCATGACCCACGATTCGATCGGTTTGGGCGAGGACGGCCCGACCCACCAGCCGGTCGAGCATCTGGCCGGCCTGCGCGCCATGCCCAATCTGCTGGTGTTCCGCCCGGCCGACACGGTCGAGACCGCCGAATGCTGGGCGCTGGCGATCGAGAACCGCGAACGGCCCTCGGTCCTGGCCCTGACCCGCCAGGGTCTGCCCACGGTGCGCGCCGAGCACACCGACGAGAACCTCTCGGCCCACGGCGGCTACATCCTGGCGCCGGCCGATCGCGAACGGCAGGTCACCCTGATCGCCTCCGGCTCCGAGGTGGCGATCGCCCTGGCGGCGCAGCGCACGCTGGGCGAGGACGGCATTTCGGCGGCCGTGGTCTCGATGCCCTGCTGGGAGCTGTTCGAGGAGCAGACCCAGCACTATCGGGACGAGGTCCTGGGCCCCGGCACCCTGCACATCGCGGTCGAGGCGGCGGCGGCCTTCGGCTGGGAGCGCTGGGTCGAGCCGGGCGGCGGCTTCGTCGGCATGCGCTCGTTCGGCGCCTCGGCGCCGGCCAAGGATCTCTACCGGCATTTCAAGATAACGCCCGAAGCCGTGGTCGATGCGGTCAAGGCGCGGCTTTAAGTGGCGTATCCGGCCTATGAGCGCCAAAGCATTCGACCGCGCACAGCTTGTCATGCCCGGGCTTGACCCGGGCATCCAGGGTTGCGAGACCGCCCCTGGATCGCCGGGCTGCGTAGCAGGGCGCGAAGCGGGGCCCGGCAATGACAGCAATTCTGCGTCGAATCTTGGCGTGAAGTCGCACAACGCGCCGCTTCGCGATCGGGCGCGGATGAAGGAGAGGGAGGACTGCAAAGCATGACGGAGGGTACGCTGCAAGAAACCGCCCGGGCCCTGGTCGCCGAGGGCAAGGGCATCCTGGCCGCCGACGAAAGCACCGGGACCATCAAGAAGCGCTTCGAGTCGATCGGCGTCGAGTCGACCGAGGCGAACCGGCGCGACTACCGCAGCCTGCTGTTCACCGCGTCCGGCGCCAGCCGGCACATCAGCGGCGTGATCCTGTTCGACGAGACGATCCGTCAGAAGGCCGCCGACGGCACGCCCCTGGTCGGGATCATCGAACAGGCCGGCATGATCCCCGGTATCAAGGTCGACGCCGGCGCTAAGCCGCTCGCCGGTTTCGCCGACGAGACCGCGACCGAGGGTCTCGACGGCCTGCGCGAGCGCCTGGACGACTACCGCGAGCTGGGCGCCCGCTTCGCCAAGTGGCGCGCGGTCTACCGGATCGGCGAGGACATCCCGAGCGCCGCCTGCATCACCGCCAACGCCCACGCGCTGGCGCGCTACGCCGCCCTGGTGCAGGAGGCTGGCCTGGTGCCGATCGTCGAGCCCGAGGTGCTGATGGACGGCGGCCACGACATCGACTTCTGCGAGCTGGTGACCGAGGAGGTGCTGCGCAGCGTCTACAACGAGCTGGCCGTGCAGGAGGTCGAGCTGGAGGGCACGCTGCTCAAGCCCAACATGGTGATCTCCGGCGGCGAGTGTCCGCGCCAGGCCGATGTCCGGGAGGTCGCGGAGCGCACCCTGCGCTGCTTGAAGCGCACCGTGCCGGCGGCGGTGCCCGGTATCGTCTTCCTGTCCGGCGGGCAGAGCGACGAGCAGGCGACGCTCCACCTCGACGCCATGAACAAGCTGGCCAAGCAAAGCGGGGCGCCCTGGAGACTCAGCTTCTCCTATGGCCGCGCGCTGCAGGCCGCGCCGCTGAAGGCCTGGGCCGGCAAGGCCGCGAACCTGGAGGCGGCGCAGGCCGCGTTCCTGGAACGGGCCAAGGCCAACGGCGCGGCGACGATGGGAACTTACGCCTGAGCGGCGGGGTCAACGGCACCGGAAATCATGAGCCCTAGGATCGCCCCCTCACCCTCCCACCGCTGCGCGGCGGGTCCCTCCCTCTCCCCGCGGAGAGGGCGAGGGCAAAGCTCGCACCTCAGGGTTCCCTCTCCTTGGAAAGAGGGACAGGGTGAGGGTGAGGGGGAGGTCCGGGTTCGTATCGCAGATCCAATGGACGGGAGAGAAAGATGGCGCTAAGGGTCGGGATCAACGGTTTCGGGCGGATCGGGCGGCTGGTGTTCCGCGCGGCGATGGAGGCCAAGCGCGGCGACCTCGAGTTCGTCGCGATCAACGATCTGGGCACGGCCGAGGCCAACGCCCACCTGCTGAAGTACGATTCGGTCCACGGCCGCTTTCCTGGCGAGGTCGCGGCGAGCGAGACCGCCATCGTGGTCGGCGGCCACGAGGTCAGGGTGCTGGCCGAGCGCGATCCCGCCAAGCTGCCGTGGGGCGAGCTCGGCGTTGACATCGTGCTGGAATGCACCGGCATCTTCACCAGCAAGGAAGCCGCCGGCAAGCACCTGGAGGCCGGCGCCAAGAAGGTGCTGATCTCGGCGCCGGCCTCGGGCGCCGACATCACCGTGGTCTACGGCGTCAACCACGACAAGATCGAGCCGGCCCACGACATCGTGTCGAACGCTTCCTGCACCACCAACTGCCTGGTCCCGGTGGCCTACGTGCTCGACCAGACGGTCGGCATTGAGCACGGCTTCATGACCACGATCCACGCCTTCACCGGTGACCAGCGCACGGTCGACACCCTGCACGGCGACCCGCGCCGGGCCCGCGCCGCCTCGCTCTCCATGATCCCGACCTCGACCGGCGCGGCGCGCGCCGTCGGGCTGGTGCTGCCGGAGCTGAAGGGCAAGCTGGACGGCACCGCGATCCGCGTGCCGACGCCCAACGTCAGCCTGATCGACCTGACCATCGAGGCCAAGCGGAAGACCACCGCCGAGGCGGTCAACCAGGCCATGGTCGCCGCCGCGGCGAGCAACAAGCTGAAGGGCGTGCTGGCGCTCAACGACGAGCCGCTGGTCTCGAGCGACTTCAACCACAACGCCGCCTCCTCGACCTTCGACCTGACCCAGACCCAGGTGCTCGACGACACCTGCGTACGGGTCTTGTCCTGGTACGACAACGAATGGGGCTTCTCCAATCGCATGAGCGACACCGCGGTCGCCATGGGCAAGCTGCTGTAGGGGATGCCCAGGCTGGTGCGCTGCGCCGCCGCGTCCAAGTCAGGCGGTTGTTGCCATTGCCGGGGCATCGGGTAAGCGTTCCCTCTGCCCTCGGGAGAGGGCCAGGGTGAGGGCGGGTTGGTTTTCTGGATCGAGGGGGGCAAGCGACTTCGGTGCCGGCCGATACGCAGCTAAACCACGCACCCTCGCCCTCCCGCTCCGCGGGTCCCTTCCTCTCCCAGGGGGCGAGGGAAAACAGGCGGGCGACGCGCAGCTTAGAGCCGGCTGCGCTTTCCACTATAATCGGGCCATGCACGGCAAGGCGGTCATCGTCCATTCCCTGGAGCATGCGCGCGCGGCGCTGGCCGCGGCGGCCGGGCTCGGGGTGCCGGTGACCCTGGCCTCGGCGCCGGGGGCGGCGGCCACGGCCGGGCCCGGCTGGTTCCAGGAGGTGGTGGCCCAGGCCGGCGCCGACTTTCCCCAGGTGGCGATCAGCGCCGTGCTCGACTGCGCCGACCGGCCGGGCCACGTGCTGGCCGCCCTGCGCCTCGGCCTCGCGCGGGTCCGCTTCACCGGCGAGCCGGCGCTCGCGGCCAAGCTTTCGGCGATCGCCGAACAGCATGGCGCGGAACTCGTCACCGGCGATCTTCCGGCGCTCGACCTGCGCGGCCGTCCGCGGCCGGAGCAGGCCTGTCGCGACTGGCTCGGGACCTCGCCATGACCGCGCCCGGCCCCCACTGCCGCCTCTACCTAGTGACGCCGCCCGGCCTCGCCGACGCGGCCGCCCTGGCCGGCTTTCGGCCGGCGCTCGAGGCGGCGCTCGGGGCCGCCGACGTGGCCTGCGTGCTGCTGCGCACCGCCGGCCTGCCGGGGCCGGCGGCGGAACGGGCCGCCAAGACCCTGTGTCCCGTCGTGCAGGCCCGCGAGGTCGCCTTTCTGGTCGAAGACCAGCCGGAGATCGCCCGCGCCGCTTGGTGCGACGGCGCCCACCTGAGCGGCGCGGGGACGAGCCCCGAGGCGGCCCGGCGCATCCTCGGCCCGGAGGCGATCGTCGGCGTGGCCTGCGGCCTGTCGCGCCACCGGGCCATGACCGCCGGCGAGGCCGACGCCGACTACGTCGCCTTCGAGGGCGCGGCGGTCGAGCTGGAACCGCTGCTCGCCTGGTGGCAGGAGGTGATGGAGATCCCCTGCGTCGCCATGGGCGGGCCCAGCCTGGAGAACGCCGCCGCCCTGGCCCGCGCCGATTTCCTCGCCCTGGGCGACGCCGTATGGCGCCACCCGGACGGCCCTGGCGCGGCCGTGGCAATGCTGAACGCGTTGTTGGCGAGGGGGGGCCCGTAAGCAAGTGTCCGATCTAGAGCGGGATCGGTTTGGTCGGGATCACCCCCTCACCCCGCGCTTCGCGCCCTCGGCAGGCCAAGCTCTCTCTCCAAGGAGAGGCAACGCCGCGACGCGAGCCTTACTCTTCCCTCTCCTCGGGGAGAGGGAGGGGCCCGCAGCGCAGCAGCGCTGTGGCAGGGTGAGGGGGCACCTCCGCCGACTCCATGTAGCCCGATCCCGCTTTAGGCCGCCTGCCGGCCGCTTGGGCGAATTTTAACACCTCCTCGACAAGGTAATTCGGGGCACCGAAGCGCCGGGCTTAACAGGTCCCCGGTGCGCCGAAATCGCTATAGGCCAGGCGGAGTATCAGGCTCATGGCAAGGGACCTTGGCGAGTTCTTCCAACCTACGGAGCGCGTCTTCCATCACGTGCCCGCGGGATGGCTGAAACCCAATTGGCGGATGTGGCTCGGCGCTGCGGCGGCCCTGGGCGCGATGGTGTTCCTGGTGTTCTCGCTTGCGCTGGAACCTGGCCAACTGAGCAGCTTCGCGGTTTTCTTGGCGACTTTTTGGGCGATCGTCACGGCTCTTTCGCTGCTGGAGAACCAGGAGTCCGAGACGGCGGTAACGGAGCAACGCGTCATTAACATCAAAAAGGCGGGGGCGTTCGAATACACGGAGGTCGCGTTGGACGAGATCCAATCGGCACTGGCGCTCGGCGACTCCGTCTATATCGTGAAAAACGACGGCAAGAAGGTCCGCCTCAAGCACGAGGGCCACGCCCCGGACATCGCCGTCGCCCTTGCCCGCGCGGCACGCCTGGCCCGACCACGAACCCCGTTCAAGATGCGCATGGCCTGCTGGTTTACGCTCTTCGCCCTTTGCATCGGGGTGGGCGCGGGATTCGGCGGCGCCTTGCGTTTCCTACCCGATCCCGACGGTTTGCTTCCGACCGTCCTTGGTATTGTCTTGGGCTTAGCCGCCGCTGTCCCGGCCGGCCTGGCGGCCGGGTTTGTGGCCGTCTTGGCCTTTCGATGGCTGCTCACCAAGGATGAAATGCGCGCCTGTGTGGTGGAGGCTTTGGCAGAGGGTTTTGTTCGAGGTAATCCGAACAGGCCCGGTCCCTTCAAACGCGTTTTGCTGCGATCCATCGACTGGCTCTACCGCTAGACCCTAGGCTGAAAGCATGCAACAAGGTGTCGCGCCGCCGCTCCGTCGGGCGGCCGGAATCCGGCCGCATTTGCGTTGGGGGAAACTGTGCCATGCGCTTGACCGACTTCAAGGCACTCACTTTCGATTGCTACGGCACGCTGATCGACTGGGAGAGCGGCATGATCGAGGGGCTCGCGCCCTTGACCGGGAAGCTGGACAAAGAGCTCACGCGCGACGCCATCCTGGAGGCCCATGCCCGCCACGAGTCGGCGCAGCAAGCGCAGACGCCGGCCAAGCCCTACCGCGAGCTGTTGCCGATCGTCTACCGGCGCCTGGCGGAGGAATGGGGCGTGCCGGTCGAATGGCAGGACTGCGCCCGCTACGGCCGCTCGGTCAAGGACTGGCCGGCCTTCCCCGATTCGGCCGAGGCCCTGGCCTACCTCAAACGGCACTACAAGCTGGTCATCCTGTCGAACGTCGACAACGACAGCTTCGCGGCCAGCAACGCCAAGCTGGGGGTCGCGTTCGACGCGGTCTACACCGCCGAGGACGTCGGCGCCTACAAGCCGGCGGACGCCAACTTCCACTACATGCTGGCCAAGCTCGAAACTCTCGGCATCGCGCCGGGCGACATCCTGCACACCGCGGAGAGCCTGTTCCATGACCACGCGCCGGCCAACAAGCACGGACTCAAGTCCTGCTGGATCTACCGCCGCCACGGCCAAGAGGGCTTCGGCGCGACCATGGACCCCGGGACCCCGCCGCACACCGATTTCCGCTTCGACAGCATGGCCGAGCTCGCGGCGGCGCACCGCCGGGAGAAAGAGTCTCTTCCCTGAGCCCCCACCCGCTGTCGCGGGTGGAGTCTCTTCCCTGAGCTCTCAAACGCCGGGCGGTCGCATCCGCTAGTCTCTTCCCTGAGCCCTCAAACGCCGGGCGGTCGCATCCGCTAGTCTCTTCCCTGAGCCCTCAAACGCCGGGCGGTCGCATCCGCTCCCTTGGCTTCGCTCGCGGGGCTCGCGGGGCCTCAACGGCCCGGTTTTTTGTCTGACGACAAAA